>DAOOFR010000251.1:0-4031 GCA_035415285.1 Opitutaceae bacterium
CACGATGACGCCCATGCCCTCGGGAATGGTGAGTTCCTGGAGCATCTTCTTGAGGCGCTGGCGCTCCTTGGGGTCCTCGATCTTGCGGGAGATGCCGCACTGGTCGGAGTAGGGCATCAGCACGAGGAAGCGGCCGGGCAGGGAGAGGTTGGTCGTGGTGCGCGGGCCCTTGGTGCCGATGGGGCCCTTGGTGACCTGCACGACGATCTCGGTGCCGGGCGGATAGAGGCCGGGGATGTCCTTGAGGGTGACCTTGGCCTTGTCCGACTGCTTGGAGGAGCGGTTGACGCGCACGACCTCGACCGAGGAGTCGGCGGCGGCGGGGAGGATGTCCCAGTAGTGGAGAAACGCGTTCTTGGTGAAGCCGATGTCGACGAACGCGGCCTTGAGGCCGGGATCGAGGTTCTTGACGCGGCCCTTGAAGATGCCGCCGACCATGCGGTCGTCGGATTCGCGTTCGATCTCGAACTTGTCGAGGATGCCGTCGGCGAGGAGCGCGACGCGCTTCTCGAGCGGCTCCGAGTTGATGATGAGCTCGCGGAAGGTGCCCTTCTCCTTCTTCTGGAAGATGGAGAGGATCTTCTGGATCAGCGGGCGCTGTTTGGCGCGTTCGGCCGCCTCCTGCTTGATGGCGGCGGGATCGACGCGTTCGGCGTTCTTGTCGCTGGGCGGTTGGGCAAGTTCTTCGTCGAGTTGTTTGTTAACGTCGGTGGGTTGGACGTTGGATTGATCGCTCATTGGGTGCGGTGTCCTGTCATTGGACGGGATTCCCTGGGGCGGCAGGCGCTGTGCGACTGGCCGATGCGGGCGCGCGGGGCCGGAAGTTGGGGACTAGAAGTTCTTCCGGAACCGGTAGACGCTCTGCACCAAGCCTTGCAGCAGACAACAGCTGAGCACAAAGGAACCACCGTAGCTAAGGAAGGGAAGCGGCAGTCCGGTGATGGGCATCAATCCGATCGTCATGCCAATGTTGACGAAGACGTGCATCGCAATGATCACCGAGACCCCGAGTGCGAGGTAGGTGCCAAAGCGGTCGCGGGCTTGACCCGCGATGCGCACGCCGTTCATGAGCACGACGCCGAAAAGAGCGATCACCGTAAGGCTTCCCAGAAAGCCTTTCTCCTCCGCCAGCACGGAGAATATGAAGTCGTTGTGGGCCACTGTCGGGGGCAAGTAGCCCAGTTGGGCCTGAGTGCCTTCCGTCCAGCCTTTACCCGTGAATCCGCCGGAACCGACCGAAATGAGCGATTGGCGGAGATTCCAACCGATGTTTTTCGGATCGATGCGTTCGGGGTCGACGGTGGCGAGGATACGATTGCGCTGGTAATCGTGAAGCAGAGGCAGCCAGGAATGCGGCTCGTACTGCCCACGGTCGCGGATGAAGGAGAGGTTGTTCTCCGTCATGAAGTTGTAGTAGCGCACCATGTCGACGGTCAGCACCGTTGCCAACAGTGCGAAGAGCACGATGGCAGCGATGAAGAAGCGCCGCGGCAGTTGCGCGACATACAACAAGGAAACGACCATAGGGGGAATCACGAGCGCCGTCCCGAGGTTCGGCTGAAGCAGAATCAAGATCATGGGAAGAGCCACAGCAAGGGCCAATTTCCCGAGGACGAGGAAGGAGGGTTTGACGGAGCCGATCTTGTTGCGCGCCAGGATGCTGGCGCAGATCAGCAGCGTGGCGAGCTTGGCCAGCTCCGAGGGCTGGAACGACACCGGACCGAAGTCGATCCAGCGCTGGGCGCCGTAGCGTTCGCTGCCGATGCCGGGCACGAGCACCGCGATCAGGAACAACATCGAGACGACATAGACCCAGTGCGCGTATTTCAGCCAGAACTCGTAGTCGATGAGCGAGACGGCGGTGTAGAGGATCCCGCCGGCGACCAACCAGCCGATCTGGATCTTCCACTGGCTCAGTCCGGTCGCGAGTTGTGCGCTGTAGATGAAACACAACCCGATCGTCGACAGCGCCAGCACGGCCAACGGCCCCACCCAGTCCCAATTCTGGTGGGTGGCGACCTTGAGGAACGACAACAGGCCTGGACGCAGCGCTTCTTTCACCGGTTGGCGGCGAGTGGATCCGAACCCGGGCCGCACTGCAACGCCGCGCTGGCGCGCCGCCGGCGAAATCCGCGGGACCCTGTTGCCGTCGAGCGGACAGCGTAACCGGGCCGCGCCGACACGGGTCGGCCCCCGCCCCGCCGTGCCCGCGCGCCCGCTGCGGGCGCCCTCGCGCCGCACCGGCCCGGGAGAAAGATTGCGCTTTGTGCGCCCGACCCTACGGTTCCGCCCCTCCGACTGTCCCATCCGACGGCATTCTCTTGAGCCCACTCGGCGAAACAACTGCATGGACCTTTGCCCTCGCGGCGCTCACCGGCGCCGGCGCGGGCTTTGCCTTGTCGTGGTTTCTCCAGCGCCAGAGCCGGCGCGTGGCCTGCGAGCGGGCCGCCAACCTGGTCGAACTCGCCAAGCGCGAGGCGCAGGTCGCCGGTTCCGAGATACGGGCGAAGACCGAGGAGGAGCTCCACGCCCGGCGCGCGGAGTTCCAGCGCGAGCAGGACCGCCGCGAGATCGAGGTCGACGTGAAGTTGCGCGAGATCCGCAACCACGAGGAATCGCTCGCGTTGCTCGATTTCCAGCTCGAGGCCCGGCAGGATCGTCTCGGGCGCGAGGCCGCCGCGATCAAGCAGGCCCGCGATTCCGTCCGCGCCCAGTCCAAGAGCCTGCGCCAACGGCTGGAGGAGATCTCCCACCTCGACGCCGCCGAGATCAGGAAGGCGCTGCGCGACGAGGTCATGATCGAGTGCCAGGACGACCTGCGCCAGTTCCGCAAGGAGGTCATGGACCGTTCCGAGGCCGACCTGAAGGCCGAGGCCAAGCGCGTGCTGCTCGCCGTCATGCAGCGCATGGCCAGCCAGCCGGCGCACGATGTGACGGCCACGATCGTCCAGCTGCCCAACGACGAGATGAAGGGCCGCATCATCGGTCGCGAGGGCCGCAACATCAAAGCCTTCGAGGCGTCGACCGGCGTCACGCTCCTCATCGACGAGTCGCCGAACATGGTGCTCATCTCGTCGTTCGACCCGGTGCGCCGCGAGGTCGCCAAGATCGCGTTGCAGGCGCTCGTCGCCGACGGACGGATTCACCCGGCCAGCATCGAGGACCAGGTCCATCGCGCGCAGGCGGAGATCAACACCCATGTGCTCGCGGCGGCCGAGGAGGCCGTGCAGAAGCTCAAGCTCAGCGGCATCCACCCCGAGATTCTCCAGGTGCTCGGCCGGCTGCAGTTCCGCCACTCCTTCGCCCAGAACGTGCTCGACCACTCGATCGAGGTCGCGCAGTTCGCCTCGCTCATCGCCTCCGAACTCGGGCTCGATCCCCAGTTGGCCAAGCGCGCCGGCCTGCTCCACGACCTCGGCAAGGCGATCGAGGCCGAGCTCGAGGGCAGCCACGCCCACATCGGCGCCGAGTTCGCCCGCCGCTTCGGCGAGGCCCCCGTCATCGTCAACGCCATCGCCGCGCACCACGAGGAGGTGAAACCGGAAAGCCTCTACGCCGGCATCGTCGTGCTCGCCGACACCCTTTCCGCCGTGCGGCCCGGGGCGCGCGCCGAGTCGATGGCCGCCTATATCGAGCGCCTCCAGCGCCTCGAACGCATCGCCCTCGACCTGCCCGGCGTGCAGCAGGCGTACGCGATCCAGGCCGGCCGCGAGGTCCGCGTGGTCGTGGCGCCGGGCGCGGTGGGCGACAGCGAGGCGCGCGAGATCGCCACGAAGATCCGCCAGCGCATCGAGGACGAGCTTCAGTATCCCAGCACGATCAAGATCACCGTCATCCGCGAGCAGCGCTTCACCGAGACGGCGACGTGAGCGCGCGCGGAGAGTAGCGAGGAGCGAGTAGTGGGTAGCGAGTCGATCGACCCTCGCCTATTCTTTCCGATTCGGGGCGGTCGCTACTGCTATTTGTCTCGGCTCCGGATCTGGCTTTGCCACCTGCTCGCTACTCGCTACTCACTACTTCTTCCTCCCATG
>DAOOFR010000252.1:0-3985 GCA_035415285.1 Opitutaceae bacterium
TGGCGACGACGGAGGGCTCAGCCGCGAAAGCGCAAAACGCCCTCAAATGGGCCGAACAGTTCGCGGCTAAGACCCCCTACGATCTGGCGGCCGTCACCGAGGCCTTTGTCAAGATGCGGGCCTACGGGCTGGAGCCAACGGGCGGCCTCTTGAAGACGCTGGGCGACACCGCAGCGGCGATGGATAAGCCGCTGATGCAGGCGATTGAGGCGATCGCCGATGCCGTGACGGGCGAGAACGAGCGCCTGAAGGAGTTTGGCATCAAGGCCAAGGTCGAGGGCGGCAAGATCACCTACGAATACACCAAGGCGGGCCAGACGATGACGGCGGTCGCGCAAGCGAACAGCCGCGCGATGATCCAGGCGACGCTGGCCGGCATCTTCAACGACAAGTATGCCGGCGCTATGGACAAGCTGTCCGCCACCTGGGGCGGCAAACTCTCCAACATTGAAGACCACTGGACCCGGTTTCTGCGCAAGATCGGCGATGCGGGCGCCTTCACGGCCGCCAAGGACGAAGCCGGCGGGCTCTTGCAGACGCTCGACACGATGGAGGCCAACGGCACGCTTGACCGGCTGGAACGACATTGCCCTCTCCCTCGCCATTACGCTGGGCAAGGTTGCGATGTTCGTCCTCTTGGTATTGGTGGTCGGGAGACGGCTGATCCCCCGCCTTCTCGCGATGGTTGCCCGAGCCGGTTCACGTGAACTGTTCACCCTTTCCGTGCTGGCAATCGCACTCGGAATCGCTTACGTCGCGGTCGATTTGTTCGGCGTCTCGTTCGCCCTCGGCGCTTTCTTTGCCGGTATCGTCCTCAGCGAGTCCGACCTCAGCCATCAAGCCGCGGCCGATATGCTGCCGCTGCAGGACGCATTCGCGGTGTTGTTCTTCATATCCGTCGGCATGCTGTTCGATCCGTCGATCCTGTTTCAGGATCCATGGTCAGTTGCGGCCGTGGTGCTGGTCATCATCTTTGGCAAGTCGATTGCTGCCTTTGCCATCGTCCTTGCCCTCGGGCGACCCGTGGCCACAGCGTCGACCGTGTCGGCGAGCCTTGCACAAATTGGTGAGTTCTCGTTCATCCTCGCGGCGCTTGGCGTGACACTCGGTTTGCTCCCGGAGGCGGGCAAGAACTTCATCATCGCCGGTGCGTTGCTGTCGATTACGCTCAATCCTTTCGTTTTTTCGACCTTCGACAGATTGACAGCGTGGCTGCAGCGGCGGCCCGGATTGCTGCGGCGTTTGGAGCGGCGGGATCTTGGTGCGAATGTGGCGACGAGCGAGGGGAGGACGCTCGGCCAGATGCGAGATCACGCCGTCATCATCGGCTGCGGCCGGGTTGGCGAGGCGATTGCTCGGGCACTGAACGTCTGGGAGTTGCCTTTTGTCGTCGTCGAGCGTGACCGCCAGCTCGTCGAGCATCTGCGCACGCACGGTATGCATGTCGTATTCGGCGACGCAACAGCACCTGGAATTCTGACGGTCGCCGGCATCGATCGCGCGCGTTTGCTGATCATTGCCACCGCCGAGGCCAGTGCCGCGCGGCAAATGCTCAACCTCGCCCGCAAGGTTAACCCCGAGATCGACACTGTCGTTCGCACCCACAGCGAGGTCGAACTCGCTCACTTGGAACAAGAGGGGATCGGCCTCGCGGTGCTGGCGGAGCGGGAACTGGCCTTGGGCATGATGGGGTACGCTCTGAGAAGCCTGGGCTTGAGCGAAGGCGAGGCGCGTCTCTTCGTGCAAAGTTCACGGCGCTTCGATGACGCGGGGATGATCCCGCAGCCGGAAGCAACGGAAGGGGCGCCAGAACTGCGTCCGCGCCGCGAGAACACAAGTGAGGCTGGGAACTCCTGATTATCCGGGTTTGTTCAGTTTTCCGATTCATGCGCAGCCGAAGTAAAGCAGAGCGCATCGCCTGCCTGTCGCCGGTTGGACACATCGCGAAGCGCATGGTGCGGAGCGGCTCGGAGTGATTCCATCCGCTGCGGCAGCCATGGCACTCCGCAGGGCGCACGGAGCAGGTCCGACCAACGGTGAACGTCCCTCGCAGACTGGGCGACGCCCCTCGCCCATCCCGCGATCACCTGCCCGGCGCCTAAGCGGGGCGCGTTCTTCGAGGTGTCCATGCGGCAACTGTGTGCGCGCGACGGCCTTCGCCTCTATAAGACACCCAACTGTGGCGTCGGCCCCGATTTTCCGTTCTGTTTCGACGGCGGGACCGGCGAGCCGCGCGCGGCGTTGGGACGCATCCGTCGTGCCGCCAATTGAAATGGGATTCTCACCGCCGATGCCCTTTCTGCCCCAACACGTGCCCACGCTCTCCGATGCCAGTCTCGATATCCTGCTCGCCGAGGATCTCCCGTTCGGTGATTTGACCACCGGCGTCCTCGGGATCGGCAACCTTTCCGGAACGATGACCTTCGCCGCCCGTCGGCCGATGGTGGTCGCCGCGGTCGAGGATGCAGCGCGGCTGTTGGCGCGCGCGGGGTGCGCGGTCGAGGTCTCGGCCGCGTCCGGCCAATCACTCGCCGCGGGCGCGCCGATCCTTTGCGCTTCGGGATCGGCGGCGGCCCTGCACCGCGGCTGGAAGATGGCGCAAGTCCTGATCGAGACGGCCGCGGGGATCGCGACGGCAACGCGGGCCATCGTCACGGCGGCGCGTGCCGTCGATCCCTGGGTGACCATCGCCGGAACGCGCAAGACCATACCGGGTGCAAAGGCGCTCTCGATCGCCGCACTCGTCGCTGGCGGCGGCGTCCCGCACCGCCTCGGCCTTTCCGAAACCATTCTCATCTTCGCCGAACATCGGGTTTTTCTCGCTGCGTGGTCGCCGGAAGCCGTTGTGTCGATGGCTCGCCGCGGCGCACCGGAGAAGAAGGTGGTTGTCGAAGTCGGATCCGTTGACGAGGGCCTGACATGGGCCGTAGCGGGCGCCGATGTCATCCAAACCGAGAAGTTCACACCCGAGATGGTTGCCGATCTCACAACGAAGCTGCGCGCGGCAGCGCCCCTTGCGATCGTCGCCGCCGCCGGCGGGATCGATGCCGCGAACGCCGCCGCCTATGTCACGGCCGGTGCGCGCGTCATCGTCACCTCGGCACCGTTCACAGCCAAGCCGGTCGATGTCGCCGTCCGCATCGAGGCGAGCGGCAGGGGTGACACCGGCACGCCTTGAGCGACGGGAGCGCACCTCGCCACCGATGTCGACAACGATTTCGCCAATGACCGCGCCATCCAAATCCCGAATGGCTGCCCCGGCAATGACGTCGGGCCGGCAACCGCCCATCGGTCGGCAGCATCGGCGATTCCTATGACAATGCTTTAGTCGAGACGCGAAACGGCCTGTACAAGACTGAGGTGATCCACCGACGGGGACCGTAGAAAACCTTCGCGGCAGTCGAGATCGCCACACTCGAATGGGTCGACTGGTTCAACAATCAACGCTTGCTCGAACCCATCGGCAACATCCCGCCCGCCGAGGCCGAGGCCAACTACTATGCAGCCCTCGCACAATCCGCTATGGCCGCATGACTCAAATCACCAAGCCTCCGCCAAACCTGGGGCGGTTCAATCCAGCGGATCGCCCGCCTCCGAAAGCCGCTTCAAGTGATCCGGCAGATCGAAAAACCCAAGCTGCTTCATGGCTCCTCCTCAACAGAGCCATCGAATCACAGATTGGCCCGAACGACTAGGTCAATGGGGGCAGTTGTCTAGAATCTTTGCCATACCCGGCAAAGACATTGATAAATTCAAACTTCGATATTTGCGCCCTTGGCGGAATCGCGTAGGCTGAATATCGGCTGGTCCGGCCATGCCGTCCACAATGGCGAAGCTCCAGGGCAGGAAGAATGCAGTATTCCCGTTTGAACCTCTTCATGGTGCGCGGGCTCAGTGGACACGCCTTCTCATACGCACCGCCGGAGTGGTTTGAACCGCCCCGGGTTTGGCGGAGGCTTGGTGATTTGAGTCATGCGGCGATGGC
>DAOOFR010000253.1:0-3932 GCA_035415285.1 Opitutaceae bacterium
TCGAAGGCGCGCTGGATGTGGTCGACGATGATGCCGATGACGAAGACGCCCACGGTGAGGTCGAGGAGGATGCCGGCCTCGACCAGCAGCGGCGTGGCGTGGATGAGCAGCAGGCCGAAGAGGTAGATGCCGTTTTCCAGGATCAGGTAGCCGCAGACCTGCGAGATCGCCTTGGTGCGGCCGATGAGGAGAACAAAGCCCGTGAGCACCGCCGCGAGCGCGCCCGGCACGAGCAGCGAACCGGAGTGCTCGGGCAGCAACGGCAGCGACCGGGCCAGCGCCATCGCGGCGATCGTGCCGCCCGCGCCGAGCAGGATCGAGGGCACGTAACCGACGAGCGGCTCCATGTCGCGGTCGATGTTGGCCGCGCGCATCGCGCGGTTGAGCAACCGCGGGATGACGATGCCCTTCACGGTGATCGTGGCTACGGCGACGAGCAGCACCGGCCAGTGGTGCAGCATCGCCTCCCAGCCGAAGAGGTGCTCGATGAGCAGCGGCATCACGCCGAGCACCACGCCCTGCACCGACATCGCCCGGATGAGCGACGGGATGCGACTGCTGCCCAGCGCCATGAGGTTCAGCCCCATCGTCAGGCCGATCAGGAGATTGAGGGTACCGTTCATGGGAAGATGGATTGGGAGACCACGGATTTCACAGATGAACACGGATTGTCCGATCCGACCATCCGTGCCGATCCGTGTGATCCGTGGTTAACATTCAGGTCTTCCGTCCTCACGCCGCACCGCCTTTCCACGCGACCAGCAGCGCGAACAGGCACAGGAGAAACGCCAGCGTGAGCAGAAACGGCACCTGTTTGAACGCGAACCGCGCCAGCAACGACTCCACCAGGCCCACGCCCACCGTCGTCGCCAGCACGCCGCCGGCCAGCACGCCGATCCCGGTCAACGGCGCGAACGCGCCGATCGGCAGCACCGCCTGCACGAGCAGCACCGAGAACAGCAGCAGCTTCACCGAGGCCCCGTGCAGGATCGCCGCCAGCGGCGGCCCGCTGTGGTCGAGGATCATCGCCTCGTGGATCATCGTGAGTTCGAGATGGGTATTGGGATCGTCGAACGGCACGCGGCAGTTCTCCGCCAGCAGCACGGTGAACAGGCCCGCCGCCAGCAGCGTCGCGCCGGCACCGGCCGAGGGCGCCAGGATCTCCGTCAGCGCCAGCCCGCGGTTGTGCACGCACAGCGAAAGCACCGCCGCGAGAATCGCGGCCTCGGTCAGCACCGCGTAGCTCACCTCGCGCACCGAGCCCATGCCCTCGAACGCCGAACCCGTCTCCAGCGCCGCCCACACCGTGCAGAACCGCGCGAGCGCAAGCAGGTAGATCAGCAACAGCACGTCGCCGCGGAAGCCCAGCACCGCGCCCGCGGGCCCGAGCGGCAGCAACAGCGCCGCGCCGACGATCGCCACCCACCCCACCGCCGGGGCGGCGAGGAAACCGGGCGAGGCGAGCGTGCTCAGCACCACGCCCTTCCGCCAGAGGCGCGCGAGGTCGTAGTAGAGCTGCAGCACCGGCGGCCCGCGCCGCCCGGCGACCCAGGCCTTCACCTTGTTGATGATGCCCGGCAGCAACGGCGCGAGCAGCAGCCACAGCGCGAGGCGGAGAATGCCGTAGAGAATCGTCAGGATCATAGCATGCCCTCCAGGAAAACGAGCAGGGTCATCGCGGCCAACCCTGCCACCAGATAAAGGATATAGGACTGCAACCGGCCGTGCTGCAGCCGCCGCACCGCCGTCGAGACGCGCAGCACGCCCGCGCCCGCCGGACCGATCAGCTTCTCGAGGACCGTCTCCGGCACCCGTTCCACCCGCCGCGCGCCGCCCGGCAGCGGACCGTGCGGGCGTTGCACCTTCTGCTCGGTCCGGAACAGCCAGAAGAACCAGCCGGCGGCGATCCCGGAGAACGAACCCGCGGTGTACTGCATGCGCCCGGTCGGGGCCGCGTAACCGCAGTCCCAGGTCAAGCCGCGCCGCAGCCCGTTGGCGAGCGAACGGCGCAGGAGGAACAGCACCGCCGCCAGCAGCAGCAGCGCCAGCACGACATGCACGCCGCCGAGCGTCGCGAGCTGGACGGGCGCGGCGTCGGCCACAGCCCAGGCGGGATTCCACGCGCCGGCCACGCGGCCGACCACCGGCCAGAGCAACGCCGGCGCGAGACCGATCGCCACGCACGCGGCGCCGAGCACAAGCATCGGGCCGATCATCCACCTGCCGCCCTCGTGCGCGTGCGCCACACGTTTCGTGCGCGGAGCGCCGCCGAAGGTCAGCGCGCCGGCCTTGGCGAAGCTCGCCAGCGCGAGCGCCCCGGCCATGCCCAGCACGATCGCCACCGGCATCGCCGCCCACGCCGCCGGACTGTGCGCGATGCCCGCCTCGAAGAGGCCGAGATAGATCAGCCATTCGCTGACAAAACCGTTGAGCGGCGGCAGCCCGGAGACCGCGAGGGCGCCGAGCGCGAACAGCGACGCCGTCCACGGCATCTTTGGCCACAGGCCGCCGAGCCGGCTCATGTCGCGCGTACCCGTGGCGTGGAGCACCGAGCCCGCGCCGAAGAACAGCAGCGCCTTGAACAGTCCGTGGTTCCACACGTGCAGCAGCGCGCCGACGAGCGCGAGCCGCCCCCAGACCGCGTCGCCGTGCGCCGCACCGAGCAGCGCCGCACCGAGACCGATCAGGATCACGCCGACGTTCTCCACCGAGCAGTAGGCCAGCAGGCGTTTGAGGTCGCTCTGCGCGAAGGCGAAGGCGATGCCGAAGAGCGCCCCGACCGCGCCGAGCGCGATGACGACCCAGCCGGCCTGCGCCGGCGTCGGCAGCCAGCCGCTGAACCGCACGATCCCGTACACGCCCATCTTGATCGCCACGCCCGAGAGGATCGCGGAGACGTGGCTCGGGGCGTTGGCGTGCGCGGACGGCAACCACACGTGCAGAGGGAAGACGCCGGCCTTCACGCCGAAGCCCGCCAACGCCAGCCAGAACAGCGGCGCCAGCGCCGCGCACTCGCGCAGTTGCGGGCCGAGTTCCCAACTGCCCGTCCGGGAGGCCACCAACGAGAAGAACGCGAAGAGGCAGAGCGTGCCCGCATGCGAGGCCGCAAGATAGAGCCAGCCGGCCGCGCGCACCTTCCGCCCGCGGTTCTCCAGCGTGATCAGCATGTAGCCACAAAGGGTGAACAGCTCCCATGCGATGAGGAAGTGCAGGCCGTTGGCCTCGAGAAGCACCAGCCCCATCATGAGCACGAGACCGCACCACCAGAAACGCCCGCGCCCGGCCGACTTCGGATAGTGGTGATCGCTCCAGTAGTCGCGCGAGTAGGCCGCGCCGGCGCCGCCCACGACCGACAACAGGGCGAGGAAGAGTGCGCTGACCGCATCGAGCCGCAGGTGCGGCAACTCGCCGCCGAGCCGGAATCCGCCGCTGCATTCCCACGGCGGAGCGAAACCGAGCAGAATCGTGAGCGCCGCCGCGAGCGACGCCGCCGTGGCGACGAGCGTCGCGCCCAGCCACGCACGCGAATGGCGCCGCCCGAGAACCATGCCGGCCAGAAGCCCCAGCGCGGCGACCGAAAGCGATACACCGACGATCATGGGGAGTCGTCCTCCGGTACGGCATTGCGCCTGCGCGTCGGGCGGTGCTTCAGCCCGCCCCGTCCAGCTCCGCCGAATCCGCCGATTCGAGACCACACCGGACCGGCGACCTGAAGGGACGACCTACGGGCGCGCGGCACCCCACCGACAAACAGGAAACGGGCCTTCACGACTTGCGCACGTCCCCACCCGGCGAGCCCGCCGCGGTCTCGGCTGCGGCGATGGCTTTGAAGATCTCCTCGTCCGGCGCGCCCTGGAGCACCAGTTCACGCAGCACGCCGCGGCTGCTCAACAACCGGCTGAGGCGGCCGAGCAGATCGAGGTGCGCGCGCG
>DAOOFR010000254.1:0-3917 GCA_035415285.1 Opitutaceae bacterium
TGCGCAAACAAGTCGACGCCATCCACGCCTCCCCCGCCGTCCAAGGCTACATCCTTTCGCTCGTGCGCCGCACCCGCGAACTCGCCGGACAGAGCGCCGAAACCGGAACCCGGAAACCGGAGACCGGAAACTTCAGCAGCCCACCCGCCTTGCCCGGCGCTCCGGATCTTCAATCTTCAACTTCCAACCTAAACCGTCAGCGCAAGCTGACGTTCGGCGCCTCGCCCCGTGCCTCGCTCGCGCTCCTGCAAGCCGCCCGTGCCCTCGCCTGGATGCGTGGCCAGGAGTTCGTGACGCCCGCCCTCGTCCAGGAACTCGCCCCCGACATCCTCCGTCACCGCATCGGCCTCACCTACGAAGCCGAGGCCGAAGGCCTCACCCCCGACGCCATCATCCGCGACCTCCTCAAGTCCGTCCCGGTCCCGGCAGCGTAAAAGGCGGACATCCGATCATGAATGTCCCGGGATATGGGGAGAGCGATTCTGACGACACTTGGATGTATTTTGGCTCTTTCTCAGAGCAGGAAATCTCCGGTGCCACCTCGAGACTTCGAGAGCGCGGGGTGTTGTTCGAAGTCCGCAAGGAACCGGACCAAGCCAGCTATGATCCGAAAGGGTGGACCGGCCCATTCGCACTTTGGGTGTCGGATGACGACTGCCTCCGTGCTCAAGAACTCCTGATCCCCTTCTTCAGCGACAAGCGCGACCAGCAGAGCAACCAAGCAGGACGCTAGTTCATGCTGCCCATCACCCATCACCCATCGCCCATCGCCCATTCCGCCACGTCCTTCGCGGCCCTGCGGCGCCTGGAGTGGCGCGTGAAACACGCGGTCGAGACCGTGCTCAGCGGCGAGTACCGCTCCACCTTCCGCGGGCGCGGCATGGAGTTCGACCAGGTCGTGAAGTACGAGTTCGGCGACGATGTGCGCGACATCGACTGGAACGTCACCGCGCGCCTCGGCGAACCCTACCGCAAGAAGTTCGTCGAGGAGCGCGAGGTCACCGTCCTGATCCTCTTCGAGGACTCGCCCTCGCTGCAGTTCGGCTCCGCCGGCCGCACCAAGCGCGAGGCGCTGCTCGAACTCGCCGGCCTCATCGCCCTGCTCGGCGCCGCCAACCGCGACCGCGTCGGCCTCGTGCACGTCACACCCGAGGGCCACCACCTCACCCAGCCCGTGCGCGGCCGTGGCCAAATCATGAATATGGCCGCCGGTCTGCTCGGCCGTCCCGCGCCGGCGCTCGGCGCCCGCCACGAGACGCCGATTCCCTGGGAGTTCATCGCCCGCGCCGCCCCGCGCCACAGCATCCTGCTCTGGCTCGGCGACTTCCCGCCGCGCCCCGCGCCCGACGGCTGGGCCGTGATTCGCCGCCGTTACCAGCCGATGTGTTTCCGCGTCGACGATCCGTGGGACCGCGACTTGCCCGACTCCGCCCCCTTCGGCGCCTACGATCCGCTCGCCGGCCGCGTGGTCGTCCTCAATCCCCGCAACGCCGCCGAGCGCGCCCAGCACGCCGCCTGGCGCCAGGAGCGCGACGAGGCGCTGCGCACGCTCCAGCCCGACACGCTCTCCCGCCTCGTCGTGAGCACGCAGGACGACCTGCTCGACGCCGTCGTCCGCTATTTCCGCGCCCGCATGGCCGCATGAGAACCGCGATACACACCTTCTCTCCGCGGGTACAGCGCGATGCCATGGGTGTTGCGGAGGGTGTTTTCATTGGACCACAGATCACACGGATCTTCACGGATCTGGATTCTCGGCATCCGTGCCCATCCGTGAAATCCGTGGTCGATCCGTCCTGGTTCGTCTCCGCCTGACCGATGTCGGACTTCACGTTCCATTCCCCGCACTGGCTCTGGCTGCTCGGCCTGCTCCCGCTGCTGTGGTGGCTGCGCTCGCGCCGCGGCGCCGATGTGCTCGTCGTGCCCTTTGCCGGGGCCTGGCAACACGGCGGCCACCTCGTCGTCAGCCGCTGGCCGCTCGGACTGGCCGCGGTCGGCCTCGTGCTGCTCGTCGTCGCGCTGGCCCGGCCGCAGTTCGTCCAGCAACGGCAGGAGGAGCGCAAGGAGGGCTACGACCTCGTGCTCGCGATCGACGTCTCCGGTTCGATGCTCTCCGAGGACTACGAGCGCGGCGGCACCCGAATGAACCGCCTCGACGCCCTACGGCCCGTGCTCGACGCGTTCATCCA
Source organism: Opitutaceae bacterium (assembly GCA_035415285.1). Taxonomy (GTDB): domain Bacteria; phylum Verrucomicrobiota; class Verrucomicrobiia; order Opitutales; family Opitutaceae; genus CAJCBL01. The sequence continues at coordinate 2,190 of DAOOFR010000254.1, forward strand.
GCGCCGCCCCAACGACCGCATCGGCCTCGTCGTCTTCGCCGGCCGCGCCTACACGCTCTCGCCGCTCACCTTCGACCACGACTGGCTCCGCCGCCAGACCGAGCGCCTCAAGGTCGGCCTCATCGAGGACGGCACCGCCATCGGCGACGGCCTCGGCGTCGCGCTCACGCGGCTCGAACAGGCGAAGCGCGAACAGTCCGGCAAACGCCTCGGCGCCTTCGTCGTGCTCCTCACCGACGGCGTGAACAACAAGGGCGCGCTCGAGCCGTTGCAGTCCGCCGCGATCGCCAAGGGCCGCGGCATCCCCGTCTACACGATCGGCACCGGCCGCACCGGCTACGTGCCGGTCCCCGTCTTCGACCGCGATGGCCGCAAACTCGGCATGCGCACCGGCTACACCGAGACCGACGAGCGCACGCTCCAGGCGATCGCCGGCGAAACCGGCGCCGAGTTCTTCCGCGCCACGGACACGGGCACGATCGAGAGCGCCTTCAAGGCCATCGATCGCTCGCAGAAGATCGAGTTCCAGGCCAAGTCGTACCTGCTCACCGAGGAACTCTTCGCGTGGTTCACCGTCCCCGGCGGGCTCCTCCTCGCCGCCGCCGCGCTGATCGTCCGCTGGCCGTTCGGGCACCGCCCGGCGCCTGCGCGTGGTGCGGCGCTTCAGCCCGCACCGGCCGGCGCTGGCCCGGAGGTCCGCCCATGAGCCGTCCCGCCCACCCCGCGGCCACTCCGCAATCCGCATTCCGCCGTCCGCATTTCGGATGACCTTCGCCCACCCGCACCTCCTTTGGCTCCTGCTGCTGCCGGCCGTGCTGATCGTCGCCGATCGTGCACGACGCCTCGCCGTCGAGGCGCAGTCGTGGCCGAGCATCCGGCGGCTCTGGGCCGGCCCGGGCGGACTCGCCCCGAGCCGCCATGGCGCCCGCCAGCCGCGCCGCTGGCGCCTCTGGCTCGGGTTGGCGCTGCTCGTCGTCGCCCTGGCCCGCCCGCAGTGGGGCAAGATCGAGGAGCGCGTCTTCGACCAGTCGCGCGAGGTGCTCCTCGCCCTCGACCTCTCCCGCAGCATGCTCGCCGGCGACGTGAAGCCCACCCGCCTCGACCGCGCCCGGCTGCTCGTCGAGAGCCTGCTCGACCGGTTGAAGGGCGAACGCGTCGGCCTGCTCGTGTTCTCCGGCACGGCGTTTCTCCAGTGCCCGCTCAGCCCCGACTACGAGGTGCTGCGCGAGTTCCTCCCGGCGCTGAACCCCGACTACCTGCCCGAGGGCGGCACCGACTACGCGCGCCTGCTCAAGGCCGCGCTTGAGGCGTTCTCCAACGAGGCCGGCGCCGACCGCTACCTCATCGTCCTGAGCGACGGCGAGGCGCTCACCGACGACTGGCGCGCCCAGCTCGAGACCGTCAAGCAACGCGGTATCCGCGTGATCACGCTCGGCGTCGGCACCGAGGCCGGCTCGGTCATCCCGGCCAAGGACGGCGGTTTCGTGAAGGACGAGCGCGGCGCCGTCGTCATGTCGAAGCTCAACCCGACCACGCTCAAGCAGCTCGCCTCCGCCACCGGCGGCGCCTACGCCGAGGCCTCCGGCTGGCTCGACCTGCCCGCGTTGCTCCAGCAGACCGTCGAGCGCGGCCGCCAGGGCGCCCTGCTGGAGCGCAAGAGCGTCCGCCTCGGCGAACGTTTCCAGTGGTTTCTCGCTCCCGCGCTGCTGCTGCTGCTCTGGAGCTATT
>DAOOFR010000255.1:0-3908 GCA_035415285.1 Opitutaceae bacterium
ACGTTGGCCGTGAACGATTGTTTTCCGGCGACGAGGATCTGCGAGATGTCGAACCCGGGCCCGGTCACCCCGGGGACGGCGCCGGCGGAACCGGCGGCGGCGGAGCCGAGGATGCCGATAACCTTGTTGCCCTCCACCTTGATGCCGGTGAAGGCGTCGATGCCCCGCTGCACGGTGTCGTTGAGCGTCACCGACGCGATCAGCACATCGATCTGCACCTGGGGCAGGACGACATCGATCTGCTTGATGAGCGAGCGGATGAGGTTGAGATCGTCCTGCGTGCCGGAGGCGACGATCGCGTTGCTGCGCTCGTCGGCGATGATGGTCATGAAGTCGCTGAACTGGGAGTTGCGCTCGCCGACCACGCCCGCGGCCGGCGAAGCGGAGGCCGCGGGGGCCGGAGTCTCGTTGCGCCGGCCGAGCGAGGGGAAGGTCTCGCTGCTGCGCTGCGAGCGCGTGGTGCGCGTGCCCGCTGTGGCGCCGCGCGTGGACCCGCCGCTGACGAACGTGCTGAGCAGCGCCGCCACGTCGGTGGCCTGCGCGTGCTGGATCTGGATGACGGCGATCTGCGTCGAGGGGTCGGCCTGCACGTCGAGCTTCTCGATCAGGTCCTGGAAGAACTGCACGCTCGCGGAGTCCGTGACGAGGATGACCTGGTTGGTGCGCTCGTCGAAGTTGATGCTGGTGCTGGCCGAGAGCAGGGCCGCACCCAGGCCGGCCGCGGCGTCGCCGGCGCCGGCACCGCCTTCGGCGTTGACCGGCACGGGGGCGCCCGGAGGCATCGGGACGGCGGAGCTGCCCGCGCCCGGCCGGTTGAAGGCGGTGCGGGTCGTCTCGACCATGTTCTTGATCTTCTCCGCCACGGACTGGGCCTGGGCGAACTTGAGCGTGTAGAAGCGGGTGACGAGATCGCGCGGCCGGTCGACCTGCTCGAGCACATACTCGAGCCGCTGGAGGTTGGAGATCGTGTCGGTGACCAGCAGCGTGTTCGAATTCTGGAACGGCACCACCGCGCCGAAGCCCGGGCTGAGGAACGGCTGCACCTGGTTCTGGAAGGTCGTCGTGTCGAGGTACTCGAGCCGGAACAGCCGGCTGACGATCTTGCCGGAGGGCGGCTGGTCGCGCAGCGAGCCCACCACCAGCTCCGGCGCCTCGGTCCGGATGTTCGTGATGACGACGACCTTGATGAACTTCTCGCCCAGCGGGGCGACGGCGATGTTGTTCAGGCTGAGCAGCGACTCGATCGCGATGATGGCGTCCTGCCGCGAGATCGGGCCGTGGCTGTTGAAGGTGAACGTCGGCGTGGGCAGTTGCTGCGGGCGGATGACCGAGCGGCCGGTGAGCTGCTCGAGCAGGTCGAGCACCGTCGAGAGCGGGTTGTCGCTGAGCTTGATGTTGTCGATCATCGCCGCGCCGTCGCCGGAGGGGGGGATCGCAACCAGCGGAGCCGGCTGGGCGAACCCGACCGGCGAAGCGACCGTGGCCGGTTGGGCGGCCGTGACCGGCATGGGCATGGGCGGGCTGGACTCGACGGGAATCGGCACGGGGCCGCCCTGGGCCACCGCGCGGGACGCGAGCCCGGCCAGGGCGAGGACGGCCGACACGCCGACCACGCGGCACGGCAGCAGAAAGCGGCGGGGTTTCATGATGGAGGGAAAACGCACGATGGAGTGGCGGGGCCGGAGGACTCCGCAGATCGGTTACGGAAGCAGTTCGAGGCTGGAGAGTTTGAGCCGCACATCGAGCTGCGCGGGATTGCGGCGGTCGGGGGTGAGGACGACCTGCTCGATGTTGACCAGCGGCAGGCTGGTCCGCAGGTCGTCGGCGAAGGCGCCGAAGGCCGCCAGCTCGGTCTTCTCGAGCGAGAGCGCCACGCTGTGAAGCGCCACCGGCGGCTTGCGTTCGGTCGTCGGCGGGTCGAGCCGGAAGGCGAACCGGTGGCGTTTCACCACCGCGTCGAGCTGGCCGACGAGCTGGTTGGCGTTGAGCGAGCGTCCCGCCTGCACCTGGGCGAGGCGGCCGTCGAGCTGTTCCCGGATGTCGGCGGCATGGTCGAGCCAGTCCTGCTGCAACCGCAGCTGCACCCCCACGCCGGCCCACTGGTCGCGCGCCGCCCGCGCGCGGGCGACCACGGAGGCGAGCCAGATGACGACGCCGGTCACCAGCACCACCAGGAGGAGGATACGCTCGCGCCAGCTGCGCCGGAAGAAGAAGCCTCTCATGGGGTGCGCGGGGTCGGGGTTGGGGTCGCCGGCTGGGGCGCAAGCGGCGCGCCGGCCCGGAAGGACAACATGAGCTGGAAGGTGCCGCCGCCCTCGCGGGCGCGGGTGTTCTTCACCTCGACCGCGGCCACCGCCGGGGCGCGCCGCAGGGCGGACTCGAACTCGTTGACCTCCGCCAGCGAACTCGTGGCCCCCTCGATCACCATCTGCAGCCCGCCCTCGACGGAGACCTTGGTGAAATAGATCGAGCGCGGCCGCACGTCGTTGACGGCCCCCAGCAGTTCCAGCGGTTGCGGCTTGCGGTCGATGTAGCCGGCGAGCCGGGCGACGATGTCGCTGTCGGCCTCCGCCCGCCGCGCCGCCGGCGCCTGCGCCTCGGCCCGGGCCTCGCGCGCGGCGTTGAGCAGCCGCCCGCCGAGCAGGCCGAACTCGGCCACCACCAGCAGCGCCGCCGCGACGCCGAGCCCGACGAGCGCGCCCCACGCGCGGTGGTTCCACTGGAAGTCGCGGCGCTTCTGGCGGAGGAACGCGGGGTCGCGCACATCCATCGCCCACAATTGCGCCGCCGTGAGCACCACCGGTTCGGGCTTCGCGGCGGAGCCCTCCTGCTGCTCCCAGTTGAACTGGAAGCGCCGGCCTTTCACCGTGCACGGCACTGCATTCAATCGGTAGCGACGCACCCGGCGTCCGCCGAGTTCGATCCGGGCCAACACCCGTTCGCGCGCCAGCGCCACGCCCTCCTCCCCGCCCGGTTCCGCCGGCACCGGCCGGCTCACGATCCGCCGCGGCAGGGCCGATCCCGGCGCGAACTCCAGCGCGGTGACCGCCTCCGCCGTCTCGAGAATCACGATGCCGGAGGCCGTCTCGGCGCGCGGCAGCCAGGTGGCGAAGTCCGGCACCACGAACCCGGCCCGCGCCCACGTCTCCTGCTGTGCGGCGAACTTGCGGCGCAGTGCCGCGAAGACCACGAGCCCGCCGGCCGCCCGCGCCGCGTAACAGCCGCGCGCAAGCTGCTCGTCGGCGAAGGGCGAATCGGCCTCGAGCGCCAGCGCCGCCAGTCCGGGCAGTTCCCGCTCGGCTGTGCCGGCCGGCAGGGGCGCGCACGTCGTGAAGAAATGGCACCCCGGCACCGGAAGCACCGGTTGTTCCGAGGTCAGCCGGCCGTCGGCTGGTTGATGGTTGGGAGATTGGGCCGCCACGTGGTTCAGGGCACTTGCTGCGTGCCATCGATGCTAGAAGGGGGGGGGATCCTCCACAAGCTCAAGAAACTTGAAAGGGTATTCGCTCGTCGTATTCGCGCCGCCCGCCCCGTTGCCGCCGCCGCTGGCCGCCCCGCTCCGGCCGCCGCTCGTGTCCGTGCGGACCACCGCCCGCAGCCGGAACTCCGCCTGCCGCTCCCGCACCGTCACGACGATGCCGAGCACCTTGGTCTGCACCCCCAGCCCCGCCGCCGGGGGGAGTTCGCCCGCCTGCTCGGCCAGCTCCCCCAGCGACCGGTAGTAGCGCGCGCCCGCCGTGCCGCGGTCGCCGTCGACCGTGTCGAGCGCCCGGCCGAGGGAGGCGAGCTGCCGCTCGTCGAGCAGGCCGGAACTGCGCAGCAGCGCGTCGGGCACGGTGTTGAGATTGATCGTACCGTCGCTCCACAGGCTCACGCGCCGGGTGAACGCCTCGAAACGTTCGTTGGGC
>DAOOFR010000256.1:0-2402 GCA_035415285.1 Opitutaceae bacterium
GCTCGGTCTTGATGGCGAGGTCGAGTTCCATCTCGAGCTTGGTCAATCGCTCGTAGATGGAGCGTCGGTCGAGGGCCCGCTGCGGCACTTTGCCGGAGTGGGCCACGCCCTTGTGCATGGAGCCCAGCATGGGCACGAGCATGGGGCGAAACGCCTCGTAGCATTTCGGGCAGCCGAAGCGACCGACCTTCTTGAAGTCCTGTTGGGTGAAACCGCAGTTCGGGCAGACCAACTCGGCTCCATGGCCCTCGCCTTCGGTGATCGTCTCGGGGTTGAGCGCCCCCTTGAGCAGCAGGTCGGCCAGCGAGAAGCCGCTGGGGTCGGTCACCCCCTTGGCCTTGGCGCAGTCCTCACACAGGTCCACCTTGTGGATCTTGTTGTTGATGATCTGCGTAAGGTGAACCGTCGCGGGCTTGCCGCAGAGGCTGCACTTTATCGGATTGGCCATCGGAATTTGTGGGCTGTGCGTGGTTAATCGACCGCTGCTGAGCGGACCTGAGACACCGTTGGTGTCAACACCGGTATCTTCGCAGAGAACATGCCAGTTGCGCACTGCGGCGCAAGTGCCACAGCCGCCGGGTGGCGGTACGAGCCGGCAGCAGGGACAAAACAGGCGCGCGGGGCCGTCAGATGCGCGTCCCCTCGGCGGTCACCCGACGGCGGAACGTCTCGATGAACTTCGCGGTGACCGGGCCCGGCTGGCCGGTACCGATCTCGCGTCCGTCGAGTTTCACGACCGGGACAACCTCGGCGGCCGAGCCGGTCAGGAACATCTCGTCGGCGATCCAGAAATCGTAGCGGGTCATGTCCATCTCGCGCACGGGCACCTTGAGCTCGGCAGCGATGTCGATCACCGCGTCGCGGGTAATGCCGCGCAGTGCTCCGCTGGAGGCCTTCGGCGTAAGCAACTCGCCACGGAAAAGGGCGAAGATGTTGTCGCCGGTGCACTCAGCCACATAGCCCTCGTCGTTGAGCAGGATCGCCTCCTGGTAGCCGACATTCTCGGCCTCGAGCTTGGCCATGATGTTGTTGAGGTAGTTCAACGACTTCACCGCCGGCGGCAGCGCGGCGGAGTTCATCCGGCGAGTCGGCACGGTGATGAGATCAAGGCCCTTCGTGTAGACCTCCTCCGGATAGAGCGCGATCTTGTCGGCGATGATGAAGATCGAGGGTTTCGGGCAGCGCTTCGGGGAGAGACCGAGGTTGCCCACGCCACGCGTGACCACGAGGCGGATATAGCCGTCGGTCAGGCCGTTCAGGCGGCAGGCCTCACAGGTCCACTCGGCGATCTGCGCGCGCGTCCATGGCAGCTTCAGCGCGATGGCCTTGGCGGAGAACTCCAGCCGCTCGAGGTGCGCGTCGAGCCGGAAGATGTTCTTCGAGTAGAGGCGGATGCCCTCGAACACGCCGTCGCCGTAGAGCAGACCGTGATCAAACACGGAGACCTTGGCCTCGGCTGCGTCGACGAAGGAACCATCGAGAAAAATCTTCATGGGCGGCACGATGGGCCGCGGCTGTTCGCTTGTCCAGCAGCGGAAATCGACTCCCGCAACCTCCGCTCCCACCGCGCCGCGCTTGTCCCGCCTCGCCCGTCGCGTACGCTGCCCGACCATGCCAAGGCCCCTTGCGTTGCTCGCGCTTCTGCTGCTTGCCCCCTCGCTCGCCAGTGCGGCCGACTGCGTGCTCAAGGACGGGCGGGTGCTGCGGGATGCGCGAGTGATCCGTCACGACGCCGCGACCGTCACCTTCCGCCACGCGCACGGCTTCACCCAGGTGGAGAAGTCGAAGCTGCCCGAAGCGCTCGCCGCCGACTACCCGCTCGACGAAGCGTTGGCCCGCCGCGACGCCGCCCTCCACGCCCAAGCCGCCGCAGCCCGCGCTGCAGAGTCCCGGCGCCAACTGGCCGAGCAGGCGCAACGTGCTGCCGCCGAGCCCGTCCCTGCCGCCCCTCCCGATTCGGAGCCGGCGGTCCCACCAGCGTATTCACCCTCTCCCGCGCCGGTCCCCGGCTACGCTTGGCAGCAGAGCTGGGGGCATCGCACACACCGGCACTACCCCCGCCGCCCGCGGTTTGCTTCCCCCGCACAAGCCACTCCTCCGAACTGGGAGATCCAGATGACGCCCGATGTGCGCATGACCCCCGATCTCCACACCTACGACGCGTCGCCCACCCCCACTCCGCCGCCGGAAGAGCCGGAGGAGGATCTGCCCCCGCCCTATTCGCGCCCACGCCGGAGCCGCTGAACGCCGGGCCTCGAATCACCCGCGCGACGCGGCCGCGCCCACCCCGGCGCACTCGCGCAACCGCACGAGCCGCTCGCCGGCGGCATTCAGCGTCTCCTCGCGTTTGGCGAAGTGGAAACGGATGTAGCGCTGCTCCGGCTCGCGGAAGAAGCTCGAAC
>DAOOFR010000256.1:2502-3878 GCA_035415285.1 Opitutaceae bacterium
TTGGCGAAGTGGAAACGGATGTAGCGCTGCTCCGGCTCGCGGAAGAAGCTCGAACCCGGCACGCCCGCCACGCCGATCTCGCGGATCATCCACTCGGCGGCGGCCGTATCGGTCGCGAAGCCGAGCGAGGAGATGTCGACCATCACGTAGTAGGCGCCCTGCGGTTCGCTGAACGGCAGCCCCGTCCGGCGCAACCACCCGAGGAAGACATCGCGTTTGCGCGTGTAGAGTTCGCGCAGCCCGGCGTAGTAGCTCTCCGGCAACTCCAGCCCCGCCACCGCCGCCTCCTGCAACGGCGCCGCGGCGCCCACGGTGAGGAAGTCGTGCACCTTGCGCGCCTGCGCGATCACCTCCGGCGCGGCGTGCACATAACCCAGCCGCCAACCAGTGATCGAATACGTCTTCGAGAGCGAGTTGCAAGTGATCGTGCGTGCCGCCATCCCCGGCAGCGCGGCCATGCTCACGTGCTCGTGCGGCGCGTAGACGATGTGCTCATACGGCTCGTCGGTGATCACGAAAGCGTCGTGCGTCTCCGCCAGCGCGCCGATCGCCCGCAGCTCCTCGCGCGTGAAGACCTTGCCGCACGGGTTGGAGGGGTTGCACACGACGATCGCCTTCGGTTTCTGCGCGAACGCCCGCTCGAGCTCCGCCGGATCGAACCCGAAGTGCGGCGGCCGCAGCGGCACGTAGAGCGGCTGCGCGCCCGCGAGGATCGCGTCGGCCGCGTAGTTCTCGTAGAACGGGGAGAACACCACGACTTTGTCGCCCGGATTGCAGGCGGTCATCATCGCCACCATCATCGCCTCGGTGCTACCGCAGGTGACGACGAGGTGCTGGTCCGGATCGACCTCCAGCCCGGTGCCGCGCGCGATCTTCCGCGCCAGCGCCGCCCGGAAGCGCGGCGCGCCCCACGTGATCGCGTATTGGTGGAACGGACCGCGCGTCGCCCGCTCGAGCGCGACAAGCAGCTCCTCGGGCGGATCGAAGTCCGGAAAACCCTGCGCGAGATTGATCGCGCCATGCCGGTTGGCCAGGCGGGTCATGCCGCGGATGACGGACTCGGTGAAGACGTTGAGGCGGGTGGCGGTGGCGGGCATGGCGGCGCAGCGCAGAGAAAAGCCCCGCCGCCGCCCGCGGCGAGGCGAAACCCCGCCCGGGGGCCCTCGCCCCGTCGGCATCCCTGGCGCCGCGGCCGCATTTGCGGAGCTGACAAGCACGCCCACCGGCCGCTTCATCCGCCACGATGACCACCGCGCCCCGCTCCGCCCCCACCGCCGCGCCGCCGGCCGTGCGCGCACCGGCCGAGCGTATCCATCTTGTAGACTTCTGGCGGGGCGTCGCCATCCTGGCGATCTTCGTCAACCACCTGCCCCCCA
>DAOOFR010000257.1:0-3815 GCA_035415285.1 Opitutaceae bacterium
TGATCTGCGCCACGGTGGCACCGCCTTCCGGGTACATCTTGTACTGGCCGGTGAGCGGGCCATCGAGGACGTTCGACGTGTCGGGGAACATCACGATGTCGACCCCCATCTCCTTCGCGAGGCGCTTGATCTCGCGCATGTCCGCGGGCTCGACGAAGCCGGGGATCACGTTGACCTGGTTGAGCGTGGTGCCCGTCTTCTCGGACAGGTAGTTCACCATCGCCATGACCATGTTCGAGAAGCCGTAGACGTGGGAGCCGACGAACGAGGGCGTGTTCGCGTGGATGACAACCTTCCCGTCCGGGATGGAGCCCTCCTCCTTCGACTTGCGCACGATCGTCGGGATGTCGTCGCCGATGACCTCGGACAGGCAGGTGGTGTGCACGGCCACGACCTCGGGATTGTAGATCGTGAAGATGTTGCGCAGCGCCTGGGTGAGGTTGGCCATGCCGCCGAAGACCGAGGCGCCTTCGGTGAAGGAGCTGGTGGTGGCCATGACCGGCTCCTTGAAGTGCCGGGTGAGATGACTGCGGTGGTACGAGCAGCAGCCCTGCGAACCGTGGCTGTGCGGCATGCAACTATGGATGCCGAGGGCGGCATACATGGCCCCGATGGGCTGACAAGTCTTGGCCGGGTTGATGCGGAGCGCCTTGCGCTCCACGATTTCGGCGGTGGTTCCGTTTAGCATACGTGTCCTAAGGTAGAATGTTGGATGAAGATTGCAGAAGTGGACTCAGCAGCGGGAGGAGGAGGAGCACAGGAGCTCTGCACTCTTCCTTCGAACTTAGGCTTCCGCCTCCGCGGCGGCCTTGGTCTTCGGTTTCCAGGCCTTGGCCAGGCCGGCGGCGATCTCGCGGAAGGCCTGGTTGGTGGGGCTGTCGACGCCCTTGCCGAGCGCGATGGCCGGATCGGCGGGCTTCTTCCAGAGCGGGGTGACGAGCTTCCAGACCTTCGAGCCGATCATGCGGTCGATCTCCTTGTAGAAGTTCGCCGCGCCGGTGAAGGCGGCGTACGGGCCGCCCTGGTCGTAGCTGTGGAGCTGCTTGCAGGGCACGCCGAACTTCTCGATCACGAACTTGTCCTTGATGCCCGAGCCGATGATGTCGGGTTTGTACAGTTCGATGAGCTTCTCCATCTCGTGGTGCGAGATGTCGTCGATGACCAGGACGTTCTTCTTCATCTCGACCATCATGCCGTCGTAGTCCTTGAAGCTGAACCCGCCGGCCTTGAGCGCCGCGAGCTGTTCGGGCGTCTTGCGCGGGTTGTAGCGCTTCGGATCGGCCTCGACCTCGATCTCCTCGATGTTGCGGGAGTCGGCGTCGATCTTGATCGAGGGCAGCACGGCGCGGCCCTCGTAGTCGTCGCGGTGGGCGAACTCGTAGCCGGCGGCCACGGTGAGCATGCCGACATCCTTGAAGAGATGCTGGTAGTGGTGGGCGCGGGAGCCGCCCACGAACATCGCGGCGGTCTTGCCCTGGAGGCGCGACTTCACGTCCTCGATGACCGGCCGCAGCGCGGCCATCTCCTGGGCGATGACCTCCTCGGTGCGGGCGATGAGCTTCTCGTCGCCGAAGAACTTGGCGATCTTGCGCAGCGACTTCGCGGTCTGTTCGGCGCCGATGAAGTTCACCTTGATCCACGGGATGCCGAACTTCGTCTCCATCATCTCCGACATGTAGTTGATCGAGCGATGACACATGACGACGTTGAGGTCGGCGGTGTGGCTCTTGCAGATCTGCTCGTAGCTGATGTCGCCCGAGAGCGTCGCCGTGACGTGGATGCCGCACTTCTTCAGGAGGGTGTCGATCTCCCAGGCGTCGCCGCCGATGTTGTACTCGCCGAGGACGTTGATGCGGAACGGCTCCTTGTCGGGCTCGTCGAGCAGGCCGACCATGTGCTTGAAGACGCCGTTGTTGGCGATGTGGTGGCCGGCGGACTGGGAGACGCCCTTGTAGCCCTCGCAGGAGAAGCCGAAGACGTTGATCCCGAGCTCCTCCTTGGCGCGGCGGCAGACGGAGTGGATGTCGTCGCCGATGAGGCCGACCGGGCAGGTGGAGTACACCGCGATGGCCTTGGGCTTGAAGATCGCGTAGGCCTCGCGGATCGCGGCAGCCAGCTTCTTCTCGCCGCCGAAGATGATCTCCTCCTCCATCATGTCCGTGGTCATGCAATACTGGAGGAAGTTGATCGGCTGGCCGGGCTTGATGCGGGCGAGGTTGCGGCGGGTGAGCCACGAGTAGTAGCTGCAGCCGACGGGGCCGTGGGTGATGTGGAGGATGTCGTGGATCGGGCCGATGACGACACCGCGGCAGCCGGCATAGGTGCACCCGCGCTGGGTGATGATGCCGGGGATGGTGCGGGTGTTGGCGCCGATCTCCGGCGGCTGCTCCGGGTTGTTGGCGAGGAGCTGCTTCTCGCGCTTCTTCTTCGTCTTCGGCGGATAGACCTTCAGCATCTCGGCGCGTGCCGACTCGGAGTCGGGGATGGACGCGGTCGGGATCGGAAAACCTTCGCTGTCGTAGCCCGCGGCGGGCGTGTCTGAAATTTCGGACATGGTGGTGACCTCGGATGGTGTCGTTGGACGGTCGTGGTGGATGAGGTAGGGGCGGACCGCCGGGCCACCCGTTGACCCGGCGCGCCCAGCGGTCGCGCCCTACCCCGTCATTGCTGGCGGATGATCGGTCCCCTCAGTTGCCGAGGAGTCCGTATTCCATCAGGAGGTTTTCCAGCTCCTGGATCGTGAGCGGCTTGGGCTTGATGAACATTTTGTTCTGGTCGATCGCCCGGGCCAAGGTGCGGTACTCGTCGGCCTGCGCGCACTTCGGGTTCCACTCGATCACGGTCTTGCGCTGGATCTCGGCGCGTTGGACGTCGTTCTCGCGGGGCACGAAGTGGATCATCTGCGTGCCGAGCTTCTCGGCGAACTTCTCGATCATCTGGCGCTCGTTGTCGACCTTGCGGCTGTTGCAGATCAGGCCGCCGAGGCGGACGACACCGGTTTCAGCATACTTCTGGATGCCCTTGCAGATGTTGTTGGCCGCGTACATCGCCATCATCTCGCCGGAGCAGACGATGTAGATCTCCTCGGCCTTGCCCTCGCGGATCGGCATGGCGAAACCGCCGCACACGACGTCGCCGAGCACGTCGTAGAAGACGTAGTCGAGCTGCTCGTCCTCGTCGTAGGCCCCCAGTTGCTCGAGCATGTTGATCGAGGTGATGATGCCGCGGCCCGCGCAGCCCACCCCCGGCTCCGGACCGCCCGACTCCACGCACAAGCTGGAGCAGAAGCCCTTGGAGCGGATGTCCGCCAGTTCGACGTCCTCGCCCTCCTCGCGCAGCGTGTCGAGCACGCTGCGCTGGGCCAGGCCGCCGAGGAGAAGCCGGGTGGAGTCGGCCTTGGGGTCGCAACCGACCACCATGACCTTCTTCCCCATTTCGACGAGACCGGCGACCGTGTTCTGCGTGGTGGTCGACTTGCCGATGCCGCCCTTGCCGTAAATCGCTACTTTTCTCATAGTATTTGTTTTCTGGTTTTAGACTGTCTCAGGAATGCCTCCCCTTCAGCGACCGCGGTGCCAACTCGCGCCGCACCTCCGCAACTCGCTGGTCCTGCGCGCATAGAGTTTTTCCGCGCCAGTTTCTCCCCTCGACCTGCCGGAGGAATCCCGACATTCCGGTCGGAAACGCACTGTCGGCCGACGACGGCGTAGCTGTTCCGCTCCCCCGCGCTCAATGCGGAGGCGATCCCGAAACTTTGTTGACCGCAAAGAACCTAGCGCGGCCGAGCCGCAACCGAAGGGAGCAGGCGGCGCGGC
>DAOOFR010000258.1:0-3803 GCA_035415285.1 Opitutaceae bacterium
CGCTCGGCAAGAGCGACCGCCACCGGGCTGAGCAAGCTCAGCCCCTACAACCGGAGGAATGGGCCCGGCCGATTGAAGTCCGCGCCAATTGCATCGTTACGCCAGAGGCCAACCGCTCGGGCGGCAACGACGTCAGCGGGCCCCGAAGCCTGGCGGGAGCCGCGCCCGCCAAAGGACGGAAACCTGCCAGCCGCCGCTCAGCCTCAATGAAGCGGCTGGCCCCGGAGAGATCGGAGGGAGACTGGATGCCAGACGCACCCACGATTCGTGTGAGGATACCGGACCAGCTTTCGCCTGCTTGATAGTCCCTCGGTGCGCTCCGTCCGTCCCTCTTCTGCCTCTGTGACCTGTCCGAACTGCCGTTTCGCCGGGCTCAGTAGCTCACCCTGAGCCGCAGAAAGCGGCGGGGCTGGGTCTGTTGCGACACGGTGGAGTCGACCGCGACCACCGAACCGGCCACGTTCTGCGCCCCGGTGCTCGTCCAGATCGGGGACCAGCTCGTGAGGTCGTCGCTCGCCTCGACCGTGTACACGAGCGCCGGATCGGCGATGCGGTTGAAGGTCAACGTCAGGTGCGTGCCGGTGCCGTCGGCCACGGAACCCGCGGCGGCAGGGCTGCCCTTATCCGCCGCGGTCGGCACCGACCCGAGTGCGTACTCGAGCAGATTGCTGCGTCCGTCGAGATCGGGGTCGGCGGTGTCGGCCGCGGCACCGGTGCCGGCGGTGGTGCCGAAATACTGCTGACGCCACGCCTCCAGCGGCGCGGACTCGAGGACAAAGTGGGCGGCGGTGAGCGCGGGCAGCGTGTAGGTGAAGTCGTTGCCGGTGATGCTCGCCACCGGCGTGCGCTCGGAGAGCGCGGCGCTGGCCGAGTCGAACGCGAAGACCCGCGCCTTCGTGTACGGCGTGGATCCGGCGATACGAATGCGCACCGGCGTCGCGGTGTCGTAGGCCTTGTTGAGCACGATCACGTGGAGACGGCGCGCGTCGTCGCCGGAGATCGAGGCGTAGGTGGAGCAGGTCGCCACGTCGCTCGCCGCCGCGGTCACCGAGGTGTCGCCGAACTTCCCGCCGGCCCCGTCGTAGTCGAGGTAGAGCTTGAAGCCGGAGGCGATGTAGGTGTTGCCCCCGTTCTGTTCCCAAAAGTACGCCATGTACACCCCGCTCCGCCCGAAGATGCCGAGCACATCGGCCTGGGCGATGCCGCCGGTGATGTGTTCGCCGCCGCCGAACGCATACTCGCCCATCGCGTACTTCGTGCCCGGGTAGAAGGCGTCAATCGAGGCCTGGATCGTCGGCAGCAGCGGCAGAAAGGCCTGATTCCACTGGCCGATCCAGCTGTCCTCGATGTACGTCGGATCCCACAACGTGCGCGGCGCCTGCAGCCGCGCCTTGTTGCACTCGATGTTGGTGTAGTCCGTCGTCGCGTTGACGCGGACGCCGCCCCCCTTCGCCTCGGTGTAGTTGTGCAGGTCGAGCACATCGAGCAGGCGCCGGCCGGCGGTGTCCGACGCCTGCTTCATCTGGTCGAGGTAGTAGTCGACGAACCAGTCGTAGTCGCCCTTCGTGCGCTCGGTCGCCCAATCGGTGGCGCCCTGGAACGTGAGATAGCCGGAGAAACCATAGCTCACGAAGCCGAGCGTCTCCGCCCCCGGGTCCATCCGCTTGATCGTCTTGGCGAGGTCGACCGAGCGCGTGATCAGCTCGGCGCACGTGGTCTGGACCGGGTGAAGGCGTTCATGGGTGGACGACCAGAGGTCGGGCTCGTTGTCGAGGTTGTAGCCGCGCACGCCGTGGGCCGACCCGGCGGCACCGTAACGCTGGAGGAGAAAGTTGATCTCCTCGTCGACATAGACCTTGCCATCCGTCAGGTCCGGCGTGGTCGAGAGCGCCGTGGGCTTGTTGTTGACCACCTGCACCCAGCGCGAGGACGGCGCCGCCTGCGCAGTCGACACCACGCCGGACTTGTCCGCCGCCACGTAACCGGCCATCGGCAAGGTCACCAAGGTGTACGGGGTCTCGGCGGCGACGGACTGGTCGATGAAGTGGGTCAGGGCGATGCCCGGCGTGGTCGCCTGCGCATCCGAGATCCCGACCACCCAGGTGAGGTAGTTGTCGCTCTGGTGGTAGTAGTCGTTGCCCGCGTTGGACGCGTTGTTCTCCCAGTTGTAGCCTGTGGTGCGGTTGCCGCCGTAACGTCGCGCGGGCGCGGCGACGCCCGGCAGGTCCTGGTTGGTGCCGTAGATGTAAGGACTGATCGGCGCGCGGCCCGCCGCGGGGTCGACGTCGATGCTGACCTGCGCGACGGCCGCCGAGGCGGTCGTCAGCAATGCGGCCATGGCCGCGGAAGCACTACGGGGGAAAGCGTGGGATTTCATCGGGGGGGGCTGGAGCCACGAGAACATACATCCGGGCGGCCAACAAGGCAGCTTCGTCTCCGCCCCTGGAAGCCCGTGCGCTTCCAGCCGCAGCTCATCTGCATCAATCTTGGCACAAACGACTTCAGCACCAACGGACCCGACGTGGACAAATTCGTCGCCGCGTACCGCCAGTTCGCCGCCGGCCTCCTCAAGCAGTATCCGACGCCCAAGCTCGTCCTGCTCCAGGGCCCGATGAACAACAGCCCCGAGCTGCGCGTCGCGGTGACCGCGCGGCGGAAGTAGCGAGGAGTGAGCAGCGAGTAGCGGACACTCTCCTAAGCCTGTCTCCGGTCTCATCTCCGCCCGGCCGCGGCGCGCTTCCGCCGCGCCCACGGGCTGGCCGTCTGCGCGCTGCTGCTCGGCGACCGCGGGCTCGTCGCCGCGACCTATGATCGGATGCTGAACTCCTTAGGCCTTGAGCAACGCTTCGGCACGCAGGGATCGATGATGGTCGGGTTCGCTGCCAAGCCCCGCGTGGCCGAGGTCGACGAACGCGGCATCTGCGACACCGAACGCCACGAGCTCGGTGGCCTCTCCCTCGCCGCCAAGCGCGCCGACTTCTCCGCACCCGCGCCGGGCGATTGAGCCGCACGACTCCGCTCAAAGGCTCAGTTCCCAGTAGCCCACATCCACCCATCGGCCCATCTTGAAGCCGACTTCGGTGAACTGCGCGATCTTCCGGAAGCCGAAGCTCTCGTGGAGGCCCTGGCTGCGCTCGTTGGGCAGCGCGATCCCCGCGATCACGCGATGCAGCCCCTTCGCCGCCGCCACCTTGAGCAACTCCGTGTAGAGCGCGCGGCCGATCCCCGCCCGCAGGCAGCCCGCATCGACATACGCCGTGCACTCCGCCGAGAAACGATACGCCGAGCGCACCTTCCACGGTCCGAAATACGCGTAGCCCTCCACCCGCCCGGCCTGCTCGCACACGAGCCAACAGCCGCTCCTCGTCGTCTCGCCGATTCGCGCCTCCATGGTCGCGACCGCGACCGGCTCCTCCTCGAAGGAAATCGTGCTGGTCAGGATGTAGTGGTTGTAGATCTCCGCCAGGCGGGCGGCATCGGCAGTTGGACGGGGCGAATCATGGCGGCGAGGTTACCGGAACGATGAAGCTCGGGCTATCCCAACGATCAAGGGCCCCGGGCGCCACTCCCGATTTCCCCGGCACGGTCCCGGCCGCGGGGCCTTTGGACTGCGCCGCCTCCGCGGCGGTGGCGAGGGCCGCCAGATGCGCTCTCGCGGCCCGGCTGAATTTGCCGCCATAACAGGTCTCGAAGCTCGGGCCTTAGGCGCTCTTCGCCAGCACGAGAGGGGGGGCCGCAGGGGTCGGGGACCGCAGGGGTCATGTCGTAACTCTCACCAGGCGCCACAGGTTCGCTATCGTCCT
>DAOOFR010000259.1:0-3792 GCA_035415285.1 Opitutaceae bacterium
CAGGCCATGAGCAAGCCGACCAACGGGAGGCGCGTCGAATGGCTGCCCGGCCTGGGTTCGAACCAGAACTAGGCGAGTCAAAGTCGCCTGTGCTACCATTACACCACCGGGCAGTGCGTGTGAGGCGCGCAACGTGCCGGCCCGACCGGGAGGCGTCAAGGGCGGAGGCGCGCGGGGCGGCGACAAGCGCGGACGGGGCCCCAGCCGAGGGCGGCGCACGGTGCCCGGGGCGCGGCGTCGTTCATCCGCGCGCTTGGGGCGAAAACCTGCCGCGTTGGGGATTGTCTGCGGCGCGGCGGGTTGTTCTGCTCGACCGAAAGTCTCCACAACCCGACCCTGTTTCATGCAACCTTCCCAAGACTCTTCCGGCCGTCTGTTGCTCAGCGGCAACGAGGCGGTGGCCCTGGCCGCTCTGCACTGCGGCGTGGCGCTCGGCACCGGTTATCCCGGCACGCCCTCGACCGAGATCCTCGAAAGCTTCAGCGCGCTGGGCGGCAAGGCCCAGTGGGCGCCCAACGAGAAGGTCGCGGCCGAGGTCGCGCTCGGCGCCGCCTTCGCGAAGGCGCGCGTGCTCTGCACGATGAAACACGTCGGCCTCAACGTCGCGGCCGACGTGCTCTTCACGATGACGTACTCCGGCGTCGACGGCGCGTATGTGCTCATCGTGGCCGACGACCCCGGCATGGCCTCCTCGCAGAACGAGCAGGACAGCCGCCGCTACGCCGAGGCCGCGGTGGCGCCGATGTTCGAGCCGGCCGATTCGCAGGACGCCTACGACCTGCTGAAGGTCGCGTTCGAGACCAGCCAGCGCTGGCAGATTCCGGTGATTTTCCGGATGACGACTCGCGTGTGCCATTCGAAGTCGCCGGTGAAGCCGCGGTTCCCCCTCGGCGCGAAGCTCACCGCCGCCGACACCGGCGCGCCGACGCCCGACTTCGTCCGCAACATCCCGCAGCGCGTGATGGTGCCCGGCCACGCCAAGCCCGCTGGCCGCCGCCTGCGCACGAAGATGAGCGAGCTCGAGAACTGGAACAACACCACCGGCCCGCAGCGCCTCGAGCGCCACGGCGACGAGCTCGGCATCATCGTTGCCGGCATCTCCTACCACCACGTGCGCGAGGCCGCGCCGGAGGCGAGCATCCTGAAACTGGGGATGACCTATCCGCTGCCGCTGCAGGCGATCCGCGACTTCGCCGCCACGGTGAAACGTTGCGTGGTGATCGAGGAGAACGACCCCTGGCTGGCCGCCGCCTGCCGCGCCGCCGGCCTGAAGGTCGAGGCGAAGGACGACACCATCTTCCGCTTCGGCGAACTCACCGTCGACCGGGTGAAACGCATCCTCGCCCACGACTCCTCGCCCGAGCCGATCCCGATGCGAGGCAAGCCGCCGGAGCTCTGCAAGGGCTGCCCGCACACCCAGAGCTTCGAGGTGATGAAGGAGCTCGACTGCATCGTCTCCGGCGACATCGGCTGCTACACGCTCGCCGCGCTGCCGCCGCTGGCCGCGATGGACCTGATGATCGACATGGGCGCGGCGGTCGGCATGGGCCTAGGCCTGCGTCACGTGCTCCCGCGCGAGCAGGCCAAGCGCGTCGTCTCCGTGATCGGCGACAGCACCTTCCTGCACGGCGGCCTGCCCGGCCTGGTGGAGATGGCGTACAACACGCCGTCGACCGGCCACGTGCTCGTCATCCTCGACAACGGCACCACGGCGATGACCGGCCAGCAGGAGCACCCCGGCACCGGCCGCCACCTCGACGGCTCGGCCACCTACCAGGTGAGCTTCGAGAACCTGGCGCGCGCCGCCGGCATCCGGAACGTGGCGACCGTGAACCCGGTGCGCGAGCGGGCGAAGTTCAAGGACACGCTCGCCGAGGCGCTCGGCAAGGACGAGCTGAGCGTCATCATCGCGCGCAGCCCCTGCATCCTCGCCGCCGGCCGCATCGCCGCCTGGGAGAAGGAGAAGGCCGCCGCCGCGAAGACCGCCGAGGATACACCGCCCGCCGAGGGCTGCGGCTGTGGCTGCGGTTGCCAAGGCTGAATAGGCAAGAACCGAGGAGCTGGAAGTACGGATCTGGAATCCAACTCACTCAGCTCCTCCGCGCTGCATCCTTCCCAATCCTAACTTCTAGATTCTGACTTCTTCCGCCATGTCTTCTCCCACCACCAATGTCCGTTTCGCCGGCCTGGGCGGCACGGGTGTCATCAAGGCTTCCGACATCTTCGCCGACGTCGTCTTCCGGCTCGGCCACGAGACGAAGAAGGCCGAGGTCCACGGCATGAGCCAGCGCGGCGGCTCGGTGCAGAGCGACGTGCGCTTCGGCACCGCGGTGAGCAGCCCGATGATCCCCGACGGCGCGTGCGACTTCCTGGTCGTCATGGAGCCGTCGCAGGTCGAGGTCGTGCGCGCCGGGCTGCGCGCCGGCGGTACGCTGATCACCCCGGCGGAGATCGACACCGCGAAGCTGCCGTCGAGCAAGGCGCTCAACGTCGCCATGCTCGGTCGCCTGAGCCGGCATTTCGATTTCCCGGTCGAGGTGTGGCAGGCGAGCCTGCGGGCGAACTTCGCGCCGAAGCTGCACGAGGCCAACGACAAGGCCTTCGCGCTCGGCCGCGGCTGAGCTGCCGCCGGAGGAGGGCAAGCAGGGCCGGTCTGCGACCGGCCGCCATGGGCGTGGGCCGTAGTGGAGTGCCCGAGCCGAGCGGGTCCAGTCGGAGACTGGACCTACGAGACGAGCGGAAACACGTGTGGGAAAGTGGGGCATCCCGCCGCCCGCGCTCTTGCCAGCCCCGGCCGGTTGCGTTGTGCTGGCCCGCGTCTCGCGCCGCAGTGCCGGCGCCCGTTTTCCAAGCCCCAAACATGATCCGCAACCTCTGGAACGACCTGGAGGGCACCTTCTTTCCGGAGAGCGCCCTCGACCACATGCCCGAAGCGCGTCTGCGCGAGGTGCAGCTCCAACGCCTGAAGGCCGTCGTCGCCCTGACCTACGAGAAGGTGCCGCTCTTCCGCGAGCGCATGGACGCCAAGGGCGTGAAGCCCGGCGACCTCCGCACGCTGGCCGATGTGCGCCTGCTGCCGTTCTCCACGAAGGCGGACCTGCGCGACACGTATCCGTATGGCCTTTTCGCCGTGCCGCTGGGCGATGTCGTGCGCCTGCACGCCTCGAGCGGCACGACGGGCAAGCCGATCGTCGTCGGCTACACCGCGCAGGACATGGAGGTCTGGAAGCAGGTGATCATGCGCACGCTCTACGCGGCCGGCTTCTCGCGCCGCGACGTGGTGCAGAACATGTTCGGCTACGGCCTGTTCACCGGCGGCCTCGGCCTGCACGGCGGCCTCGAGGGCATCGGCGCGACGGTCATCCCGATCTCCGGCGGCAACACCGAGCGCCAGATCATGGTGATGAAGGATTTTGGCGTCACCGCGGTGTGCTGCACGCCGAGCTACTTCATCCATCTCATCGAGATGGCGCAGAAGATGGGCATCGATTTCCGCAAGGACCTGAAGGTGCAGCGCGGCGTGTTCGGCGCCGAGCCGTGGACCGACCAGATGCGCCAGTACATCGAGGGCGCCACCGGCATCAAGGCCTACGACATCTACGGGCTCTCGGAGATCATCGGCCCGGGCGTGGGCGCGGAGTGCCATTGCCAGGACGGCCTGCACATCTTCGAGGACCACTTCCTGGTGGAGATCGTCGATCCCCAGACTTTGGAGCCGCTGCCCGACGGGCAGGAGGGCGAACTGGTGTTCACCACGCTCAGCAAGCAGTCTATGTCGGAGATCGACTACCG
>DAOOFR010000260.1:0-3760 GCA_035415285.1 Opitutaceae bacterium
AGAAATCCAACGACATTTTCATCCTTGCCTGCGACGCCTTCATAGCAGGTCCAGTGCTCGCCGGTCTCGAGCTCTGCCCGCACCCGCTGGTTGGCCTCGTTGTAGCCATAACCGACCGAACGCAGAGTCCGTCCGGCGGCATCCGTGGTGGCTCGGCTCTGCAGGCGGTTCATGTGGTCGAAGAAGTTAACCGCCTGCAGGCGATCCGTCGAACCGTCGGCCCAAGTTGTGGTGTGAAGAAGGTTCGAATTCGGCGTGTAGGCATACCGGACCGCCAAGGCGCCGGAGGCGACGCTGGCGAGACGCCCGGTGTCGCGCCCCTGAGTATCCCGATAGCCGTAGGTCGCGCCGTGGACGGGGGTGCCATTCACGCTGAGAGCGAGCGAGGCCAGGCGCGCCAGATCGTAGGTGCGGCCGAGGCTCACGCCCTGCAACAGACCGGATTCGTAGGTCTCGGTTTGAAGCAACCCGTCGGAGTAGGCCATACGACGCAGCCCGGCCGCATCCGCGACCGACTCCTGCCGCCCTGCACGATCATAGGTGAAGGTGGCGCACGGAGTGCCGTCCGAGTAGGTCACGGTGAGCAGATCGCCGGTCTGCAGGTCATAGCCATAGGTTGTCTCGATCCCGCGCCCGCCGGTGCGGGTGAGCAGGCGACCGCCGGCCGAGTAGGTGTAGTCGAGGTGTTTGCCATCCTGATAGCTCTTGCGACTGAGGGTGCCGCGAGCCGGGTGGTACTCCCAAGTGGTGGTCGCCGCACCGGTGCCGGCCGCGGCATCCCGCCAGGTCGTCATCGTTCGCATACGACCTTGGGAGTCGTAAGTGTAGTCGATGGGATACTGGCGTTCACCCCATTCGCGCTGAACCTCACCGGTGGCGAAATAACTCTTGAGCTGGTGGGCGCCGTCCGGGAGTTGAATGTCGGTAACGCGGTCGTTTGGGCGGACTAAAGGGGTCATGTCTTAACTTTCGACACAGCTGCCCGATGTCGCGCCACGGATTCTGCGTTAGCCGCCTCGGCCAACGGTAGTTCCCACGGTTGATCACGTGGTAGGTCGCCCCGACATACTCCAACTTCAGCTTGCGCACCATGCCCACACACAACGCCAGCCACCGAGCACCTTGTCAGTTGTTAAGACATGATCCCTTCAGCTCCCCCGAGGTATCGAGGTAGAGGGCGAGCGCGTGCATGGCGGCATTCATGGCTTGGCTTCGGGATCGGGTCGAGGGGACAACATCGCCCCGGGGTGCGTAGCGGCGTGGACCTCCTTCAGCTTTCGGATGGAGACGTGCGTGTAGATCTGGGTGGTCTGCAAGCAGGCGTGGCCGAGTTGTTCCTGCCCGTGGCGGATGTCGGCGCCGTGCTGCAGCATGAGTGTGGCGTGACGGAACAGGGGGCACGAGCCAACCTTGGCGAGAGCGGAACGGCCAACGCCACGACTTCCGGCGATCGGACCCGGTACCGAGTGCCCAGCAGAACGACCTTCGGTCGCTGCGACCGAAGGCGAGGGCACCCCGCCCCTGCGCCCCCCGCGAAAACGCTCTTTGCGTTCTCTGCGGTCTTTGCGGTTAACTCCGCCCGCACTCACCCGCGCGCCATGGACTTCGCCGCCCAACTCTCGCAACTCCGCCTCGAAGCCGAGCAGGCGCTCGACCGTTTTGTGCCTGCGGCGCAGACCCGCCCGTCGCGTCTCCATTCCGCCATGCGCTACAGCCTGGAGGCGGGCGGCAAACGCATCCGGCCGGTGCTCGTGTCCGCGGCCGCCGAACTCTTCGGTCGGCGCGCCGATGCGGGAGCCGCCGCCGCCGCCATCGAGTGCGTGCACACCTACTCGCTCATCCACGACGACCTGCCGGCGCTCGACAACGACGACCTGCGCCGCGGCCGCCCGACCTGCCACAAGCAGTTCGACGAGCCCACCGCCATCCTCGCTGGCGACGCCCTGCTCACCCACGCCTTCGCCCTGCTCGCCTCCCACTACGCCGACCGCCCCACCCTCGCCACCGCGCTCGTGCGCGAACTCGGCCAGGCCGCCGGCAGCACCGAGCTCATCGGCGGCCAGATGGAGGACATCGAGGCGGAGAAGTCCCCGGCGACCCGCGACCAGGTCGAGTTCATCCACAACGGCAAGACCGCCGCGATGATCGCCTGCAGCCTCGCGCTCGGCGGTCTGATCGGCGGCGCCGACGAGGCGCAACTCGCCACGCTCCGCCGGCTCGGCCGCGCGGTCGGCCTCGCCTTTCAGGTGATCGACGACGTGCTCGACACCACCGCGACCTCCGCCGCGCTCGGCAAGACCGCCGGCAAGGATGCCACCGCACAGAAGGCCACGATGGTGCGCGTGCTCGCCCTCGACGGTGCCCGCGCGCGCGCCGCCGAACTCACCGCCGCGGCCCTCGCCGAACTGTCAAAGCTTCCCGGAGACACCGCCTTTCTTCGCGCCCTCGTCGAGTCGCTGCTGCACCGCGGCAACTGAGCGAGCCCCAAACAGCCACCGCAGGTCCAGTCTCCGGCTGGACACGCTCGGCGCCATCGGCACCCCGTTCGGCGGACCAACTATCCTCCACTCAAGTCCGAGACGACCGGTCGGAGACCGGTCCTACGCACTGGAATGCACACGGGGCGTTCCGCCGTGCTCAGAACCCCGCCAACCGGATTCGCGCGCGCACCCGGCGCACCGCGGCCTTCACCTGGCTGGTCGGCCGCCGACGCACGAGCAGCCATTGCGTGTGTTCGCGCGTGCTGCGGAAGAGATCCTCCGGCGTCGTATTCTTCTCGGCAACTCCGGGCGCGAGCTCCACGCCGGCCTGCGCGAAGACATGGCGCACGAAGGCCGAGCAGTAGAACGAGCGGTCGCGCGCGAGCAGGTTGTCCTCGCTGCGCAGAGTCGGGTTCTTGAGCGCCAGCAAGGTGCCAAACAGCTCGCGGAGTGAGTAGCGGGTATTGTTCGCCACCAAGTCCAGCGAATGCGCGAGCACCGCGCGCACCTGTTCCGCGGAAAGGCCGAAGTCGATCACGGCGGCGACGGTGTACGCTTCGTCGTCGAAGTACTTCTCGACCCGGTTTTCCTGCAGGCCGAGGCGGATGTGCTTCCGGTGGATGTCGAGGTCCGACTCGATCACCCACTGGCGGCCGTCGATCCGCTCGCCCTGGAAGACGAAGGCGTGCGACCACATGCTCCAGTCGTGCCGCGCATCGAGGTGCCGCTGCGCCCGGGCGATGAGCCGGTTGATGAGTTCGCCACCGCCGACCAGGCCCACTCGGCCGGCCTGAGCATGGCGGGCGAAGAACTCGCGATTGGTCAGGCCGGTGACGCGGATGAGCTCGGACATGGGGAATCAGAATTGCCCAACTCTCACCCCCGCAGGGGCAACCGAGTGGAGCGCGCCGTGGGTGCCCGTCAGGCCTTTCGGGCGCGCACCGGCTTCCAGTCGGCGGTGATCACCGAGGAGAAGCCGCCACGGGCCTTCCAGTCGGCAACGATGGTGAGGCGGCGAGGCTTGAGACACTTGCCGAGGTCGTCGCAGATCTTGTTCGTCGCGGCCTCGAAGAAGATGCCCTCGTTGCGGAACGAGTGGAAGTAGAGCTTCAGCGACTTCAGTTCGACACAGACCTTGTCCGGCACGTAGCGCACGGTGATGGCGGCGAAGTCGGGGTGTCCGGTGATCGGGCACACCGAGGTGAACTCGTGGTGCGTGTGCTCGATGAGGAAATCGCGCTGCGGGGCGGGATTCGGGAAGACTTCGAGGATCTTGGTGT
>DAOOFR010000261.1:0-3748 GCA_035415285.1 Opitutaceae bacterium
CGCCGAGGCCCTCGCCGGCGCGCGCGACATCCTCGCCGAGCGCATCAGCGACGACGCCGCGGCGCGCGAGAAGCTCCGCGGGCTCTACCGCGCGCAGGCCGTGATCTCCTCGAAGGTCATCATCGGCAAGGAGACCGAGGGCGCGAAGTTCAAGGACTACTTCGAATGGAGCGAGCCGCTCGCGAAGGCGCCCTCGCACCGCGTGCTGGCGATGCGCCGCGGCGAGAAGGAAGGGTTCCTCATCATGCGCATCCAGCTTCCGGATGAGCTGCTGGCCAACGCCGAGCTCGACCGGATGTTCGTGCGCGGCACCGGCAGCGCCGCCGCGCAGGTGCGCCTGGCCGCGGCCGACTGCTACAAGCGCCTGCTCTCCGCCGCGATGGAGGGCGAGATGCGCATGGAGTCGAAGAAGAAGGCCGACGAGGCCGGCATCAAGGTCTTCGCCGACAATCTCCGCGAGCTGCTGCTCGCCTCGCCGCTGGGCCAGAAGGCCGTGCTCGCGATCGACCCGGGTTTCCGCACCGGCTGCAAGGTCGTGATGCTCGACCGCCAGGGGAAGCTCCTGCACAACGACGTCATCTACCCCGACCGCCACCCGACCGAGGCGAAGGACAAGCTGCTCGGTTTCGTGAAGCTCTTCCAGATCGAGGCGATCGCCATCGGCAACGGCACCGCCGGGCGCGAGACCGAGGCGTTCGTGCGCGCGTGCGGCCTGGCCGGCAACATCGCCGTCGTCATGGTCAACGAGTCCGGCGCGTCGATCTACTCCGCGAGCGAGGTCGCCCGCGAGGAGTTCCCCGACCACGACATCACGGTGCGCGGCGCCGTCTCCATCGGGCGGCGACTGATGGATCCGCTGGCCGAGCTGGTGAAGCTCGACCCGAAATCCATCGGCGTGGGCCAGTACCAGCACGACGTCGACCAGCCGGCGCTCAAGCGCTCGCTCGACGACGTGGTCATCTCGAGCGTGAACGGCGTGGGCGTGGAGGTGAACACCGCTTCGAAACAGCTCCTCAGCTATGTGTCCGGTCTCAACGCCGCCACCGCCGCCGCCATCGTGGCGCGGCGCAACGAGCAGGGCGCGTTCAAGTCGCGCGCGGAGCTGCTGGAGGTGCCGCGCCTCGGACCGAAGGCCTTCGAACAGGCCGCGGGCTTCCTGCGTATCCGCGATGCCGCCAACCCGCTCGACGCCTCCGCCGTGCACCCGGAGAGCTACGCCATCGTCGAGAAGATGGCCGCCGACCTCGGCGTGACCGTGGCCGACCTCGTGCGCGACGGCACGCTGCGCGCCAAGATCAAGCTGGAGAGCTACGTGACCGAGAAGGTCGGCCTGCCGACGCTCAAGGACATCCTCTCCGAGCTCGCCAAGCCCGGCCGCGACCCGCGCAAGCAGTTCGAGGTTTTCCAGTTCGACGAGAGCGTGCACAAGCCCGAGGACCTCAGGCCCGGCATGAAGCTTCCCGGTATCGTGACGAACGTGACGGCGTTCGGCGCGTTCGTGGACATCGGCGTGCACCAGGACGGACTCGTGCACGTCTCGCAGCTCGCCGACAGTTTCGTGAAGGATCCCGCCGAGGTCGTGAAGCCGCAGCAGAAGGTGATGGTGACCGTCACCGAGGTGGATCTGGCGCGCAACCGCATCGCGCTCTCGATGCGCAGCAACCCGCAGATCGGCCCGCGCACGCCTGGTGGTCCGGGCGGGCAGGGCGGTCCGCGCACCGGTCCCGGCGGCGGCAATCGCCCCGGCGGTTTCGGCGGCCCGCGCCCGGGCGGCGGCTTCGGCGGCAAGCCGGCCTCGCAGCAGTCGCTCACCGGCGACTGGTTCAGCGCGGCGTTGAACAAGAAGAAGTGAGGCTCGACCACGGGAGCCGGCCGTGTCGAGGCCGGCTCCTCCTCTGCGGAGCCTAGAAACGGCAGGTCGGACAGGTCACAGAGGCAGAGGAGAGACGGAAGGAGATCACAGAGAGGAGCTGGGGTAAGCGAGATCTGGTACGGCCTACTCCGCCAGATGGTGAGTGCCTCTGGCCTCCGGATTTCTCCGATCGCTCTGCTTACTCTCGTCCTATTCTGTGCCCTCCGTGTCCACCTGCCCCGAAGAGGCGTAGCGAAACGCATGAGCGTTTCGATCGGCCTCGGCCACTCCGCGCGGGCCGCGGCGCGCGTTACCGCACGGCTGTGATCGCCAATCGTGTGTCGCCGGCGGCGTCCCGCGTGAGCAGCCAGTCCGTCGTGGTGATCTTGTCGAGGAACGCCTCGTCGTGGCTCACCAGCAGCACCGCGCACGGGCAATCCGCCAGCGCCTCCTCAAGACAGAGGATGCCGGGGAGGTCCATGTGGTTGGTCGGTTCGTCCATCACGATGAGATGGGGGCCGCGCACGATGCCCAGCGCCAGGAGCAGCTTGCGCACTTCGCCGGGACTCGGCAGCGCACTCTCCAGCAACCGCGCCGGCCGCGAGCCGAGGCGGCTGATCGTTGTCATCACCCGGCCGCACTCCGCGTCGGGCAGGCGCTTGATCGTCTCCAGCAACGCCCGCGACTCCTCGGCGGAGATCTCCTGCGGCACCGTCACCAGTTTCTCCTGCGGCAGTTGCAGCTGCCCGAGCAGATGGCGCACGAGCGTGCTCTTCCCGAGCCCGTTGGCGCCCTTCAGCGCGATGCGGCTCGTGCCGCCGATCGCCAACTCGGGGAAGTGCAGGGCCCGCCCGCCGCCGAGCGGCAGTTGGCCCGCGGGCAGGCGCAGCAGGAAATCCCGCGGCATGAACGACGCGCCATCGACCCAGATCCCGGTCTCGTAGCGTTTCTTCACCGCGAACTCGGCGCGCTGCGCGGCCACCTTGCCCGCGCGCTGCTTCATCTGCGCGGCCATCTTGCCGGCGTAGGCGTCCTTGCCGGTCAACTTCGCGAGGTTGCGCATCGCGCGGCCGTCGTGGTCGTTGGCGGGGATCTTCTTCTGCTTGGAGCCGCGCGCCGCCGCGGTCTTCTGATCCGCGATCACCCGGCGCCGCTGCGCCTCCGCCTGCAGCCGGTTCGCGGTGCGGCGCAGTGCGTCGTTGGCGCCCTGTGCGAACGTCTCCTCGCGCTCCTGCTGCTCCAGCGCCTCGGTCACGCCGCCCGGCCGCAACACGGCCGAGGGCGGATCGAGCAGCAGGCACTGCGAACACAGTCCGTCGAGCAGCGTGCGGTCGTGGCTCACCAACAAACCGATACCGTGGAAGTCCTCGAGCGCCTGCCAGAGCAGCCGGCGCGCCTCGGCGTCGATGTGGTTGCTCGGCTCGTCGAGCGCGAGCACCGCCGGCTCGCGCCAGAGCGCCACCGCGATCTGGGCGCGTTTGCGTTCGCCGTGGCTCAACGTCGCCCAGCGCTCCGGCCAGTCCTCGCCCACGCGCAACCGCGCCTTGAGCACCGCGGCGTCGGGCGCCCAGATGAAGTCCTCGAAGAATTCCGGCGGCTCGTCGGTCCGCTGCGCCACGTAGAGCGCCAAGCCCTGCCGCTGCACCGAGCCGCTCTGCGCCGCGAGTTCGCCCGTGGCGACCTTGAGCAACGTCGTCTTGCCCGCTCCGTTGGGCCCGACGATGCCCGTCCACCCCGCGGGAAACTGCACGGTCAGCTCCGTGAACAACGGCGCGGTCATCCCCGGATGCGCGAACTCGACCGACTGCAGAATCAACTGGGCGGAAGCCATCCCTCCACCGTGAAGCCGCCGCCGCCTCGCCCGCAACGCCAAGTTCGCGGGCGAAGGGAACGGCC
>DAOOFR010000262.1:0-3691 GCA_035415285.1 Opitutaceae bacterium
CCGAACTCCGGATCGTCGACGAGCACCTTGCCCGCCTCGTCGCGAAAGAGGCTCAGGACGAGCACCGCAGTGTCGTCCGGCAGGCGGCTCAGCCGCTGGAGCAGCGACTCCGCCGTCCAGCCGGCGATCCAGTCGATCGCGAAGCGGGGGGGGTCGCGTGCGAGCACCTTCTCGAAGGCGCGCCGCGAGGCCAGCCCGCTCTCGGTGCGGCAGTGCACCGCCGCGATCCGCCGCACGTGCGGTTGCAGCCGCCCGATCAACGCCATCGTGCCCGCGAAATCGTAGGTCTGCGCCACCCCCGTCACCGCCGGATACTTCCGGAAGTGCTCCGGTTCCACGTCGTTGACCCCGCCGAACACGACCGGCACCGTCGCCCCGAACTGTGCCCGGTGCTCCATCACGAACGACACCGCCGGGTCGTCCAGCGCGATCACCAGATCAAACGGAAGGTCGCTGTACTTCTGGGCGAGGTAGGCGAGCAACGTCGCCGTGCGCTCCGGATTGGGATAACGCCGCCAGTCCAGGTACTCGACGCTCGGCACGATGTCGGGCCGGCCTTCGGCCAGCGTGCGCAACACCGCGGCCTGCTCCCCGTCGCTCCAGTTGTAGCCGACATGATAGGAGTTGAGCACCAGCACACGCGCGCCCCCCGGCGTCGCCCGGGCACCTTCGTCGGCTTCGGCCGCAAAAGGCTCCCCGGCGGCCCAGCCCCGGCTTGCCCAGAGCAGAAGTACGGCAACAGCCAACGCGCCCGGCAAAGGGCATCGGCGGGCGGCGATGCGGGGGAGTGGGAACATCGTGGGGGTGGGGTCTCCCGCCAACAGACCGGTCGTGCCCGGTTTCAGGAGATCGACGCGAACAAATACAACCTCGCCGCCAGCGCAACCGGCCGGGCCAACTCGGCTGCGGAGATACGCCGCCCCCGGCTTCGACCGCCCCGCGGGCGAGAACGCGTCAGCCGGCGGCGGGCGCCGCCGGCCCCACACGTCGCGCCAACTGCCCGCAGGCGCCGTCGATGTCCGCCCCGAGCGAGCGGCGCAGCGTCACCTTCAACCCGGCGCGCTTGAGCGCCGCGCCGAACGCCTCGCGCCGCGCCGGTGGCGTGCCGCGCAAGCCCAGGGGCTCCGTGCCCGCGACCGGGTTGAACGGGATGAGGTTGAGGTGCACCGGGATCCCGGCGACGAACGCCTGCAGCGCCGCGAGGTCCGCCGCGGTGTCCGTCACGCCGTCGAAAAGCAGATACTCGATCATCAGCGGCCGGCTCTGTCGCGCCGTCACCGCCTCGGCCGCCGCGCGCAGCTCGGCCAGCGGGTGGCGTTTCGTCGTCGGCACCAGCCGGCGCCGCACCTCGTCGCGGGCGCTGTGCAGGCTCAGCGCGAGATTCACGCCGGGAAACCGCTCCGCGAACCGCACCATCGCCGCGGGCACGCCCACCGTGGAGACGACGATGTGCCGCTCGGTGAAATTGAAGCGCTCCGGATCGCGCAGCGCCCCGACCGCCTCGCTCACCGCCGCCTCGTTGTGCAACGGTTCGCCCATGCCCATGAACACCAGGTTGCGCAGCGTCCGCCCCTCGGCGCGGAACAGCCTCGCCGCCTGCAGCACCTGGTCGAGGATCTCCGCCGTTGTGAGGTTGCGTGTCAGCCCGAGCCGGCCCGTCGCGCAGAACGCGCAGTCCGCCGCGCAGCCGACCTGCGTCGACAGGCACACCGAACTGCGCCCGGTGTGGAAACGCAGCAACACGCTCTCGATCACCGCCCCGTCGCGCGCCCGAAACGCGAGCTTGCTCGCGCCATCGACCGCCGAGTCCTGCCGCGACACCAGCTCCAGCGGGGCCCAGTCGACATCGTTCCGCCACACCTCGCGCGCAGCCTCCGGCAGCGCCGCCAACACCTCGTCGACCGGCATCCGATGCTTGAACAACCGCTTCTCCACCCGCCGCAGCTCGACCTCCGGCACCTTCAGCCGGCGGGCCAGCGCGCGCAGCGCAGGAAGGTCGTGGACAGCGATCATGGCCGCGCAGCCAAACGCCCGCCGCCCTCCCCCGCAAGCGCCCGCTAATCGCCCGCTCCAAGCTTTCCCCTCGAGCCAGCGCCGCTCCGTCCGCGCCCGACAGTTTACCTTCACGACCGTGAACCTAAACTGTCGGAACGACACGCCATCACGCCTCCGCCGGCAGTCCCTTCCGTCCGCTCGCCCGGGCGGCCGCAATGCCGTCTGCGGCGACTCTGGCCGTCCGGCACACGCGCAGCCAAACGCCCGCGCCCCACCCCGCAAGCGCCCGTTGCCGGCCGTCCCCCGCCAGCTCCGCGCCGCGGCCCTCCGACCGTTTACCTTCACGACCGTGAACCTAAACGGTCCGACCGGGCATGCGGCGGAGGGACCGCGGCGCCAGTCTCCCGCCCAAGAAAACCTTTGCCCCCGAACCGACCCGCCGCAGAAACTCGCCGCTTCCCGATGAGCACCGCCACTTCTCCCGTCCTCAACGCCTCTCCCCTGCGCGATCTCGATCCCGAGATCCACGCCCTCGTCGCTGCCGAGCTGCACCGCCAGCAGGAGCACATCGAGCTGATCGCCTCGGAAAACTTCACGCTCCCGGCCGTCATGGAGGCCCAGGGCAGCGTGCTCACCAACAAGTATGCCGAGGGTTACCCGGGCAAACGCTGGTACGGCGGTTGCGAATTCGTCGACAAAGTCGAGCAGCTCGCCATCGACCGCGCGAAGAAGCTCTTCGGCGCCGAACACGCCAACGTGCAGCCGCACTCCGGCTCGCAGGCCAACTTCGCCGTCTACACCTCCGTGCTCCAGCCGGGCGACAAGATCCTCGGCATGAACCTGAGCCACGGCGGCCACCTCACCCACGGCAACCCGGCCAATTTCTCCGGCAAACTCTACAACTTCGTCCAGTACGGCGTCCGCCAGGACAACGGTCTCATCGACTACGATGAGCTCGCCAAGGTCGCCGCCGCCGAGAAGCCGAAGATGATCACCGTCGGCGCCAGCGCGTACCCGCGCATCATCGACTTCGCCCGCATGGGCGAGATCGCCCGCTCCGTCGGCGCCCTGCTCTTCGCCGACATCGCCCACATCTCCGGCCTCGTCGCCGCGGGCCTCCACCCGTCGCCCGTGCCGCACGCCGATTTCGTCACCACCACCACGCACAAGACCCTGCGCGGCCCGCGCGGCGGCCTCATCCTCTGCAAGGCCATCCACGCCAAGGCGCTCGACAGCGCCGTCTTCCCCGGCGGCCAGGGCGGCCCGCTCGAGCACGTCATCGCCGCGAAAGCCGTGTGCTTCGGCGACGCGCTCAAGCCCGAGTTCAAGGTCTACCAGCAGCAACTCCTCGCCAACGCCAAGGCCCTCGCCGCCGCGATGGTCAAGCGCGGCTACGCCCTCGCCTCCGGCGGCACCGACAACCACCTCATGCTCGTCGACCTGCGCGCGAAGTTCCCGGAGCTCACCGGCAAGGTCGCCCAGGAGTCGCTCGATAAGGCCAACATCACCTGCAACAAGAACACCGTCCCGTACGAGACGCGCTCGCCCTTCCAGGCCAGCGGTATCCGCCTCGGCACGCCGGCGGTGACCAGCCGCGGGATGGTGGAAGCCGACATGGAGCAGATCGCCGAGGCGATCGACCTCGTGCTCGGCGCCCCCGAGAGCGAGGAGAAGCGCGCCGCCGCCAAGGCGATCG
>DAOOFR010000263.1:0-3691 GCA_035415285.1 Opitutaceae bacterium
CGGCCCGCGCACGCGCCCGTCGCCGTGCTCGCCGCTGAGCGAGCCGCCGTGGCGCTTGACCAGCGCCGCGACCTCGGCGGTGAGCGCCTGGAACTTCGCGCGATCCGGGCCGCGCTTGAGGTCGAGCACGGGCCGGGTGTGGATCTCGCCGTCGCCGATGTGCGCGTAGAAGACGCAGTCCATCCCGTGGCGCCGCATGATCGCCTCGAACTCCTCCAGGTAGGCCGGCTGGTCCTCGACCGCCACCGCCGTGTCCTCGACGCACGCCACCGCCTTCGCGTCGCCCGGGATGTTGGCGAGGATGCCGAGCCCGGCCTTGCGCAGCGCCCACACGCGGTTGACGTCGCCGCCGAAGAGCCGGGGAAACGAATATCCGAAGCCCGCCGCGCGCAGCTCCGCCTCCAGCGCCGCCGCGTGCGCCTCGACCTCGGCACGAGTGGCCCGCGCCCACTCGATGACGAGCAGCGCGCCGGGGTCGCCCTCGACGAAGGCCCGGTTGCGCGCCTGGTCGCGGTTGCGCGCGGCGCAGTCGAGGAGGATGCGGTCGATCAGCTCCACGGCATCGGGCGCATGGCGCAACGCGACGAGGTTGGCGCGGGTGGCCTCGTGCACGGAGTGCAGGTGCACGACGAGCACCCCACGCTCGGCCGGCGGCAGCGGCACGAGGTTGAGCGTGAACTCGGTGGCGAGCGCCAGCGTGCCCTCCGAACCGGCCAGCAGTGTGCAGAGGTTGAACGGTGCGCCATCCGCCGCGAACGGCCGCTGGCGCAGCAGCAGGTCCACCGCGTAGCCGGTGTTGCGCCGCCGGATCGACGGCTTGGGAAACTCGCGCCGGATCTCCGCCGCGGTCGCCGGATCTCCGAGACGCCGCGCCAGCCAACGGTGGATAGCGGCCTCGAGCCCCCGGCCGGCGCACTTCGCGGCGAACTCCTCCGGCGCGAGCGCGCGCAGCGTCGTCTCGCTGCCGTCGGCGAGCAGCACCTTCGCCTCCAGCAGGTGGTCGCGCGTCGAGCCGAAGCGCAGCGAGTTGGCCCCGCAGGAGTTGTTGCCGACCATGCCGCCGATCATCGCGCGGTTCGAGGTCGACGTCTCCGGCGCGAACATCAGCCCGTGCGGTCGCAGCGCGAGGTTGAGCTCGTCGCGCACCACACCCGGCTGCACGCGCACGCGGCGGTTGGGCGCATCGATCTCGAGGATGCGGTTCAGGTGGAACCCCACGTCGACCACGAGCCCCGCCCCCACGACCTGCCCGGCGAGCGAGGTGCCGGCCGCGCGCGGGATCAGCGGCACGCCGTGCGTCCGCGCGAAACCGAGCAGTGCCCGCAGGTCGGCGACGTTCTTCGGCCGGGCCACCGCCAGGGGCAGCTCCCGGTAGACCGAGCCGTCGGTCGCATGACACACGCGCATCGTCTCGTCCCATTCGATCTCCCCCGCCAACTCACGGCGCAGCGCCGCCAGCGCGCGGCGGGGCGCCGCCGGTTGCGGGCGTGTTCCGCGGCTCGGTGCGCGGGCAGGTTGGGCGATGGGCATCGGTGCGACCGATCGAAGCACACCGGTGGCGCGCCGCAATCCCCGCGTGCCGGCCGTGCCGGTTTTGCCGCGCGTCCGCTGGACCGCCTACTCGGCCGATGCCAAACCGACCGTCTGGAGTTGCCGATTCCGCCGCCGCGCAGAAGCCAAACACCCGGGCCCGCTCCAGCGGCCCTGCTCGGCCAGTTTGACGGGCGCTTGGGTTCGGACGCGCCCGCCGGGTCCTTCCGCTCCGCCTCCCGCATGGAGAAGGCCCCCCTCTCTCGGCGGCGGGGCAAGGCGGCTCCGGCCCCGGCAGAGTATCCAATCTCCGAACTCCAACGCCGGCGGGCTGCGGCGCCACCGCCGCCCCCGATCAGCCCGCCCGATTCTCCAGCAACTCGGCCACGATCCGCAGCAACTCGTTCGGGTTGTATGGCTTGCCGAGCATCTTCACCTCACCGGCCGGGAAGAATTCCGGCTGAATCGTACCCGCGCTGTAGCCGCTGCAGAAGAGCACCGGTTTGTGCGGATCGCGTTCCCGCACCTTCTCGTAGATCTCCCGCCCGCTCAGGCCGGGCATGATGGCATCGAGCACGACCAGATCGATCTCCGCGGCCCGGTCGCAATACAACTGCCAAGCGCGGGCGCCATCGTCGGCAGCGAGCACGGTGTAGCCGGCCTTCTCCAACACCCGCTTCGCGAGCTTGCCCACGGACGGATCGTCCTCCGCGAGCAGGATCGTGCCGCGGCCGCCGGCCACCGCCGCCGAGTGGGTCCCGCCGGCGGCCGCCGCGCCGCGCGCCTGCACCGGCAGGAAGACCCGGAAGGTCGTGCCCACGCCCACCTCGCTGTACACATTGATCAGGCCGCCGTGTCTGCGGATGATGCCATAGACGATCGCCAGCCCGAGCCCCGTGCCCTTGTCCTTCGGCTTCGTGGTGAAGAACGGGTCGAAGATGCGCGCCAGCGTGGCGCGATCCATGCCGGTGCCGGTATCCGTCACGGCCACCCGCACAAACCGTCCCGGCGCCGCCCACGGATGGGCCGCGCAGTAGTCCGCGTCGAGGTCCGCTTCGTCGACCTCGAGGGTAATCCGGCCGCCGCGCGGCATCGCGTCGCGGGCGTTGATGCAGAGGTTCATGAACACCTGTTCGATCTGGCCGCGGTCGCCCCGGACGTTGCCCAGCGCCGGCGCCGGCTTGAGCACCACCTCGATCTGCGCGTCGAGCAGACGCTGCAGCATCTTGGTCTGGCCGGTCAGCAGCTCGTTGAGGTCGAGATCGATGAACTGCGCGCTCTTCTCGTCGCGGCTGAAGACGAGGAGCTGCCGCGTGAGCTGCGCGGCGCGGAGGCACGCTTCGCGCACCTGATCGAGGCATTCGTTGCGGTCCGCCGCGTCCGTCGCCTCCTGCGCCTGCAGCGCGAACCCGCCGATGACCTGCAGCAGATTGTTGAAGTCGTGGGCGATGCCACCGGCCAGCAGTCCCACCGCCTCCATCTTCTGCGACAACCGCACCTGCTCCTCCAACCGCGCTTCTTGGGTCACATCCTGGCCGACCAGCACGTAGCTCAGCAGCGCCCCGTGCTGGTCGCGGATCGGATAGGCCGCCATCTGCATCCGGCAGGTGCCGCCGTCGCGCCGCCGGCCCTCGAGCCGCGCCGCCCAGCTGCCCTCCCGCCTCACCACTTCCTGGATGCGCGCCAATCCCATCGGCTCGTGGGTATCGCCGGCGCGGAACAGTGCGCAGACCTCCTGCATCGTGGGTAACGCCTCGGCCCCGGTGGCGCGCATGAAGGCGGGGTTGACGTAGCGGATCGCCCCGTCGGACTCGAAGAGGAGGATCGCCGCCGCACTCTGCTCGACGGCCGCCGCCAGCCGGATGCGTTCGCGCTCGGCGCGTTGACGGTCGGTCAAGTCGATGCGAGCCCCGAGCACCCGCACCACCCGCCCCTCCTCCCGTTCGAGGAAGATGCGGTCGAGCACATGGCGGGTTTCTCCGTCGCCACGCAT
Source organism: Opitutaceae bacterium (assembly GCA_035415285.1). Classification (GTDB taxonomy): domain Bacteria; phylum Verrucomicrobiota; class Verrucomicrobiia; order Opitutales; family Opitutaceae; genus CAJCBL01. The sequence continues at coordinate 3,524 of DAOOFR010000263.1, forward strand.
CACCCGATACTCCACCGCCCAATGCTCGCGGTCGGAGCGCGTCGCGTCGCGCAACGACTGCACGACCCAGTCGCGATCGTCCGGGTGGATATGCGTCTCCCAGGCGGCGAGCCCCATCGCGGTCCCGGCCGGCAACTGCAGCTGCTCGACGTAGCCGTCGTTCCACCA
>DAOOFR010000264.1:0-3689 GCA_035415285.1 Opitutaceae bacterium
GCTTCGCAGCGAGGTTCTTCGCGCGGTACTGCAGCTCCTGATAGTCGAAGCCGTATTCGTTGTCCGCGCGCGCGGCGACGACCAAACCGAGCGCCAGCAGTGAGATGGCGATCGCGACGAGCGCCGGCAGCCGGTCCCGCGGGCGCACCTTCGTCTCGTCCAATTGGTTGTTCTGCGAACGGTTTCCGTCCGGTGACAGGTTCATGGCGGGCATATTCAGAGGAAGAAATTGCGCTGGCGCTCGCTGATCGGCAGCGGCGCGCGCTCCATGACCTTCAGCAGGTCCTCCCAGACCACGCGCTTGGCGCGGTTGGAGTTGTTGCGGAGCAGATACGACGGGTGGTAGGTGACCATCACCGGGCGGCCGGCGAAGTTGTGCCAGCGCCCGCGGATCTCGCCCAGCGCCTTGAAGCTGCCCGCGCCGAGCAGCCCCGCGGAGGCCGTCGCGCCGAGCGCCACGATCACCTCCGGCTGCACGATCTCCAGCTGCGCTTTCAGATACGGCAGGCAGTAGGTCATCTCCTCGGCCGTCGGCGGGCGGTTGCCGATCTGCTCGACGCCGGGCGGGGTGGGCATCTCCGGCCGCCAGTTCATGATGTTGCCGATGTAGACTTGGCCGCGGTCGACGCCCATCGCCTTGATCATCTTGGTGAGCAGCTGCCCGGCGGCGCCCACGAACGGCTCGCCCTGCACCTCCTCGTCGGCGCCCGGCGCCTCGCCGCAGAAAAAGATCTTCGCCTCCAGCGTGCCGACACCGAGCACGACCTTCTTGCCCGGCCGCACATGCGCGCGGCACACCGGGTCGTTCTCGACCTTGTCCTTCAACCACGCCCAGCGTGTGGCCTTGTCGCCCGCGGGCAGCGTGAACACGGGCGCGGGCGGGATCGCCGCCCCCTCCTGCGCCGGCGCGATCTGCAGCGCCGGCTTGGCCGCCGGGGCGGTGTCGCCGAACAGCGCCGCGCCGCGATCCGGTTTCCGGTTTCCGGTTTCCGGTGTCCGGTCTCCGGTGTCCGGTGTCCGGTCTCCGGTGTCCGGTGTCCGGTTTCCGGTGTCCGGTGTAGCCCGCGCCACGGCCGCCTCGCCCGCCGCGCCGCGGTTCTGCGCCGCCACCGCCGCGCGCAGCGCGACCAGAGTATCCTCCGAGATGGGGACCGTCTTCTCGCCGGCCGCCTTGCGCCGCCGGAGCTCCTCGGTCACCGCGAGCAGTTGTTCGCGCAGCGCCATGGTTCAGCTCTGCCAGATCGGTTTCACCGGCACGGGCGCCGCCTGCGGATTGCGCGCCGCCTCGTCGCGCAGCGCCAGCAGCCGGTCCACGTACTTGGCCAGCATGTCGAATTCGAGATTCACCCGGTCGCCCGCGCGCCGCCCGCCGAGATTGGTCGCCTCCATCGTGTGCGGGATCAGCCAGATCGAGAACCACTCGTCGGTCACCTCGACCACGGTCAACGACACGCCGTCGACGGCGATGCTGCCCTTCGGCACGAGCAGGCCGCGGTGCGGCGCCGGGTAGCGCACCCGCAGATACCGGTCGGCCCCGCGCGGCTCGAGCACGGCGATCTCGCCCGTACCGTCGACATGGCCCGTCACGAAATGCCCGCCCATCTTGCCGTCGGGCCGCAGGCTGCGCTCAAGGTTCACCACCCCGCCCGCGCCGACCTGCGCGACGTTGGTCAACCGGACCGTTTCCTCGAGCAGGTCGAAGCTCAGCCGGTTGCCCGCGAGCGCGACGACGGTCAGGCAGCAGCCGTTCACCGCGATGCTGTCGCCGACGTTTGTTCCCGGCACGACCAGCGCCGCCTCGACCACGAGGCGCCACGCGGCGGCCTGGTGCTCGAAAGAAACGACGCGTCCGACTTCTTCGACGATCCCGGTGAACATGGGCGACGAGCATCGGCCTCCCCCGCGCCCCCGCAATCGATTTCTGGCGCCCGCGCCGTTCCCCGAAATCCCCACCCGGATTGCGGACACGGAGAATGTGGAAATCAGGGAATCAGGAAACCGGACCGCGGAGAGATGGAACCGCTGATAGACGCTGATGGACGCCGGAGCCCCCCCTGCGCTCCGCCAGACCTTCCGCTCGTAGCGCTGCGCGTGAGCGCAGCGACCGCCCGCGATCAGCGGGCGCCGGCCCCATCTTCCCTGCGGCGATCAGCCGCAGGACACTCCCAAGGCTTCGCCCATTGGCGAAGCCCATCAGCCGAAGGTTCTTCCGCACGGGAGAATGGTTCATCAACTCCGTACCCACCACCCGGAGAATCTGGAACTCACGAACTCAGAAAATCGAGCCCGGACAAGGGAACCACTCCGCCGTACGACAGAGCACACGGCATGGTTCCCCGAGAATCCAGCGCCACACCGGCAGCCAAGATGGCTCCTCTCCGTTCCTGATTTCCTGATTTCCACATCCCTCTCCGGAACCCGCCCACCGGCTCCCTCCTTCCGTCGACTGTCCACCGGCAACAGGCTACCGTCCTCCGCCCTCCTCCACCCACCATATTCCGTCGTCTGTCCTCTGTTCACTGTCCACCGCCCACCGGCCACCGGCTACCGTCCACCGGCAACCGGCAACCGGCTACAGTTTCACCACGGCACCACGGTATGCGCGTGGAACCACTCGTGGATCACCGGCACGCCGCGCACGATCGTGATCCCCCCCAGCACGATCAGCGTCGCCCCCGCCAACCGCAGCAGCCAGCGCCGGCCCCCGGCCAGCAGCTTGGCGCCGAACAACGCCGTGAGCGTCAGCCCGGGGATCGTCGCCGCACCAAACAACGCCGCGCCGGCCGCCGCATGCGTCACCGAACCGAATCCCGCCGCATACACCAGGGCCATCAGCGACAGGCCGCAGGGCAGAAAACCGTTGAGCCAGCCGATCAGCACGCTGCGCCACCACGTCGGCGCCCGCAGCACCGCGCCGAGCGCGCCGCACCAGCGGCTCCCGTCGACCCAGCGTTGCGCGCCCGGCGAGAGTCGCAGCTCCACCAGGTAGGCCAGCCCCAGCGCGACCATGCCGAGACCGACCGCCGCGCTCATCGCATTCTGCACCCACGGCAGCACGCCGCCGCCCGCAATCCAGCCGCCCACCACACTGAACAACACGGCCAGAAAGATGTAGGTGAGCGTCTTGCCGAGCTGATACCCCAAACTCCGCCCGACCACCGCCGCGGCTCCGCCCGGCCCCGCGGCCGCCGCCACGACGAACGGCCCGCACATGCCGATGCAGTGTCCCGTGCCGAACAGCCCCATCAACAGCAGCGCGAGGTAGTCGCCGGAAGTCATCGTGGGGCCACCGTCGCGGCATCGCGGCCCGCCGCCAACCGAAATCGCGCCCGGCTCGGGCACCGCGGTTCACCGTTGCCCGGCCCCGCACCGCCGCTATGCCGGGACCTGTCAGGCCGCCCCGCCATGCCGCTCCAGATCACCTTCACGTTCGACGGCACCCCGCACACCCGGCCCGCCGGCTGCCTCATCGGAGACTTCCTGCGCGAACAAGGACTCCGGCCCGGGCGGTTGGCCATCGAATACAACGGCCGCGCCCTCGCGCCCGCGGAGGCCGCGCACCTCCTGCTCCGCCACGGCGACCAGCTTCGCACGCGTCCACGCCGCACCGACGCCTGAGCCGTAACCATGCAGCCCGCGAGTAGATGCCATGAGGCCGACAGGCGGGACGAAGAGGTCCAACCTGTCGG
>DAOOFR010000265.1:0-3686 GCA_035415285.1 Opitutaceae bacterium
CGAGGAAGTCGTACCCGAGGCCGACGCTGGGCGACAGATTCACGCCGGCGAAGACGTTGTTGTAGTCGAACTTCGCCAACAGCTGGCAGCCGGCCGAGAAGTCGTCGGCGAAGGCGGAGCCGGCGGTGGTGCGGAACGCGGCGTTGCCGGTGCCGATCATCGCGAGCGCGCTGTTGGAGGTGTAGGTGCCGGGGGCGTCGTAGCGCAGCACGCTCTTGTCCTCGAGACCGGGGACGGCGACGGCGGCGAGCTCGGCGACGAGGGTCCACTGGCTGGCGCCGAGCAGGCGTCCGAAGATCTTGGTGGCCGTGGCCTGGGCCTGCCAGACGCCGTGGCGGCGGTAGCCGCGCACATCGGCGCCGAACCGGCCGGTGTAGTCGCCGAGCTGGTTGAACTGCCCGTATTGGGTCCCCGTGGGCGTATCGAGCGCGGACATCGCGGCGAAGAGCAGTTCGACGTCGTCGACCTGGAGCGGCTGGTTGGCCTTGTAGGAGACCTCCCCCTGGAGCGAGAAGCCGGCGAGGCTGGTGTTGAAGCTGGCGCCGACGAGCTGGATGTCCTCCGGATACTCGAGCACGTAGCGACCGGTGGCGGCGGCGGAGAGGAAGCCGAGTTTCTTCGCGCCGGCGGCGATCTGGGCTGCGGCGGGGTGGAACGGCTGGAGGGTGGTCGGGAGGGCGCCGGCGGGCACGCCGGTGAGGGCGGCGCCGAGCAGGGTGTTGAGCGCGGCGGGCACGCCGGCGGCGGGATAACCGTTGCGGATCATCGCCGGGGCGAGGCTGGCCTGGGCGAGCGAACCGGCGGTGGCCTGCACCTCGGCGGCGCTGATCCCGCGCGTCGGCGTGATCGCGCTGATGAGCGGCAGGCGGCTGTGGTAGTTGAGGAAGAAGAGGCCGAACTCGGTGTCGCCGAGATTTGAAGCCAGGTAGTGGGCGGCGACGCCGAACTGCCCGTCATGGCGGGCGAGGCGGTCGGCCGCACGGGGCACGGCCCCGAGTGCGCCGGTGTCGGGCAGGGCGCCGAAGCCGAGGAAGACGTTCTCGCCGCCGACGCTCGCGAAGTCGTTGGTGCTGAAATACGAGCCGCGCGGGTCGAGGTCGGTCTTCTTGAAGGCGAGCAGATAGAAGGCGTCGAAGGAGAGCGCGTCGTTGACGGTGATCGAGCCGGAGAGCATCGGCACGGGCTTGAGCGCCTCGCGCAGCTCCGAGCCGGGGGTGCGCAGGCGGGAGACGTCGACGGGGTTGATGGCGTTGATGCCGTTGGGGATGAACGTGCTTTCGCCCCAGCTGAGCACCTGACGGCCGAAACGCAGGTTGGCGGCCATGTCGGCGACATCGAATTTGTAGCTCAGGTAGGCGTCGAGCAGGCTGATGTCGTGCTCGAGCTTGCGGCGGCCGAGGGCGGTGTGCGGGGTGCGCTGGTGCTCGGAGCGGCCGACCTCGGGGTCGTAGAAATAGGTGGTGCGGATGAAGGCGGCGAAGGGACCGTGCTTGAGCTCGATGTCATGGGTTCCCTTGAACACGGTGGAGTAGAGGCCCCGGCCGTAGTTGAGATTGCCGTCGTCGCCGTTGACGGAGTCGGCGGTGCCGGGCACGCCGGCGAAGGTGGCCGTGGTGGCGTAGAGGTCGGGCGCGGGGTCGCTCAGCCGATAGGCGGCGCCCACGGAGAAGGTGGAATCGAAACTGCCCTGCAGGCCGCCGAAATCGAAGGTGAACGCATGGGCGGTGGTGGCGAGGCACAGCGCGCCAGCGATGCGGCAGCCGGTGCGGAAGGATGAACGGTGGGCGGACGGTCCGGAATGGGATCGGTTCATGATTACGTAGGTCTCTGCTCGCGGGCGGGTAGAGAGCGCCGGCTGTTGGTGTGGAGGGGCCTGAAGCCAAGACGCGGCGAGGCCGAACTCAAGGACGAACACGGGGCGCCCGATCGGCACCTTAGGACCGTCTGAGCAACTGCGCAAAGAGCGCCAGGTGCGCGTCGATCTGTCGTGCTGGGTCGAAGCGGTCGCGTGCCCACGCCCGGGCGGCGGCCGCCATCGCGACGCGGCGGGCAGGCTGGGTGAGCAACTCGGTGAGCGCGGCGGCGAAACGTGCGCGGTCGCCCGCCGGGATGAGCCGACCGGTTTCGCCGTCGCGGAAACACTCGGCGGCGCCGCCCACATCGTAGCTCACGACCGGCAGTCCGGCGCACTGCGCCTCGACGAGGAAATTGGGGAGCGATTCGGCGCGGGAAGTGAGCCCAGCGACGGCGGCGCTCCGGTAGAGATCCGCGGGGTCGGCCTGCCAACCGGGAAACGCGACACGGCCCGCGAGGCCGAGCGCAGCGGCGTGGCGTTCGCAGGCAGCACGGGTCGGGCCGTCGCCGACCAGCACCAGTCGCCACGGGAGTTGTGCGGGGAGTGTGGCGACGATGTCGAGCAGTTCGCGCTGGTTCTTCTCCGGGCGAAACTGGGCGACGCTCAACAGCACGGGCGGCTCGGCGGGCGCGGGCACGAGGTCGAGCAGGGGGGCGTGCAGCAGGGCGTTGGGGATGACGGTGCAGCGATCCGCTGCGCCCTCGGGCGCGACGAGCACGCGGCGGGCGAAGTCGGAGTTGGCGACGATCTGGCGGGCGGCGCGCAGGGAGCGGCGATACAGACAGGGGAGCGTTTTGCCGGTGCGCACCGTCGCGACGACCGCGGCACGCGGCAGCGCGCGCTGGAGTTGCCCGGCGCGGCAGTTGGCCATGCGGCCCATGCAAAGGACGATGTCGGGCCCGAAGTCGCGGGCGGCGCCGACGAGGCCGGGCGCGAACCAATCGAGGCCGGTATCGAACCGCTGGAGTGTGCGGAGCGCGACACCGCTCCCGGCCAGATCGGAGGCAAGCACGCCGCCCGGGCGGAAGGTGACCAGCGTCACGCGGTGGCCCCGCGCCGCGAAGCCCCGGGCGAGGAAGACCGTCTGTCGCTCGGTGCCGCCGCCGCGCAACCGATCCTGCACGAGGAGAATTTTCATTGCTCCGGGAGGGTGGGGCGCGAGATTCGCGCCGCGACGACGATGAACAACGGCTTCTTCAATCTGGTGCTGCGCTGGGCGTTTCTGGCGATGGGCGTGGCGTTGGCGGCGAAGATCGTCCCGGGAATCTCCTGTGTGGACGGCTCGACGCTCTTTCTTGTCGTGGTTCTCCTGAGCCTCTTCAACGCCTTTCTGAAGCCGCTGCTGGTGCTCTTCACGTTGCCGCTGGTGGTGCTCTCGGCGGGCTTCGGTCTCTGGTTGATCAACGCCTTCCTGCTCTGGGGCACGAGCCGTTTCGTGTCGGGTTTCCACGTCGACGGGCTCTGGGCCGCGCTGCTGGGGTCGCTGATCATCAGCCTGACCAACATGGCGTTCTCGACGCTCTTTGGCGCGAAGCGCGTGCGCGTCCAGCGCGGCCCCCGCGGGCCGCAGGAACCGCCGCGGCCGAACCCGCCGCCCGGCAAGGGCGACGTGATCGACGTGTGACCGCCGCGCGCCGGCGGGCGCGGCGGGGCGGCGTTTCATGGATTTGTTGCACGGGCGGCCTTGCGGCAGTCGCGGGCGGATGCGAGACAACCTGCGAACAACGATGACAGTGTCCTTTCTTTTGCGACGATCGTCGCTTCTCTCCGCGGCGGTGTTGGCGCTTGGGGGAACGATGGCGCAGGCGGAGCCGAGCACCTACGCCGAATG
>DAOOFR010000266.1:0-3657 GCA_035415285.1 Opitutaceae bacterium
ATCGTCGACCGCGACAACACCCCCGCCAGCCGCGCGCTCGTCGACCGCTTCACCGGCTCCGCCTACTTCGACGACGTCGCCCGCCCCGCCACCGACGACGAGGCCCGCGCGCTCATCGACTCCACCACAGCCGCCGCCGTCCTCCAGATCGACGCCGGCTACGAACGCCGCCTTCACGCCGGCCAGCCCGCACCCGTGCAGCTCGTCGTCGACGGCGCCGACTCGAACACCGCGCGCTACGTCGTCAACTACGCCAACGTCATCGCCGCCACCGCGGCGAACACCCTCGCGCTCGACCAGACGCTCCGTCGCGCCGGCCGCACCGGGCCCGTCGGGAGCGTCGATCTCCAGCCCCGCGCCTGGTTCAACGCCGATCTCGAGAGCCGCCATTTCTACGTGCCCGGCATCATCTCGCTGCTGGTCATGTTGATCAGCCTCATGCTCACCAGCATGGCGATCGTGCGCGAGAAGGAGGTCGGCACGATCGAGCAGGTCATGGTCACGCCGATCCGCCCGGTGGAGTTCATCCTCGGCAAGTCCGCGCCCTTCGCCGTGATCGGGTTCATCGACGTCGTCCTCGTCACCGCCATCGCGCTGTACTGGTTCGACATTCCGTTCCGCGGCAACTTCGCGCTGCTCCTGCTCGGCGTCGCGCTCTTCCTGCTCAGCACGCTCGGCATCGGCCTGTTCATCTCGACGGTCTGCCACACGCAGCAGCAGGCGATGATGACGACGTTCTTCTTCTTTTTCCCCGCGATGCTCTTCTCCGGGTTCATCTTCCCCATCGCGAACATGCCCGCGTTCTTCCAGTGGCTCAGTCTGGTGAACCCGCTGCGCTACATCCTCGTGATCATCCGCGGCGTCTTCCTGAAGGGCGTGGGGTTCGAGATCCTCTGGCCGCAATGCGCCGCGCTGCTCGCCCTCGGCGTCGCCGTCATGGCCATCGCCGTCTCCCGCTTCCGCAAGACGCTGGCGTAAGGCGCGCCCACCCGCCCGAGGCAGGGACGTTTCTCCGAAACATCCGCCGCCCACCGGAACTCGGCTCCGGGAATCTCCGGCAGCTCTGCGCGGACCGATCCGCTCCCGCGCCTGGCACGCAAAAGGCGGCTCGTTCCGGTTCCAGTGGAGCGATCCGTCACGCGGAAGCCGACCGTGGTGCGCGGCGCGCGTTGGGAAGTTTGAATAGCCTCGACGGTGCCGGGCCGCAGAACCCAGCCTCCGCCCCTCGCCGCCGACCGTGCGGTACTGCCCGCTGCGGCAACCGATCCACCATGAATACGCCCCCACGAGTCTACTGTGCCGGTCCGCTGTTCAACGAAGCCGAGCGCGCGGAGATGGCCGAGATCGCCGCCGTCCTGGAGCAGGCCGGATACTCGACGTTCCTGCCCCATCGCGACGGGCTGGAGTTCGCGAGGCTGAGACCGACGCTGCTCGCACGGGGTTTGGACGAGCGCGCGGTGTCGCGCCTGCTGGCCCGCGCCGTATTCTCGCTGGATGCCTTTGAACTGCTCCGGAAAGCCGATGCGGTGGTTGTGAACCTCAACGGACGCGTGCCCGACGAAGGTGCAGTGGTGGAGGCGGCGCTGGCCTGGCACTCCGGCAAGGCGCTCGTGCTCTACAAGCACGACGCTCGCAGCCTGCTCGCGGGCGAGGACAACCCGATGCTCACGGGGCTGGGGCGATTCTGCGTGCAGTCGAACCTCGCGGACCTGCCGGCGGCGGTCGGCCACGCGCTCGCGCGCAACCGTGCAACCGACGTCGCCGCGACGGTTTCGCTCGGCGAGCAGGTGGCGGCGTTTCGCGCGGACCATTCGGACCAGACCGAGATCGGCGCCTTTCTGGTCGCCCTGCTCGGAGACTCCGCCCCGCCACCACGGGCCAGCTGAACACGGCGGGCGGGGCATCCCTACGTCACGCCAACTCCCGGCAAGCCAGCCGGAATCGATCCGTCTCACGCGGAGACGCAGAGACGCGGAGAAAACCCAAACCGGATGGAACCAGAGCCGGTAATGGATGGCGCTTATCGAGAATCGCGACATGACCCCGTCCGGCACCTCTCGCGAAGCTAGGCCACCCCGCCCTCCGGGTTATCGAGGCATGGCGATTCTGCCGTACGGCAGAACGCCGAGCCGCGGCTCACCCGGAGGGTTCGCCCTACCTACGAGCGCCGTCCGACCCGCGGTCGGCGCCGCTCGTCACAAAACCGCCGGCACGCCGGGCCGCTCTGCGTACGGTGCGCGCATGAACGGCTCCGCGCCCGCCCCGCACACGCTTCCTCCCGGCACCCGCAACCCCGCGCTCTGGCTCGCCGCACTCTCGGCGGCAGGCCTCCTGATGTACGGCGTGCCCACCTTGCTGGCCCCGCCGGCGGTCACGCCGGAGATGCTCGTCTCCGGGGATTTCTCCGGCATCGAGGTCTCGCGGCTCTGGGGCGCGGTCCAGACGGGCGGCGCGCTGCTCTACGCCTCGGCGTTGCTGCCGCTGGTCGTGCTCTATGCGTTCGCCGAGATCCGAATCCGCCCGGTCGCGACGGCGGTGATCGCCAGCGCGCTGGCCGTCGCGCTCGTCATCGAGATCACGTCCTACCTGCCCACGCTGGCGCTCCAGCTCCATCCGGTGCCGCCGCCCCCGCCCGAGATCGCCCGCGCGCTCGGACCGACCACCTGGATCCGCTTCGTCGCCCTCGACATCGCCGGCTTCTCCATCGCCTACGTCGCCGGCGGTGCCATCGCGTGGCTGTACCGCCGCCGCAGCCCGAAGCTCGCATGGACGTTCCTCGCCGGCATCGCCGTGTTTCCGCTCCACCTGCCGCTGCTGCCCATCGCTCCGCGACTCGCCGGCGCGGTGATGTCCGCCTCGGTCTGCCTCTGCGTCAGCCTGCCGCTGCTGCTCGCTGCGCTCGCCGCTCCGCTCATGGCACCGGCATCCGCGGATCGGTGACCGGTGGTGGCAACGGTCGCGCTTGGCGCCTAGCGGTGGGGCGAGCCGGGGCCCGGTCGGGCAACCGCGGACCAGGTGCTGTACGCCGCGGCGGCGCCCATCGTGAGCGTCAGGAAGCCGACCAGACCGACCAGCTGCCAGTAATGCTGCGGATCCTCTGTGCGGATGTAGCGGTGTTGGTCGATGTGCCGGTTTGCCGGCCAGAACTTTCCGGTCTGCAACGAGACGGTGAGCGAGCCGGTACCGGCCAGGGTGGCCAGCCAGAGGAGGACGATCTGGAACCAGGGGTTGAAACGCCTGCGGCTCATCGGCGGGTGGGGTGCGGCTCCGTAGTGGACTTCCGATGGCTCGGTGTCGAGCCGGGGCTGCCGCCACTGCGAAAAAGCCGGCCACGCGGCGCAGGGCTCACCAGAAATACCGCCGGGCCACGACCCAGCCCAACCATACGCCGACCAGCGCACCCACGCCGCTGAGCAGGAACGACGTGAAGAAGCTGCAGCCCAGCGCCTCCGCGCCGAGCCCCACCGCCGTGCTCGCGACGAACATACCGACGAAGATGCAGAGCTTGTTCATGATGTTGGTTCGAAAAGGCGCCTCGGTCCGGAGCGTGGTACGGAAGGCCGGATCGCTGCACGCTCCACCGACGACAAAGATCGCGGAGCGCACTAGCAGGCTGCTGAAAAACCACCGGTTTTGATGGAGCGGAGGCTTATCGCG
>DAOOFR010000267.1:0-3637 GCA_035415285.1 Opitutaceae bacterium
GGATTATAGGCCCGGCCTCCCTAAAGGAGGCCGGGCCTTCTTGCTTTCCGGCGCCGGACGTTGTCGTTGCGAGGCGGATTGTATCCTGCTCAAATCCAGTTTCAGCGTTGCGAAACTTTTCGGGCTGCCGCACGTCTATTTCATCCTTCTATGCTCCTCGCTGTCGTCGAACTCACTCGGGTTTTCAGGGAGGCGGGGCCTTTGGCCTACATTCTCCTGAGCTTATCTGGAGTTGCTGTGTTCATCATTTGCGAACGCGCCTTCGCCTTGCGGACAACGGCGGTGCTCCCTCCCGAGCTTTCGGAGGCGGTGTTGCTGAACAAGCAAACGTCGGGCGGGCGCTATTCGGTGCTTGGGCGCGTGATCGAGTTTGCCGAACGGCACGCAAGCGACCCCGATGCCACGAAAGCATACGCGCGACTCGAAGTCATGAAGATGGAGCGTGGCGTTCGTTATCTTGACACGATCTACACCGGAGCCCCGCTGTTGGGTTTGATCGGCACAGTCTGGGGATTGCTCAGCGCATTCTCGAGCACCCGCGACCAGATGACAGGATTGCCCGACCCGGCGAAGTTCTCCCAAAGCGTGGGCTACGCGCTCTCTGCAACGCTACTCGGTTTGATCGTCGCACTTGTTGCGTTGGCGGGCAACGGCCTCATCCAGCGGCGCATCGACCATCATGCGGCGCAGCTCGATGTGCTGCTTGAACGGGTGATCGCGCGGGTACGGCCGAAGGCGAAGGAGGATGACGCCGTCGCGCCATGAGCCTGCGCAGCGATCGCTACCGACGGCCCGAACTCCCGCTGGTGCCGTTGATCGACGTGCTGGTGATGCTCGTTTTCTTCACCTTTGCGACGATGCAGTTCCGTGAGGCCCATGGCGGCACCCTGAACCTGACACTTCCGAAGGTGGAGACCGCGGGGAAGAACGTGTTCCACAGCCAAGTGGTGATCTCTGTCGACAAGGACGACCGCGTCCGAGTGACCATTACGGGCGGCGACGGCGAGCTGGTGCTCGACAAGCGCGAAGCCTCGGTAGATGAGATCGAAAGTCTGGCCGCCGAGCTGTCGAGAGTGGACAAAAGCATCACGGTGCTCATTCGGTCCGATGAGAACGCTCCGTTGAAGAGTGTCACCAAGGTGATGGACCTTTGCCGCAAGAACGGGCTCAACTCGATCCGCCTGCAAACCCGGTAGCCGTGGGAGGGGACGCGGAAGGCGTAGGATACGCGGTCGGGTTTCGGTCGAGATCGGCCCAGCGGCCGGCGCCGAGGAATGTGACAGCCCATGTTGTGAGGATGGCGGGATTCTGGAAGACGAAGTCTCCCCACGCGTGGAGGAACGTCAGCCCAATGCCGATGGCCGCGGCCAGTGCGAAGGGATTTTCCCAGCAGCGGCGCCGGAGCAGCTGCCAGCAGAGCCATGCGATCCCAGCCCCGAGGAGGGCGCAACCAACGAGCCCGAACTCGATCGGGTACTCGAGCAGGTCGTTGTGGGCGTGTTCCCAGAGTTTCCGTTGCGCGGGCCCCGCGTAGTAGATGTCTGCGCGCCGGTAGATGTATCCGGGAAACCCGAAGCGGAAACACCCGGCGCCCCAGCCGAGGACTGGCTGCTGTGCGAACATCTTGGTGGCGGCGGCGTGCGCTTGGAGCCGGTCCCCCGCTGATGCCACCGGGTCGACGATCAGCCCCTCGAAGCGTTTCCAGACGCTCTCCGCCTTGAGCGATTGGAACCCGACGGCGACGAATCCGAGAAGCAAGCCAAGCAACCCGAACAGAACAATGCGGCTGTGCCCGCTATCCGAACGCCGGAGCTGTGCCCAGCCAAAGGCTCCGCCCGCGAGGACGATGAAAGTGATCATCGTGAGGGTGGCACCGCGCGAGAGGGAGAAGAGCACCATCACGCCGGTCACCACCGCTCCAAAGGTGAAAACTCCGGCGGGGCTGGACTTCGCGAGGCGCCGGTCTGCCCGGTTGAAGTGCCACCAAGCGAGACCCGCGGCGAGCGCGAGCACGAGGTTGAGGTACGCCCCAGCATGGTTGCGATAGATGAAGCTGGAGACGAAGGATTGGCTGTTGACCTTGAGCGACCAGAAGATGCCGGTGGCGTGCGTGAGTTGTTGCGCGAGACCGAGCCCGGCAAGGAGCACTCCGTTGGCCACGAGGAGAGTGAAGAGCAGCCGGAAGCTCAGGCGGCGCATCAGGCCGATCCAGACCGCGCAGATGGTGAGCCAAAGCGAGGCGTGGATGATCAACGCGCGCCATGGTCCCGCGGTCCGGAATGGGACGTCCATCCCGTGGGGCAGCCATGGCAGGTGTTTGATCGGTTCGATCCACCAGTAGGCGGCGTTGCTGCGGTACCGCCATGCAGGGTTGATGCCTTGTGTCGCGATGTAGACGAGGACGAGCAGCCCGATCCAGAAAAGGGGGAACCGCCAAAGCCGTTGCAGCGGCCGCACACGCACGGCTTCAGTGCCGGTCTGCGCCTCCGTGTAGCAGCGTGGTTGGGCGGCCACGATGAATCCGACGATTGCCAGCGCGAGACTGGTGCACTGGCTCCATAGGTGCATCGTCCCCAGCGCCCATGGCAGGAAGCAAAGGTGCAGGGTCACCCAGAAAAGCGTCCATTTCTCCTGCGGATGCAGCTCCAGTTGCCGGTCTTTGGGGCGAAAGCGCTCCGCGAGGGGACTGGTCTCTGCTTTGAACTGGTGCTTGCGGATGAGGCGCACGAGCCGAATTTGAAAGTGCCCCGGATCGTGGTCGAGCGGGTTTTGGGTGCCCACTGGATGCCGCCACCATCACCGTGAGGCGTCGCCGTGAGGGGGCGCGCGGTCGGCGCCAGATTCCTGTGCCGAGGAGCGAGGGCAGGCCTGCTGCCTCGCCGCCCCGGAGGACCCCGCCTTGCCACGTCGCGGCTCAGAGGACTTTGCGGTACTGGATGCCTCGGACGTCCTCGAAGACGAGTTCGGTGGGCAGAATCTGCACGAGTTTCAGCCCCAGCTCGCGATCGACGACGGCGCCGGGGCGGAAGACCTTGCTGTTCATGAGCAACTTCGCGTCGTCGGCGACGGAACGAATTCCTTGGATACGGGCGGCGTCGAGGAACGCGAGGATGCGCGGGTCCTCGAGTTGGAGCGAGATCTTGAGCGGTTCGGTGGCGGGCGCAGGCGGAGGCTGGGGCGCCGGCTGGACAACCGTGGGGGTGGCTGCCGCCGGTGGGACAGGTGCAGAGGCAATCGGTGTCGGCGGCTCGGTGACGGGCAGATTGATCTGGAGGGGGGCGGGAGCCGGTGCGGGCTCGGCAGGTGCTGCTGTCGCGGGGGTGGGCTGTGTCGCGGGCGCAAGGTCCGCGGACGCGGTGGTGGTGGCCGGTGCCGGCTGCCCTCCGGGCTTGAGGAACCACACCGCGGTGCCACCGCCGATGAGCGCGAGCACGATGAGGAGCAGGGGCCAATGGTTGCTCTTGGAGCGGAGCTCGTCGCGCCGAGTCGGTCCGCGGCCGGCGGGCGGTTGGGGGGCGGTCGGCGTAACGGTGGCGGGATGCTCCGGGGCGGTGGTTCGCTCGCGTTGCGCTTTTTTCAGTGCGTCGTTGATGAGGCTCATGGCGGCGGAGGTGGATGCCGAGGTTGGCGGGAAAGA
>DAOOFR010000268.1:0-3626 GCA_035415285.1 Opitutaceae bacterium
ACCAGCTCGAACTCGCGCTCGCCCTCAGCGGCGCCGGCGAAGCCGCCGCCCAGAAGACCACCTCGACCCTGCTCCTCGGCGAGCGCCAAGGCGGCACCGCGCTGCTCGTCGGCTCGGCCGAGTTCGACACCGTCTTCCACGCCACCCAGCCCTTCCTCGACTCCGTCTTCGCCCTCACCTTCGGCGCCCGCGACCCCGGCCCCCCGCCCCCGCAACCGAACTCCGAGGACAACGGCAGCGCTCCTGCGCCCGCGCCTGCCGCCCCCGCGGCCGAGGCGCCGCCCGTCCCTCCCGCGCCCTGAGTTCCGCTCCGTCCACGTGGCCCGGGGCTTCAGACGGGCGGGCCGGCCCGGTCCGCGGCAGCCAAGGGGCTCGCGGCAGGCGGTGGAACTGCGGCCGGCTATGGGGTCGAGGCCGGCGGCAAGCGCACGCCCTTCACTGCGAACGAGCGTACGGGTTTCGCCGAGCCGCTCGGCGGGGGCCAAAGCCCCCCGCCACGCACCTCCGCTCAATCCGAAATCCGCCTTCCGCAATCACAGGAACTCCCGCACCGCCGCCACGAACGCCTCGCGCTGCTCGATGTGCGGGTTGTGCCCGCTCTTCGGGATCGTGACGATCTGCGCCTGCGGGAAGCGCTCCATGATCTCGGGCCGGTCCTCCTCGCGCACGTGCTTCGAGAAACCGCCGAGCACGAACAGCGTCGGGCCCTCGTACCGGTCGCCGGGCCGCAGCGAGTTGGCCGCGATCTCGTCCAACTCGGCGTGCGCGGCCGCCACGTTCACGCGCCACCGGAAACGCCCGTCGTCGCCGCGCTCCAAGTTCGTCGCCAGAAACTTGATCATGCCCCAGTCCTTCACCGTCACGGCGAGCTGTTCCTCCGCCTCGGCGCGCGAGCTGAGCTTCGCCGGATCGATCGCCAGCATCGCCTCGAGGATCGCCTTGAACTTCGAGGCGTCGTAGTCGCGCGGCGCGATGTCGACCGACACCAGCCGCTCGACGCGCTCGGGATGGTGGCAGGCCAGCGCCATGGCAACTTTGCCACCCATGCTGTGGCCCATCAGCGCGGCACGCTCGATCTTCTGCGCATCCAGCCAGCGCAGCACGTCCGCCTCCATCGTGGCGAAATCGTGGTTGTCCGCGTGCGGCGACAACCCGTGGTTGCGCAGGTCCAGCGCCAGCACGTGGCGCTGCGCGCCCAGCTCGGCGCCGACCGTCTGCCAGTTGCGCGACGAGCCGAGCAGCCCGTGGAGGACCACCAGCGGCGGTTTCCCCGCCCCGCCCAAGTCGCGATGATGGAGTTTCAGCACCCCGCCAGAGAACACCGTCCCGCCCCTGGCCGCCAAGCCCCGAGTGGCCGACGAGCCCGGTAGCCGGTGAACCGGTAACCAGAAGAACGGAGGCCCGTGGCGCACACTTGCCGCGCATACCACAGCCCCCTACGGTGCGCGAGACCACCGGCCCCACACCGTGGACACAATCCATCTCATCAACCCGATGCGCGCCTGCGCCGGCAGCGAATGGCGCACCTTGGAACTCTACCGGCTCCTCTCGCCGCACGCGCCCACCCGGGTCTGGAGCGATGAGAATCCCACGGCGTTCTTCCGCGACAAGCTCCCGATCGAGCGCATCCGCCCCGCCCTCCTGCGGTTTCCCTTCCGCGGCACGCTCGTGTTCATCGGCGTCTACACGCGGATCGGCTGGTGGATACGGCTCGCCCGTCCCCGCCGGGTCATCGTCGTCTACAACACGCCCACCCCGGAGCAGTTCCATCGCAACGTCCGCCGTGTGCGTCCGTTCTGCCCGCGGCCGGTCGAACTCGTCTTCGCGTCCAACTGGCTGCGCGACTCTGTCGGCGGCACCGGTTCGGTTCAGGTGTCCCCGATCGATCTGCAACGTTTTCACCCCGCACCGGCCGCCGCCCCGGCCGATCGCCCCTTCACGATCGGGCGCCACTCGCGTGACATCGACTACAAGCACCACCCCGACGATCCCGCGCTCTACCGGCAACTGATCGCCGCCGGCGTGCGCGTGCGCCTCCTCGGCGGCACCGTGCTCGCGCCCCAGTTGGGCTCCCACCCCGCGGTGGAGTTGCTGCCGCTCAACACCGAGGAACCCGCCGACTTCCTGCGCACGCTCGACGTATTCTACTACCGGACCTCCGAACGCTTTCGGGAGCCGCACGGCCGCGTCGTGCAAGAGGCGATGGCCTGCGGCCTGCCAGTCGTGTGCCATCGCAGCGGTGGTTACGCCGCATTCATCGACCACGGACGCAACGGGCTCCTGTTCGACACCGACGACGAGGCCGCGACGCACCTCACCGCCCTCCAGCACGATCCCGCGCTCCGCCAACGCCTCGGCCGCGCCGCCCGCGCCACCGTCGAGCACCTCTTCTCCCCCGAAGCCAACCAACGCGTGATCGATTTCTACCTCGGGCGCTGAGGCCCGCGCCTCCGCTCGCGTCCGCCCATTTCCGACTTCCGCCGGCCGGATTCCGCCTTCACGCTCCTGCGACCCAATGGCCGACGAGAAGCTCACGCCGATGTTGCAGCAGTATTTCGAGGTGAAGCGCTCCCTCGCGCCCAACACCCTGCTGCTCTTCCGCCTCGGCGATTTCTACGAGATGTTCTTCGAGGACGCCGAGCTCGGCGCCAAGCTCCTCGGCATCACGCTGACCGGGCGCAACGGCCACCCCATGGCCGGCATCCCCTTCCACGCCGCCGACAACTACGTCGGCAAGCTGCTCGCCGCCGGCCGCAAGGTCGCCATCTGCGACCAGACCGAGGCCCCGCAGGCGGGCAAACTCGTCCGCCGCGCCCTCACCCGCATCCTGAGTCCGGGCACGACGCTCGACGCCAACCAGCTCGACTCCGCCCGCAACCGCTACCTCGCCGCGCTCGCGCGCGACAGCCGCGGCCTCCACGCAGCCTGGATGGATCTCTCCACCGGCGAGTTCCGCCTCGCGACCGACCCGAAGCCGGAGAACCTCCTGCCCGTCCTCCACGCCCTCGCACCGAGCGAGCTCGTGCTGGCCGAGGGCGCGCTCGAGGTCTGGCGCGCCGCCCCGCACCACGAGACCGCGCTGCACGCCCTCGCACACTTCGCCGCCGAGCGCGTGGTGTCCGAGCTTCCCGGCTACCATTTCGAGACCACCACCGCCGCGCAGACGGTGAAGAGCGCGCTGGGCGTGCTCAACCTCCAGGGCTTCGGCCTCGCCGACGATCATCCCGGCCTCGGCCCCGCCGGCGCGCTCGTCCACTACGCGACCGAAAACCTCCGCGCCAAGCCCGAGAACCTCCGTTCTCTCCGCGAGTATTCCAGCCGCCGCTCCCTGCTGCTCGACCCGGCCACACTGCGCAACCTCGAGATCTTCGCCTCCGTCTCCGGCAGCCGCACCGGTAGCCTGCTCGCTGCGCTCGACCGCACGCACACGCCCGCCGGCGCGCGCCTGCTCGAACGTTTCCTCGCCGCACCGCCGCTCGACCTCGCCGAGATCGATCGCCGCCAATCTTCTGTCGGCGAGCTGCTCGACCGCCCCGCCCTGCTCGCCGAGCTGCGCGACGCGCTCAAGCACGTGCGCGACATCCCGCGCATCCTCGGCCGCCTGCAGAACCGCCTGCGCAACCCGC
>DAOOFR010000269.1:0-3617 GCA_035415285.1 Opitutaceae bacterium
CCGCGGCTGCTCAACAACCGGCTGAGGCGGCCGAGCAGATCGAGGTGCGCGCGCGGCGACGGTGCGATGAAGAAGAACAGCCGCGTGACCGGCACTTCGTCCGGCGACGGCTCGGGCAACGGCATCGGTTCCCGCAGCAGCAGCAGCGCGACCGTGCCGGAGTCGCGACCGAGCGCGATGCGGGTCGCCGGGTGCGGCAGCGCGAAACCGCCGCCGACGGGCGCAATCACCACGCCGCCCGGCGCGCGGAGCCGTTGCGCCACCAGATTCCGGATCGGCGGCGTCGCGCCCGGGAGCGCCGCCACGACCTGCTCGAAAACCGCCTCCACCGCATTCGCCGGCACGTCGCGCCAGATCCGGCCCGCGCGCAGCAGCGCCCCGATTCCGCCGCCCACCACGCCCGAGGCCGCAGGCGCGAGGAAACCAGCCTGGGCGGCCAAGCCGCGTGTCGCCGCCCAAGCGGCCACCTGCGTGCGGTCGAACAGCATCCGGTCGCGGTCCGGCGTGAAGGGCAGCCCCTCGTCGCGGACCCAGCGTTCCACGACTTCTTCCGCGACGCCAAACGACTCGGCGATCTGGATAATGTTCAGGTACATTGAGGAAAGAGAGTGTGGGGTTTGCGAGGTCGCACAGTGTAGGGGGCGCGGGCGGGCAATGTCAGGCAGGAATCAGGGGAAGTTGCCTTAAGCGCGGGTGTGAATCCCGAACTCGTCGGGAGCTTGCCCGCGCCACCGCAGCCGGCACAGTACAGAGCATGCCGATGACGCCGGAACAGATCCTAGCCGAGGCCCGCCAACTGCCGACCGAGCAGATGAACGAACTCGTCGACCAACTGCTCGCCGAGTGTTTCGCCCGGCCTGATCCCGAGATCGACGAGACGTGGCGCGCTGAGACTCGGCGCCGCGTCGGCGAAATCCAGAGCGGCAAGGTGACAGGCCTGCCCGGCGAAGAGGTCATGTCCGAGGTGCGCAAGATCATCGGGCTGTGAAACCGTTCGTCTTCCATCCGGAAGCTCGCGCCGAGTTGGTCGCGGCGGCCGTGCACTATCAGGAGATCAATCCCGCACTGGCACAACGGTTCTTCCGTGAGATCGACGAAGTGACCACGGAGATCTGCGCCCGGCCGAAGCTGCGGCGCATGTTCGATCCGCCCGCCCGGCGACACTTCGGCAGCACCTTCCCCTACGCCATCGTCTACATCGAGGAGCCCGACCGGATCTGGATCGTGGCGGTGATGCATTTCAAGCGTCGGCCAGGCTACTGGCACAGTCGGCTCAGCTGAGCGCCCTCGGACGGAGACAACCGAGATAGACGCAAATTGGGGCCACGATTGCATCACTTTCCTCCGCCGATCACCAGCGCCGCCAACGCGGCGACGCCGCAGACGAGGTAGAGGATGTAGGCCTGCATCCGGCCGTGCTGGAGACGGCGGACGGCGGTGGAGACCCGCATCACGACGGTGCCGGTCGGCGCGACGACATGCTCGAGCACGGTCTCGGGCGTGTGCTCCTCACGGCTCGCGGCGGCCGGGAACGGCACCTCCGGCACAAGCGCGTGCTCATGTTTCGCGGGACGCAGAACCCAGTCGAACCACTCGACGATGGTCGCCGCGAACGAGCCGGCCGTGTACTGCATCCGGGCCGTGGGCACAGCGTAACCGCAGTCCCAGGTGAGCGCGCGGCGCAGGCCGCCGCGCTTGGCGCGCCGCCACAACCACACGCCCGCGAGCGCGGCGAGCACCGCCAGGCCGAGATGGAGATACGTGAGCGGCAGCAGCGGCGCAGCGGTGCCGGCGGCGGTCCACGCCGGATGCCACGCCTCGATGGCTCGCGCGATGGCCGGCCAGAAAAGCACGGGTGCGAGACCGATGGCGGCGCACAGCACCGCGAGCGCAACCATCGCTCCGCGCATCGCCGGGCCGCATTCGTGGACGTGTTCCACCGCATCCGAACGCGGCGCGCCGAGGAAGACCACGCCGCACACCTTCGAGAAGCACGCCAGCGCCAGCGCCCCGGTGACGCCGAGCGCGATCGCCGCCGGTAGCGCCGCCCAGGCGGCCGGACCGTGAGAGATCGCGGCGTCGAAGAGTCCGAGGTAGACGAGCCACTCGCTGACGAAACCGTTGAGCGGCGGCAACCCGCAGATCGCCATCGCACCGAGCGTGAAGAGCGAGGCCGTCCACGGCATCGCGCGCCAGAGTCCGCCGAGCCGGCTCATCTCGCGCGTACCCGTGGCGTGGAGCACCGAGCCGGCGCCGAGGAAGAGCAGCGCCTTGAAAAGGCCGTGGTTCCAGATGTGCAGCAACCCGCCGGCGAGCGCGAGCCGCCCCCACGGTTGGTCGCCGTACCGCACGGCCACGAGCGCGAAGCCGAAGCCGAGCAGGATGATGCCGATGTTCTCCACGCTGTGGTAGGCCAGCAGGCGTTTGAGGTCGTGCTGACCGAGCGCGAACGCCACGCCGAGTACCGCGCTGACCGCGCCGAGCGCGACGACCACCCAGCCGGCGCTGTCCGGAACCGGCAGCCACCCGCTGAAACGGATCAGGCCGTAGAGTCCTATCTTGATGGTGACGCCGGAGAGGATCGCGGAGACGTGGCTGGGCGCGTTCGCATGCGCGCTCGGCAGCCAGACATGAAGCGGAAACAGCCCCGCCTTCAGCCCGAAGCCGATCAGCGCGAGCCAGAACAGCGGCGCGAGCTCCTTGTGATCGAGCAACGGGCCGAGCGCCCAGCCTCCGGTGTGTTCGGCCAGCAACGCGAAGAACGCGAAGAGCGCGAGCATCGCCACGTGCGACGCTCCGAGATAGAGCCAGCCCGCCGCGCGCACTTCGGCACGTCGCCGGTCGAGCGTGACGAGGAAGTAGGCGGCGAGAGTGAAGAGTTCCCAGCCGATGAGAAAATGCAGGCCGTTGGCGACGACGAGCACGGCGCCGAGGCTGAGCAGCAGCACGCTCCACCAGAGCCGTCCGCTCCGCGCCGTGCGCGGATGCGTGGCGTCGCTCCAGTACTCGCCGCCGTAGATCGCACCCACGCCGCCAACCACGCACGTCAGCGCGAGAAAGAGCGCACTAAGCGCATCGAATCGGAGGCGCACCTGTTCGCCGCAAACGGCGAAGGAGGGCGACCATGCCCACCCGGCCCCGTGCGGGGCTTCGGGCCAGTCGGCAGCGCCGCAGAGCACGAAAACCGCAGCCGTGAGTCCTGCGGCACAGGAGAGCAGCGTCGCGCCGAGCCATACGCGGCGTGAGCGGTGTGCGGCGAAAAGCGCGGAGACACCGGCAATCGCGCCCACGAGAAGAAGGAGCGCAGGGGCCAAGAACTGGGCGGTAGAACCGTACGTGGCGAACAGGTCCTCGGACCACATCGGGCACACGAGAACGGCGAATGAAGAATGAGGGAGCGCGGCGTTCATCGGCACATCTCCGACACTCCGCAAAGAGCATTCGCCGTGGCGCGGTGCTTCAGCCCGCGCCGCTCGATCCGGCTCACGTCCGGCGGTCCGGGCCGGAACACCGGACCACGACGGGCAGGCGCGGTAGCCGTCCCGGCCAATCCGCAATCCGCACTCCGAAATCCGCAATTCTCGTCGCCCTCTCCCCTCCCCGGGCCGCAGTCCGCA
>DAOOFR010000270.1:0-3612 GCA_035415285.1 Opitutaceae bacterium
TGGCTGGTTCTATTTCGACCCTGAGTGGCTGGTTTGAGGTGACCGCTGACACCTCCAATACCTCGTCCGGAATAACGACATCGCCGGTCTCTTCGTCGACCTCGATCCGTTCAATCAGTGCGTCCAGTTGTGCGTCGTCCATAGTGCGTCTTTCGTCTGATTATTGTTGTTCAGACGCTTCTGGAACTTGCCGGTTGAGTTCAAATCTCACCGGCCCGACCATTTGGAAACCTCCGACCGGTTGCGACCGGTGAAGAAGTCAGGCGCGGCGGATTCGCCGCTGTGCCCATCCCGCGCCGAGCGGAGAACCGCGATCCGGCGATCGCGATCCGCTGCCTTCGGCCGCCGCCGATCCCGGGGCCACTGCCGGGGGCGCTCACGCCGCCGGCGTGAGCGGTGGCACGATGTCGCCAGACTCAGAAGACGTACTTGATGGCGACGAAACCGAGCACGCCGAGGCCGAAGAGGCCGAGCGCGGCCCACTCGAGATACTTGTCGAGCAGGCGTTTCACCGGAGGCCCGAAGAAGAAGATCGTGCCGGCGACCAGCATGAAGCGCCCGGTGCGGCCGATCGCGGAGGCGGCGACGAGCGTGAGCAGGGGCACCTGCTCATGGAAGACACCGGCGGCGATCGTGAAGACTTTGTAGGGGATCGGGGTGAAGGCGGCGGCGAGGATCGCGAGGAACGCGTTGCCCCCGTAGAGTTCGGCCACCTTGGCCCACGCCGCTCCGTAGTGGAGCAGATCGAAGATGATCCAGTGGCCCACCGGCTCGGCGAGATAGCCGATGTAGTAGCCTCCGATGCCGCCGAGCACGGAGGCGAGGGCGCACCAACCGGCGTATTTGAACGACTTCTTCGGCGCGCCCATGCATAGTGCGATCAGAAGCACGTCGGGCGGGATCGGGAAGAACGACGACTCGACGAACGCGAGCGCGAAGAGCGCGGGCACGCCGTACGGAGTCTCCGCCCAGTGCAGCACCCAGTTGTAGAGACGCTTGATCGGCCCGGGGCGGTCTGCCGGAGCCGTGACAGGTGCGGGGGCGTTGGAGCCGGTGCTCATGGGCAAAAAGAAAGGGCAGCCCGTGGAGATGGCGCTGCCCTTGGCCTGAAATGGACTCGGCGCGGCTCAGACGTCGGGCTTGGTCTTGCGCAGAC
This sequence comes from Opitutaceae bacterium, assembly GCA_035415285.1. Taxonomy (GTDB): domain Bacteria; phylum Verrucomicrobiota; class Verrucomicrobiia; order Opitutales; family Opitutaceae; genus CAJCBL01. Next base: position 1,157 of record DAOOFR010000270.1, read on the forward strand.
CCATCACGCGCTCGCCTTCCTTCCACTGGCCGCGTTTCTTGAGGAGCTCGACGCGCTCGAAGCGCTTGAGGACATTGCGTTTGGCGCCGGTGGTGGCGGCGGAGCGGAAGCTGTTGTGCTGGGACATGGCCGGACTGCGTTTAGACGTTGGTGTCGTTGGAAAAGTCGCCGAGTGAAGAGCCCTCGAATGCCCAGTTCAAGTATTTTTCCCCCACATGTTCGGCGCGCACCGCAATCCACTCGGGGGTCTGATAGGGATGTTCGGCGAGAATTCGGGCTTCCAGCAGGCTGAGTTGCTCCGGCGAACACTTGAACGTGAGCCGCCATTCTTCGGCCTGTTCGGTCTTCCCCTGCCAGCGGTAGACCGAGGTGATCGGCCCGTCGATCTGGACGCAGGCCGCCAAGCGGTGTTCGACCGCCGTGCGGGCGAGACGATCCGCGGCCTCGCGGGAATCGACCGTTGTCCATGCGATCCACATGGCCGGCATGGTGACGGGAAGGGGAGGGGCGGCAAGTCGGCGGATGGTTTTCGCCCGGGCCGGGCGGGTGCCGGGGTGGGCCGGGCGCGGCCGGCACCGGCCGAACTTCACTCTTGACCGAGGGCGGGCGCGGCCGCCTTGTCTTCCTCTTCACTTTTCCAAGGAGGAACTCCGTGCGAGACGAATATCTAAAAGACGCCCAGAAGGTCATCACCGACGCGAACTTGCTCATCAACGTGGTTTCGCGCCGCGTGAAACAGCTTCGTCGCGGCAGCCGTCCGCTCGTGGAGTCCCTCGAGAAGCTCAACCTCGAGGACATCGCCCTGCGCGAGATCATCGAGGGCAAGATCCAGTACGAGTTCGCCGAGTAACTCTGCCGGCGGTCGCGCGGTGTCGGTGGTGGGCTGAAGCCTGTCCCGGGCCGGGTTCCGCGGGCGCCCAAACGCCGTGGCCGCAGCGAAAAAGAAAGAACGCTACTCCGAGGTCCGCAACCCGAAGGCGTTGCGCGACTACTTCATCGACGAACGCTTCGAGGCGGGCATCGCCCTGCGCGGCGCCGAGGTGAAGTCGATCCGGGCCGGCCGTGCGCAGCTGGCGGATGCCTTCGCGCGGATCGAGCGCGGCGAGGCCTGGCTCTACGGCCTGTATATCGAGGAGTATGAACACTCCGGCTACACCAAGTGCGATCCGCGGCGCGTGCGCAAGCTGCTCCTGCATCGCAACGAGCTGCGCAAGATCACCCAGGCGCTGGAGACGGCCGGCAAGGCGCTGGTGGCGCTGCGCCTCTACTTCAAGGAGGCGCTGGTGAAGGTCGAGATCGGCCTGGCCACCGGCAAGAAGCAGTTCGACAAGCGCGACGACATCAAGAAGCGCGAGAACGACCGCGACATCGCCCGTGTGATGCGGGAGCGACGCTGAGCGGCCACGGGTCTGGAGACCCGTGCCACAAGGCGAGCGGGGCGGAGCGGTCTGCTGGCAGCGGGTGCGCGCTCCGCGCGCTACGGGCGGGTGATCTGCAGGCGCAGGAAGAGGCGGGTGCCCGAGGTCAGCGGGACCGAGGCCTCACGCGTCTCCACCGAGCCGTTGCTCGAGAGCAGTGCGTCGGCGAACCCCGCCGGCGCCCCGGCGGCGCCGAGGGCATGCCACGTCGTGAGGTCGGTCGAGATCTGCGCGGTGATGGTCGCGTCCGTACGGGTGAGATCGCGCTGGTAGCTCAGCCGGAGGCGGCCGTCGGCGATCGCGGGGGCCGGCGGCGTCGCCCGCGCGACTGCGCTGAGCCCGAGCGCGTAGGCGGCGAGGTTGGCGACACCGTCGTTGTTGTAGTCCTCCGTCGGGTGGTTGGCGATGGTGCCGGCGGGCAGCGAGGCGGCGGTCTCCTGCTGCGTCGCCCAGGCGGTGAAGGGCGGGATCGCGCTGGCATTGACCTCCAGATACGGACCGAACGGCCAGGTGCGGCCGGGGGTCAGCGGCCGCACGGCCAGCAGATAGGTGCCGGCGCTTGCGGGCGTGAAGGCGAACGAGCGGCCGGACGGCACGGCCGACGTCACGGCGGCGCCGAGGCCGTAGAGGTTTGTCGCGGAGATCTCGTCGATGTACCAGCCGACGCCGGCGTCGGCGTAGGGGTAGTAGCTGCCGGAGTTGTAGCGGTAGGCGAAACGCAGCCGGACCGACTTGCCGGCATAGGCGGCGAGCGAGACGGAGCGCGCCTGGAAGGATGCTTCGCCGGCGCTGTTGGTGCCGGTTTGGTTGTAGAGCGCGGTCCAAGTGGTGCCGCCATCCTGCGAGAGTTCGAGGCTGGCGGTCTCGCCGTCTCCGGCCCAGCCGAGTCGGCTGCGGAAGGAGACCGAAGCCGATGGACCCACGAGGAGTTGGTCCGGGTAGGTGAGGAGTTGGGAGGCGGCGGTCTGGTGCGCGAGGTGATAGGCGCCGGTGGCCGAGGAGCGCAGGTCCGCGGGCAGCGGCGAGTAGGTCCCGGTG
>DAOOFR010000271.1:0-3541 GCA_035415285.1 Opitutaceae bacterium
TCCACCGGCTCGATACCGCCAATCACCCAGGCGGGCAGACCGCCCAACGCCGTCAGCAACGCGCGCACACCGTCCGCGCCGAGCACAGGCGAGAGGTTCGCCTTCGTGGTGGTGAACCGCCACGGGCCCACGCCGGCGTAGTCGAGGCAGCCGCAGGCAACTGCACGGGCCGCATCCGCGGCATCGTTCACCGTGCCGCCGAGCAGGCGCCCGGCGCCGAGGCGACGCCGGGCCTCGGCCCAGTCGCCGTCGCTCTGGCCGAGGTGGGCGCCGTCGGCATCGGCGGCGAGCGCGAGTTCGACCGAGTCGTTGACGACGCACAGCGCGCCGTGTGCCCGGCAGATGGCGACGACGGCCTTCGCGGTCCGCAACCGTTCCGCGGCGTCGGCGCGTTTCATCCGCAGCTGGATCCAGCGGGCGCCGGCGCGGCAAAGGCGCTCCGCCTGCTCCTCATGCGAGAGCGCGATCCCGTCCTGCGTGATGCACAGCACCGGCCGCGAGCGCAGAGCAGCGGAGCCGACGGGCCGCGCTTGTTGCAGCGCGGCGAAAACCCGCGGCGGATCGTCCGCCTGCCAGAGCGCTCCGAGCACCGCCACGCCGTCGAACCCGAACTCGGCGCAGCGGGCAACCCGCTCCGGGGTGATGCCACCGAGCGCGATCACCTCCGTGCGGCGTTCCGCGGCGGTCCGCCGAGCGAGCCGCTCGGCCAACGCGCGAAAGTCCGCCGAGGGTTCGTATCCGGCCTTCGAGATCGAGGGGAACACGGGGCTGCAGAGCACGGCATCGCAGCGACCGAGAGCCGCCTCCAGCGAGGCGAGGTCATGGCAGGCGCGGCTGCGGAACAGGCCCGGCACCGGTGCTGGGTCCGGCGCACCGTCCTTGGAGTGCACGCCGGCGCAGCCGAACGGCCCGGCGAGGTCGTGGTGCTGGTGCAGCACCAGCCGGCATCGCCATACTTCCGGCACGGCGGCGAGCCACGCCGCGAGCCGCTCGCGCGACCAATGCGGCTTGCGCACGTGGTAACGCTCCAGGCCGGCGGCCATCAGCGCCGCCAGCACGTCGAGCTCGCGCGGGTCGTCCGCCTCCGGGGAGATGACGACCAGCTTCATCCGCCCTGCGTGGCCCGGATGACCAGCACGCGCTCGCCCTCGGCGAGCGGCCGCTGCGCCCAGGCGGAGCGCGGCACGACGGCATCGTTGACCGCGACCGCCACGCCCTTGCGTTCGGCGAGACCGAGTTCGTCAAGCAGGGCGGCGAGCGTCGTTCCGGGGGCGACCTCGCGGGGCTGATCGTTGAGGAGGATCTGCATGGTCAGGAGCGAGAAGCGAGTAGTGCGTAGCGAGTAGAACGATCAGTCCGACCCAGCCGGACGAACAGCGGAGGGCTTCTGGCCCAAGTAGAGCTCGCCGCCGGTCTGGCGGAACTCGTCGGCCTTGGCCTTGAGGCCGGCGACGACGGCCGCCTCCTCGCCCACACCCTGCGTCGCGGCGAAAGCGCGCACGTCCTCGGTGATCTTCATCGAGCAGAACTGCGGGCCGCACATGGAGCAGAAGTGCGCGGTTTTCGCGCTCTCCTGCGGCAGCGTGGAGTCGTGAAACTCGCGGGCCTTCTCGGGATCGAGGCCGAGGTTGAACTGGTCCTCCCAGCGAAACTCGAAGCGCGCCTTCGAGAGCGCGTTGTCGCGGTATTGGGCGGCTGGATGGCCCTTGGCGAGGTCGGCGGCGTGGGCGGCGATCTTGTAGGCGATCACGCCGGCGCGCACGTCGTCCTTGTTCGGCAGTCCGAGGTGCTCCTTCGGCGTCACGTAGCAGAGCATCGCGCAGCCGTGCCAGCCGATCATCGTCGCGCCGATGGCGCTGGTGATGTGGTCGTAGCCCGGCGCGATGTCGGTGGTGAGCGGCCCGAGCGTGTAGAACGGCGCCTCGGCGCACCACTCGAGCTGCTTCTGCATGTTCTCCGCGATCATGTGCATGGGCACGTGACCGGGGCCCTCGTTCATCACCTGCACATCCTGCTTCCACGCGCGCTGCGTGAGCTCGCCCTGGGTGAGCAACTCGCCGAACTGCGCGTCGTCATTGGCGTCGGCGATGGAGCCGGGACGCAGGCCGTCGCCGATCGAGAAGGCGACGTCGTAGGCGGCCATGATCTCGCAGATCTCGTCCCAGTGCGTGTAGAGGAAGTTCTCCTGGTGGTGGGCGAGGCACCACTTGGCCATGATCGAGCCGCCGCGGGAAACGATGCCGGTCATGCGCCGCGCGGTGAGCGGCACATAGCGCAGCAGCACGCCGGCGTGGATCGTGAAGTAGTCGACGCCCTGCTCCGCCTGCTCGACCAGCGTGTCGCGGAAAATATCCCACGTGAGCTCCTCGGGCCGGCCGCCGACCTTCTCGAGCGCCTGGTAGATCGGCACGGTGCCGACGGGCACGGGGCAATTGCGCAGGATCCACTCGCGGGTCTGGTGGATGTTCTTGCCCGTGGAGAGATCCATCAGCGTGTCGCCGCCCCACTTCACCGACCAGCGCATCTTCTCGACCTCCTCGTCGATCGAGGAGGCGACGGCGCTGTTGCCGATGTTGGTGTTGATCTTCACGAGGAAGTTGCGGCCGATGGCCATCGGCTCGGCCTCGGGGTGGTTGATGTTGGCCGGGATGATCGCGCGGCCGCGGGCCACCTCGCTGCGCACGAACTCCGGCGTGATCTCGCGCGGGATGGCGGCGCCGAAGTTCTGGCCGACGTGCTGGCGGAAAAGCGAATTGCGCGGGCCCTGCTCGGTCATCTCCAGCAGCTCGCGCGCGCTCTGCAGGCGCATGTTCTCGCGGATGGCGACGAACTCCATCTCCGGCGTGATCAGGCCGCGGCGCGCGTAGTGCATCTGCGTCACGCAAGCGCCGGGCTTGGCGCGCAAGGTCTGGCGGTCGGCGCGATCGAAGGGCTTGAGTGGATTGCGCTTCCCGTCGCGCTCAGCCTGGTCGCGGTGCTTGGCGGAAAGGTAGCCGTCGTCGAGCGGCAACACGGCGCGGCCGGCGATCGGCTCGACATCGCCGCGCTCGGCGATCCACGCCGCGCGCAGGGCCGGCACGCCCTTGGTCGAGTCGCCGTGGAACGCCGGGTCGCCCCACGCCCCGGCGGTGTCGTACACGCGGACCGGATCGTTGGGCACCTCGGTGCCGTCGGGCAGACGCGTGGGCGTGAGCGTGATCTCGCGCATCGGCACGCGCAGGTCGGGGCGCGAGCCCTGAAGATAGACGCGGCGGGAGCCCGGGAAAACGGTGTGCCCGGTGGGATCAGTGGTAGCGGCGGTCGAGGACATGGTGGCGGAGGGTTGTCGATCCGCCCGGCCCCAACGCAGGGAGCCAGAGTCCTCGGGCGTGGCCCAAGTCCTGTTTTCCCTACGGCGTGGCTAGACGCATCAGGTTCGAAGGCTTGAGCGACGGAGCGTGTCGCGATCTCAACCCAGCGCCCTGGGTTCACCTAAACGAGGTGCGCGGAGGGAAACCGTGGTCCGCCGGTTTTTCAACCGCGAATTCCGGACCGCCCGCCG
>DAOOFR010000272.1:0-3521 GCA_035415285.1 Opitutaceae bacterium
TGGTGAGGCCGAGCAACACCTTCTTGAGCCCGTCGTAGCGCAGGGTCTGGTAGCCGACCTTGCGGGCGGCGGCGACGATGTCGGAGACGCTGCGGCCGCTGGAGATGTGGGCGCGGATCTCCTCGGTGACGAGGACGAGTTCGTGGAAGGCGACGCGGCCGCGGTAGCCGGTGCCGCGGCAGTAGGGACAGCCTTTGCCGCGATAGAAGGGGACGTCGGCGAGGCCATCGTCCTGAAAATACTTCCGGAGGACTTCGCGCGGGGGGAAGTAGGCCTCCTTGCACTTCTCGCAGATGCGGGCGGCGAGGCGCTGGGCGAGCACGCCGATGACGGAGGGGGCGACCATGTAGGGGGCGACGCCCATCTCCATGAGGCGCAGGACGGCCTGCGGGGCGGAGTTGGTGTGGAGCGTGGCGAGCACGAGGTGGCCGGTGAGGGCGGCCTCGGTGGCGATCTTGGCCGTCTCCGCGTCGCGGATCTCGCCGACGAGCATGACATCCGGATCCTGGCGCAGGAGGGCGCGGAGCATGGAGGCGAAGTCGAGGCCGATGTCGGACTTGACCTGGGTCTGGTTGACGCCGGCCATCTGGATCTCGATGGGGTCCTCGATGGTGGAGATGTTGAGGCCGACGCTGTTGAGCTCGTGGAGGACGGCGTAGAGGGTGGTGGTCTTGCCGGAGCCGGTGGGGCCGGTGACGAAGACGATGCCGTTGGGGCTCTGGATGAGGCGGCGGAAGGGGCGCAGGATGGTCTGCGACATCATCACCTTGTCGAGGGTGAGCACCTCCTTCTTTCCGGTGATGTTGAGCACGCGCACGACGACCTTCTCGCCGTACTGGGAGGGGATGGTGGAGATGCGGAAGTTGGCCTTGTTGGTGCCGAGCGGGAGGACGATGCGGCCGTCCTGCGGGAGGCGGGACTCGGAGATGTCGAGATCGGCGAGGATCTTGATGCGGGTGACGATGGCGTTGTGGAGGACCTTGGCGAAGGTGAGCACCTCGCGCAGGAAGCCGTCGACGCGGAAGCGGATGCGGGTGTGCTCCTCCTGGGGCTCGATGTGGATGTCGGTGGCGCGTTCGCGCAGGGCGAAGTGGATCACGGCATCCACGATCTGGATGACACCGGTGGACTCGCCGAGGCTTTGGAGCGCCTCCGGGGAGAGCGCGGCGGCGCTGAGCGAGTGGGATTTGGCGAACTCGTTGAGGCAGTCGCCGATGCCCTTCTCGGTGGAGTAGTGGACGGCGATGGCGTCGGCGATCTCGCAGGGCAGGGCGAAGACGGGGCTGATGGGGCCCTGGACGATGTGGCCGATGCGGCGGACGAGTTCGGGGTTCTCCGGCTCGGCCATCGCGACGGTGACGACTCCGTCGATTAGGTAGATCGGGATGGCGCGGGTCTTGGCGGCGATCTCGTGGGGGATGGTCGCGAGGGCCTCGTCGGAGATGAGCGAGACCAGCGGGTCGACGTAGGCGATGCCGATCGAGTTGCCCCAGAGGGTGCAGGCCTGGTCCTTGGGTAAATGCTTGTTGGTGACGAGCGCCTGGAGCATGGCCAGGGTGCCCGGTCCGTGGTCGGCTCCGAGCGCGGCGACGACATCGGCCGGCACGAGCGGCGGCACGCCGGTCGAGATCAGCTCGAGGAAGCGGCTATTGGGCGCGGCGGGCATGTTTTTTGCGCCGGGTGGTGAAGATCTGGCTGATCTCCATCTGGTCGAGGATCTCCTTGGCGAAGAGCGAGCCGGTGCGTTCGAGCTGCAGCTCCTGGAGCAGGCGAGGCAGGGGATAGCGGACTTCGCGCACCGCCATGCCGGGGTCGAGGTCGGGGCTGGACTCGGGGTCGACGGGGGGCATGGGGAACGTCACTCCTCGCCGAAGTGGTCCGCGATGGTGTCGCTGAGGACCTTGGCCATGGCCTCCTTCGGGGTGTCTTTGCGGACGAAGTTGACGGCGCCCAGCTCGAGGCAGCGCTCGACGACGTGGCGGGTGGCCAGGGAGGTGAGCATCACGACGAGGATGTCGGGGTTGGCGGCGTTGATGCGCTCGAGGGCCTGGAGGCCGTCCATGTTGGGCATGTTGACGTCCATCAGCACGAGGTCGGGGTTGTGCTGGGCGCAGGCGGCGATGGCTTCCTCGCCGTTGGCGGCCTCGAGGACGACGGGATTGCCGAGCTTGCGGAGGATCAGGCCGATGTATTTGCGGACGTGGGGCTCGTCGTCGACGATGAGCACTGTGCCGTTAAACTCCATGATGGGGGGCCGGGAGTGTGACGCTGAAGGCGGCGCCGCCGCCCTCGCGGTTGGCGGCGGCGATGGTGCCGTGATGGGCTTCGACGATCTTGCGGCAGATGGCCAGGCCGAGGCCGGTGCTCTTCTCGCCGCCGGTGGGGCGGACGGAGGTCTTGCCGAAACTGGTGAAGAGCATGCCCATCTCGTCGGGCGGAATGCCGGGACCCTGGTCCTGCACGGATACGGTTTGGGTGGTGGCGTCTTCCGAGAACACGACAGATATAGTCGTCCCGGGGGGCGAAAACTTGATCGCGTTGCTGAGGAGATTGTCGATGACCTGCCGGATCTTGCGGCTGTCGAGCACGAGGGGGCGGGTGGGCTTGATGGGGCGGCACGCGATCTTCATCTGTTTGCGCGCGGCGGTGAGGCCGTTGAGGAAGACGGCGTCGTGCACGATGTCGGCCAGGTTGGTGGGCGTGAGGTCGAGTCGCATCTCGCCGCTCTCGATGATGGAGATGTCGAGCAGTTCGTTGAGCAGATCGAGCATCACGTGGGTGGCGCTGTGGACGCTGCGCAGCATGGCGCGCTGGTCCTCGTTCAACTCGCCGGAGGAGCCGTCGAGCATGAACTCGGACAGGCCGCGGATGGAGGTGAGGGGGTTGCGCAGATCGTGGGCGGCGATGCCGAGGAAGTGGTTCTTGGCGGCGTTGGCCTTGCTGAGGTCGTCGATGAGCCGCTCCTGGTGCTCGAGCAGGGCGCGGACCTGCAGGTGGGTGCGGATGCGGGCGATCATCTCGCGCGGTTGGAAGGGCTTCACCACGTAGTCCACCCCGCCGGCTTCCAGCCCGGTGACGATGTCGGCCGACTGGTTCTTGGCGGTGATGAAGATGACCGGGGTGGCGGCGGTCGCCGGGTCGGCCTTGAGCCGACGGCAGGTTTCGAACCCGCTGATGCCGGCCATGACGACATCGAGCAGGATGAGGTCGGGCTGGAAATCGGGGACGGTGGCCAGCGCGGCCTCGCCGGACTCGGCCTCGGCGATGACATAACCTTCCGGGCGCAGAATCGAGGCGATGATCCGGGCGTTCACGCGGTCGTCCTCGACCACGAGGATACGCCGGCCGGCGAGATCGATGCGGGGTTGGCCTGGGCTGGGGGCGGGCGGGGGATTCATCGGGGTACGGTGCTGGCGGCAGAGTGTTGGGTCGTGGCGTAAAACGCAATACCCTGCGACGGCCCGCTCGCCCGGGGCGGAGGCGGGGCGCGGCCGAGCGGAGGCTGAGGGGGTGGCCCCAGT
>DAOOFR010000273.1:0-3511 GCA_035415285.1 Opitutaceae bacterium
CTTTGCCAACCGCCGCGCCGCCTGCTCCCTTCGGTTGCGGCTCGGCCGCGCTAGGGTCTTTGCGGTTCAATTGCGGTGTTAAGGCCGAAACCTGCGCAGCCGATTCCAACACACCTCCTCACCTCGCCCTCTCGCTGGCGAATCGCACATTCCTCCTCGACGCTCCTCGGCGTGGTCACGCCGGGTCCGTGAACGTCCCGCGCTCGACGCGGAACACCCGCCAGCCCTCCGCCACGCCCTCGGGCACCGCCGTGCCCGTCGCCAGCACCTGGGTACCCGGCTCGATCGCCGACCAGAACCGCGCGCGCCGGCCGGCATCGAGTTCGCCGAGCACATCGTCGGCGAGCACGAGCGGGCGCACGCCGGACCGCTCGCGGAAATGCCCGAGCTGCGCCAGTCGCAGCGCCAGCACCAGGCTGCGCTGCTGGCCCTCCGACCCGAAATCGCGGCTCGAGCGCCCATCGAGGGTGAGGTCGATGTCGTCGCGGTGCGGCCCACGCGAAGTCGATCGCATGAGCAGGTCGCGCTCCCGGTTCGCGGCGAACAGCGCCGCCAGCGATGCTTCGTCGCCCTCGGCCACGTCCGACTCGTACACGAGGTCCGCGGCCTCCTGCGCGGGTGCGATCGTCGCGTAGGCGGCGCGAACCCGTGCGCCAAGTTCGCCCACGCCCGCCACGCGGGCGCGCACCACCGCCGCTCCCGCCGCGGCCAGCGGTTGCTCGAACGCCGCCAGTTGCGCGGCCTCCGCGCGCTCCTTGAGCAGCCGATTGCGACCGTCGAGCGCCCGATGGTACCGCTGCAGCACGTCGAGGTAGTTCGCATCCATCGCCGCGAGCACGAGGTCGAGCCAGCGCCGCCGGGCCGACGGGCTGCCGCGGATGAGCTGGTTGTCCTGCGAGGAGAACAGAACCGTGGGAAACTTGCCGAGGAAGTCGCCGAAGCGCACCACCTTGGTGCCGTCGACCTCCACCTCCTTGCCCTCGGGCCGCAGCCGGAGCGTCACAACGGTCGCGCCGAGCCGCTCGTGCTCCAGTTCGAAACGCAACGCCGCCTCCGGCTGGCCGTGCGCGATCAGCAGGCGGTTGTCGCCCTGCCGGAACGAGCGCAGCGCCGTGAGCAGGCCGACGGCCTCCAGCAGGTTCGTCTTCCCCTGGCCATTGGCCCCGACCAGCGCCGCGCCGGCGGCCGGCAGCGCCAGCTCCGCCCAGGCGACATTGCGGAAGTGCTGGAGGGCGAGGCGGCGGAGGTGCATGTGGGCGGATCGATTGCACGGGTCCGCGCCGCCCCACGCAAGCCGCGGCTGCGGCCCGGCATTCGCCGGCTCGACAGGTGGCCCGATGTCGGCTCCGCTGGTGGTCCCCACCGCAACCGATGAGCCAAGCCTCCGCTCCCCGTTCCGCCGGCCAGATGATCGGCGACTATTTCCGCGATTTCGGCGTGTTGCGCGAGACCCGCGCCGAGTTCTGGGGCATCCAGATCGTCAATATCCTCGATTGCACCTTCTACTTCGCGATGTTGACCATCGCCTCGCTCTTCCTCTCGCAGGATCTGGGGATGAGCGACAAGAACGCCGGCTACACGATCGCCGTCTTCACCTCCGCCACGACGATTCTGCTGACCTTCTCGGGCCTGGTCACCGACTGGCTCGGCATCCGCAAATCGCTCCGGTTCTCGATGCTGGCGATGCTCCTGCTGCGCGGCGCCGTGCTCGCCGTCGGGCTCCTGCCAGCGCTGCCCCACCGCGGGCTGATCGCCGCCGCGCTGCTGGTCCTGATGGCGCCGTTCATGGCGGCGATCCAGACCATCTTCCAGTCGGCCACCCAACGCTACACCACCAAGCGTTCCCGCAGTGCCGGCTTCAACCTCTGGTACCTTTTCATGAACATCGGTGCCGCCGCCGGCGGCGCTTCCATCGACATCGTCCGCCTCCACTTCAAGGTCGCCAACGTCCACATCTTCACGATGGGTGTCGTGCTCGCCGTGTTGTGCTGGGCCGTCGCCGAACTCATGGTCCGCCACGAGGACCAGCTCCACGGTGCCGACGAGTCCCAGGAGGCCGCGCAGGAACAGCCGGTCCGCAAACGCCCGTTGGCGATCGCCAAGGACGTCGTGCACGAGCCCGCCTTTTTCCGCCTGATCGTGCTCATCGCCCTCGTGCTCGGCGTGCGCGCCGTCTACGCCTACCTCTATCTGCTCATGCCGAAGTACTGGGAGCGCACCATCGGACCGGATGCGGCAATCGGCGTGCTCAACATGATCAACCCGATCGGGATCGTGCTCGGCCTGATCCTGTTCATCCCGCTCGCGAACAAATTCCGCGTCTTCAACCTGCTCGTGTACGGCTCGATGATCTCGGCGTTCGCGCTCTTCCCGATGGCGTTGCCCTGGCAATGGTACGGCATGGGGATCGCGAAGGCCCACTACGTGATGGCTATTTTCTGCATGGCCCTCGTCACCATCGGCGAAGTCCTCTGGTCGCCAAAGCTCAACGAATACACCGCCGCCATCGCCCCCAAGGGCCAGGAGGGCACCTACCTCGGACTTTCGATGCTCCCGTGGTTCGCCGCCAAAACCCTCGTCAGCGCGTTCTCCGGCCATCTGCTCGAACGCTGGTCGCCCGAGACCGTCACGGTCGACGGCGCCGCGATGCCGCTGCAGCAGGCGCTGGTGGAGAACCGCCTGTCCTACTGGCAAACGCCGTCCGCCATGTGGCTTTGGCTCGGCCTCTACGCCTTCGTCGGCTGCCTCGTCGCGCTTTTCCTGCGCAAGTGGCTGACCAAGGGCGCGAAAGTCTAGCGCCGCGCCGAAGGGTTTTCCCGGGGTGCCCCCTGCGCGTTTCCCCTCAACCGCCAACGGTTTGGACCGTTACACAGGGCAGGAAAAACCTTCAGTGCCCTCACCGCTCGCCAGTCAGACCATCGCCCGCATCCAGCAGGCCCTCCGCTCCAACGAAGCGGCCAGCCTGCCCGAGGTCATCAAGCTCATCGAGGAGCTCTCCGACCGCGCCTTCTCGATCTCCGTCCAGGAACTGGCCGACCTCATCAGCCGCGACACCATGGTCACCGCCAAGGTGATCCAGGCCGCCAATACCTTCGGCTACAACCCGTTCGGCCACACCGTCACCACGGTCACCCAGGCCATCCACGTCGTCGGCTTCAACAAGATCCGCAACCTCGCCCTCTCGATGCTGCTCATCGAGAAGGCCCTCCACGGCTCCCAGCCCGAGGCCCTGCGCGAATCCGCCGCGCTGTCAGCGGTCACCTCAAACCAGCCACTCAGGGTCGAAATAGAACCAGCCACCCTAAATTGCCTAACTCGCACTTCCTTTCCAACAAACTCCATGCCTAACGGCTGATATGGAGCTTGTTGGAAAAGAAGTGCTCTTTGCTCTCCACGTTTTGGGGTGGCTGGTTTTTTGGTGACCCGAGGTGGCTGGTTTTGAAGTGACCGGTGACACTCCGCGTGGGAACCTCTCCGAGACCGGAACCGATCCAGCTTCACGCGGAGCCGC
>DAOOFR010000274.1:0-3402 GCA_035415285.1 Opitutaceae bacterium
GGCGATTCCTTTCCGCCGTCCGCTCCTCCGCGCGCTCTGCGTCTCCGCGTGAGAACTTGGTGGCCGGTCGCCTGGCGCGGCCCTACTCGGCCGGGTTGCGCCAGCGGGCGAAGGTCAGCAGGAGGATCTGCACGTCGAGCCAGAGCGACCAGTTCTCGATGTAGAAGATGTCGTGCTGGATCCGGGCGTTGAGGTCGCCGGCGCCGCGGAGGTTGTTGACCTGTGCCCACCCGGTCATGCCGGGCTTCACGAGGTGGCGCGGCAGGTAGTGAGGGATCTCGGACGAGAGCCTGTCGACGTGGTAGGTGCGCTCCGGCCGCGGGCCGACCAGGCTCATCTCGCCGCGCAGCACGTTCCAGAACTGCGGCAGCTCGTCGAGGTTCCAGCGGCGCATGAACCGGCCGATGCGCAGGACCCGCGGGTCGTCGCCCGTGGTGCTCTGGCGGAGGTGGTCCTGCGCGGCGGCGTCGGGTCGCATGCTGCGCAGTTTCCACATCGTGAACGGCCGGTGGCCGGTGCCGATGCGCTCCTGCCCGAAGAAGACGGGGCCGGGCGACTCGCGCCGGATCGACCACGCGAGCAGGGCCACGACCGGGGCGGCGAGGAGCAGGCCGAGCGCCGCGCCCGCCAGGTCGACGGTGCGCTTGAGGCCGCGGCTGAAGAGGCGCGTGATGGGCAGATCCTCGACTCCGAGCACGGGCACGTTGCCGATCGTCTGCATCCGCAGGCCGGAAACGAAGACCTGGAAGACGGTCGGGACGACCTTGAGCTCGACGTAGTGGCGCTCGCACGCCTGCACGAGGGCCTGCATGCGCTCGGGCGGGAGGTCGAGGTGGGCGGCGATGAGGATGTCGATGTGGTGGTCGTGCAGGGCGCTTTCGAGCTCGCCGAAGTGGCCGAGCACGAGGGCGGGCAGGTCGGCGCGGGGGTCGGGGCGGCGGCCGGGCTCCTCGCCGATCAGGCCGACGATCTGGTAGGGGTGGGCGGGCGTGCCCGCGATGGCGTGGACGAGGCGGGCCGCGTTGTCGTTCCAGCCCAGCACCGCGACGCGCTGCTGGACGCGCTCCAGGACGGTGCCGCGGCAGATCGCCGCGTAGAAGGCGGAGCGCCAGAGGTACTCGAGCAGGACCACGCCCACGAAGGCCACCGCGACGAAGAGGCGCGAGATGGGGGGGGAGAACTTGAGAACGAGCGAGACGCCCAGGTAGGCGAGCAGCCAGAGCACGGTGCCCTTGATGATGATGGCCAGCGCCTGGTAGCGGCGCAGCAGCAGGCGTTCGTCGTAGAGCCCGAGCTGCGCGTAGGTGACGACCAGGATCGCGACACCGACCAGCAGCAGCGGCACGTAGTCCGCGAACGCGGCCGCCTCGACCGGGATGCCCAGCTGACCGAGCCGGGTGTCATATCGGAGCCACCACGCCAGCGAGAGCCCCGCGAGGGCGAAGACGAGGTCGCCCAGGAGCAGGAGCGCCGGGAGCACGAGCTGGCGCAGGGTGTTGCGGTGCATGGGGGCGGAGGGCGAGGGATGCGGCGGGGCGGATCTGGCGGGGGGGGGGGGGGGGCGGTGGCCGGTGGACTGTTGCCGGTGGACTGTAGGCGCGGAACGGGGGAGCCGGAGTGCGAATGTGGAAACCAGAAAAGCTGGAACGGAGGGCGGACGACAGAAGGGAACGAAGGGCAGAGTGACGGAGCGAAAGTGACAAGGAACTGGTACCGGAGGGCAAGTGCCGGGACGCTGCGCCGGGTCCGCCCGCCCGCGGCCGGCCGGGCGCGACAGTGGGCTCAGGCCCGGGCCACGACGATCAGGTTCTGGCCGAAGCAGGGGCGCACGAGATGCGTTTCGCCCCAGTGGACGGGAGGGAAGATCCAGCGATCGAAGAAGCGGACCGCCCGGGCGTCGAAGCCGCGGCGGCGCAGCAACCGGAAGGAGAGCAGCCACGCGAAATAGCCGACCCAGTTGTAGTAATGGATGTCGACCGACGTGAATCCGGCGGCGTGCAGCTTGGCGCGCAGCTCCCGTCGTGTGTAGCGGCGATAGTGCCCGAAGTCGCGGTCGATCGGGGCGTAGAGCTCGGGGCGGGCCGGAACGAGCAGGCAGAGATGCCCCCGCCGCGGGCGGAGAAAACGGCCGTACCGGGCCAGCTCCCCGGCGTCGTCCTCGATGTGCTCGAGCACATTGATGCTGATGATGGCGTCCCACGCCGCGTCCGCGGGGAGGTCGAGCGACGTGCCCTCGACGACGAGCTCGGCCGGGCGGAAGCGGCGGAGTCGCTCGGTGTAGCGGGGCTCGGGCTCGAGGGTCACCAGTTCGGAGATCGTCCCGACGGTCAGGAACTCGCGGGTCATTTGGCCGATGCCGGCGCCCGCCTCGAGCACGCGGCCGGTCAGGTAGGGCCGGAACGCCGCGACCAGCGCGGCGCGGTAGTTGCGGGCCTCGTCGAGGGCGGCGAACTCGAAGTCGTTGGTGTCGGCGTTGGCGTTGGGGCGTGCGGCCATTGTTCAGGTGCTCCGGCGGAACAGGTTGTATTTGAGGATCGCCCAGAGCGCGCGGACGCCGTCGCGCCAGCCGATCTTCTTTCCTTCCTCGTAGGTCCGCCCGAAGTAGCTGATGCCGACCTCGTAGATGGGGACGCGAAGCTTGGCGACCTTGGCGGTGATCTCGGGCTCGAACCCGAAGCGGTCCTCCTCGATCCGGATCCTGGCGACGACCTCGCGCCGGAAGACCTTGTAGCAGGTCTCCATGTCGGTGAGGTTGAGGTTGGTGCACATGTTCGAGGCGAGCGTGAGGAAACGGTTGCCCATCATGTGCCAGAAGTAGACCACGCGGTGGGCGTTGCCGCTGGCGAAGCGCGAGCCGAACACGACGTCGGCCTTACCGTCGAGGATGGGCTTGAGCAGGTGCGGGTACTCCTGCGGATCGTATTCGAGATCGGCGTCCTGGATGAGGACGATGTCGCCGGTGGCGGCGGCGAAACCGGTGCGCAGCGCCGCGCCCTTGCCCTGGTTCTTCCCGTGGTAGTCGATCCGCTCGACGAGCGGCGCGATCTCGGTGCGCAGCAGCTCGCGGGTGCCGTCGGTCGAGCAGTCGTCGACGATGATGATCTCCTTCTCGAGCCCCGAGGCGGGGGCCGCGCGGACGGCGTCGACGATGGCGCGGATGGTCTTCGTTTCGTTGAAACAGGGGATGACGATGGAAAGGCGCATGCGAAGGGCGGAGACGGTGTAGGTGACGGGAACAGGGATTTCCATTCCGGCCAACCGAATTTCGCTGCCGGTCGCGCGCGGCGCGGTTGGCGGGCGGTAGCCGGTTGCCGGCGGGCGGTTGCCGGTTGCCGGTGGCCGGTTGCCGGTGGACGGTTGGCGGTAGTCGGTGGTCTGTGGACGGTGGGCGTTCTGCCGTTC
>DAOOFR010000275.1:0-3373 GCA_035415285.1 Opitutaceae bacterium
ATGAACGCCTCCCGCTCGCCACATTTCGCCAACGCCTCCACCACGCTCGGTGCCGCTGTGAACGGCTACGTGCCCGAGGTGCTGGCCGACGAAATCCGCGCGATCTATGGGCGCAGTCCGCTCTACGCCAAGCGGCACGCGCTGGCCGGCGGGCGGCTGGAGTGGGACGGCTATGCGGCGATCCCGCTGCTGACCAAACGCGAGATCGTCGAACGTGGGCATTGCGCGTTCTTCGACGACTGCGCCGAGGTCGATGCGCGGGTGCAGCGGCAGGAGTGGGAGTACGAGTCGACCTCCGGCACCACGCAGGGGCCGATGACGGTGATCATGGAGCGCAGTTGGTGGCCGGCGCAGACGGCGCGCGCCTACGCGGCGCATCCGCTGCTCGCCCCGTACGCGGAGCGCATGGGGCGGCGGGCGATCCTCGCGCCGGTGGGTTGCTCGAGCAACCTCTGCCCGTACGAGGATTTCGAGTTCCCGCAGCGCTTCATCGAGAACACCGTCTACCTCAACCTGCACAGCGACCCGTTCGTGTTCCTCGAGAGCGAGTGGGACCGCATCGTGCTCGAGCTGCAGGCCACGCAGCCGGAGATCATCGAGGGCGAGCCGATCTACCTCTCGCTGCTCGCCCGCGCCGTGCTCAAACGCCGGGTGCGCGTGCCCAGCGTGAAGGTCGTCATCCTCACCTACGGCAAGGCCAGCCGCGAGCACGGCCGGCGCATCGCCGAGGCGTTCCCGGCGCCGCAGGTCGACCTCTACGGCTCGACCGAGGCCGGCTACATCTTCGTGGGCGACGCCTTCGCCGACAACGCGCGGCCGATCGACGCCAATGTCTTCATCGAGCTGGCGCCATTCCGCGACCGGCCCGAGACGTTCCAGATTGTGGTGACGACGCGCGGCCGCGAGGCCATGCCGCTGCTGCGCTACCTCACCGGCGACATCGTGCAGCGTTTCCCGAGCGGCTTCCGCCTGGCCGGGCGCGAGCGCGACCTGCATTTCCGGCGCGACGGCTCGCTGGTCTCGCCGGCCGACATCGATCGCGCGTTGCCCGCGAGCTTCGCCTGCTGGCACTATTGCCTCAGCCAGACCGGCGAGACGGCGTGGAAATTCGATTATGTGGCGGAGCACAGCGCGGGTCCGGAGGTGGGCGAGGGGATCGCTGCGCTGCTCGGCGACGGGGCGCGCGTGACCACGGCGCGGCGCAAGCTCATCGCCCCGGCGGCGAGCGGGAAGTTTGCGCTGCTCAAGCCGCTGGGCGTGGGCGCGAAGCTCTGATCTTGCCGCGCCGCGGGCGCAGGCTGCGCCCGGTGGTGGTGGTCGGCGGTTCGGCCGGCGCGATGAGAAGCGCTCATGGCCGCGGGCTTAAGCACCCGGAATAGCGGCGCGCCGCCACGCGTTTTTCGCTAATAAGGAATTGCCGGGCCCCGGGGGGACCCTACCGTCGGCGCTTTCGTTTCCCGAACCCACCCTTTCCAACGCACCACCGCAATGAGCCTCGTTCGTAACCTCTTCTGCTCCTCTCTGGGGAAGAAATACATCATGGCGCTGACCGGCCTGGCCTTGATCGGCTTCCTGACCGGCCACCTCGTCGGCAACCTCCAGGTCTTCTCCCACCCGGACAAGATCAACGGCTATGCCCACTTCCTGCAGCACCTCGGGCCCGCGCTCTGGGCGGTCCGCGGCAGCCTGCTCGCCATTGTCGCCCTGCACATCTGGGCGATGACGGCCCTGACGCTGGAGAACGTCCAGGCCCGCCCGGTGAAGTACGGGGTGAAGCGCTTCATCGAGGCCTCCTGGGCCTCGCGCTCGATGCGCTGGACCGGCTTCATCATCGCCGCGTTCCTCGTCTACCATCTCATGCAGTTCACGATCGGCTCCAGCAGCGGGTTCTTCACCGGCGGGAGCTTCAAAACTCGTATCGATGAATACGTGATGCAGGGCGATTTCCACCTCTTCGGCCTGCCGATCCTGGCGGCCGGCGCCAAGGTGCACGACGTCCACACCATGATGGTCCTGGGCTTCCAGAACGTCCTCGTGTCCCTCTTCTACATCGTCGCGGTGACGCTGCTCGGCATCCACATCTGGCACGGCTTCGAGAGCGCCTTCCAGTCGCTCGGCCTGCGGACCAGCCGCTGGGGCAACTTCCTGCGCGGGGCCACCCGGCTCTTCGCGATCGGCTACATCCTCGGCAGCATCGCGATCCCCGCGGCCGTCCTCGCCGGCGTGGTGAAGGTCGGCGGCTGCTGCCCGGCCGCGACCGCCGCGCACTCCGCCTGCTGCCCCGACAACCAATAACCCTTTTGCCGTCCGCCCAATGAAACTCGACGCCAAGATTCCCGCCGGCCCGCTCGCGCAGAAGTGGAAGAACCACATCGCCCAGGGCAAGCTCGTCGCCCCGAACAACCGCCGCAAGTACACGGTCATCGTCGTCGGTGCCGGCCTCGCCGGTTCCTCCGCCGCGGCCTCGCTGGCCGAGCTCGGCTACAACGTGCAGTGCTTCGTCTACCACGACAGCCCGCGCCGCGCCCATTCCATCGCCGCCCAGGGTGGCATCAACGCCGCCAAGAACTACCAGAACGACGGCGACAGCGTCTACCGGCTCTTCATCGACACCCTCAAGGGCGGCGACTTCCGCGCCCGCGAGGCCAACGTCTACCGCCTGGCCGAGGTCAGCTCCAACATCATCGACCAGTGCGTGGCGCAGGGCGTGCCGTTTGCCCGTGAATACGGCGGTCTCCTCGCCAACCGCTCCTTCGGCGGCGCCCAGGTCTCCCGCACCTTCTACGCCCGCGGCCAGACCGGCCAGCAGCTCCTGCTTGGCGCCTACTCGGCCCTGACCAAGGAGATCGCCCGCGGCGCCGTGGAGATGTTCACCCACGCCGAGATGCTCGACCTGGTCGTCGTCGACGGCCAGGCCAAGGGCATCATCGTCCGCAACCTCGAGACCGGCGAGATCACCCGCCACGCCGCCGACGCCGTCGTGCTCGCCACCGGCGGCTACGGCAACGTCTTCAACCTCTCCACCTACGCCCGCCAGTCCAACGGCACCGCCGCCTGGCGCTCCTACAAGCGCGGCGCGGGCTTCGCCAACCCCTGCTTCACCCAGATCCATCCGACCTGCATCCCGGTCAGCGGCGACTACCAGTCGAAGCTCACCCTGATGTCCGAGTCGCTGCGCAACGACGGCCGCATCTGGGTCCCGAAGAAGAAGGAGGACTGCAAGAAGAACCCCAACGACATCCCCGAGGAGGATCGCGACTACTACCTCGAGCGGAAGTATCCGAGCTTCGGCAACCTCGCTTCTCGCGACATCTTTTCTCGCGCCGCCAAGCAGGTGTGCGACGAGGGCCGCGGCGTCGGTGACACCGGCCTG
>DAOOFR010000276.1:0-3365 GCA_035415285.1 Opitutaceae bacterium
GCGCGGGCTGCCGTTGCTGGCGACCAACGGCGTGCTGCACGCCACGGCGGCGGAACGGCACGTGAGTGACGTGTTCGCGTGTCTTCGCGAACACACGACGCTCGACCGCGCCGGCCGGCGACTGGCGCCCAACGCCGAGCGGCGGCTCAAGTCCGCGGCGGAGATGACGGCGCTGTTTGCCGACCTGCCGGAGGCGGTGGCGAACACGGGGCGACTCGCGGCGCGACTCGAGTTCACGCTCGCGGATCTCGGCTACCGTTTTCCGGATTTCCCGGTGCCGGCGGGCGAGTCGCAGGAATCGTGGTTGCGCGTGCAGACCGACGCTGGCGCGCGGCAACGCTACGGCACGATCACGCCCGAGGTGCGGCGGCAACTCGACCACGAGCTGGCGTTGATCGCGCGGCTGGGGTTCTGCGGGTACTTCCTGATCGTGTGGGATCTGTGCCGCACGGCCCGCGAGCGCGGCACCCTCGTGCAGGGGCGGGGCTCGGCGGCGAACAGCGCGGTGTGCTACGCGCTCGGCATCACCGCGGTCGACCCGATCAAACAGAAGCTGCTCTTCGAGCGTTTCCTTTCGGAGGGCCGCACCGACTGGCCGGACATCGACCTCGACCTGCCCAGCCGCGAACGCCGCGAGGAGATGATCCAGCTGCTGTACGAGCGCTACGGCCGGCGCGGCGCGGCGATGACGGCCAACGTAATCACGTACCGGGGACGCAGCGCGATGCGCGAGGTCGGCAAGGCGCTCGGGTTGCCGGACGACGTGCTCGACCGGTTCTCCGGCCTCTATCACCACGGCGATTTCCCGGAAACGATCCAGCTCGAGCAGCAGCTCGTCACCGCCGGCGTGGCGCGCGAACACCCACGGTTCCGCGTGCTCGTCGAGACGTGCCGGATGGTGCACGGGCTGCCGCGCCACCTCGGGCAACACTCGGGCGGTATGGTCCTCTGCGCCGGCGCGCTCGACCAGTACGTGCCGCTGGAGAACGCCCGCATGCCCGGCCGCTCCGTGCTCCAGTGGGACAAGTCCGACTGCGAGGACATGGGTCTGGTGAAGGTCGACCTGCTCGGGCTCGGCATGATGGCGGTGCTGCAGGAGTCGCTCGAGTTGTGCCGAAAGAGCGGTGACGAGGTCGACCTCGCGCAGATCCCCAAGGACGATCCCGCGACCTTCAAGCTCATGCAGGAGGCGGACACGATCGGGGTGTTTCAGATCGAGAGCCGGGCGCAGATGGCGACGCTGCCGCGGATGAAACCGGAGAACTTCTACGACCTCGCCGTCGAGGTCGCGATCATCCGGCCCGGCCCGATCCACGGCGATGCGGTGAACCCTTACCTGGAGCGCCGCGCGGGGCGGGAGCCGATCACGTATCCGGACGATCGCATCAAGCCGATCCTCGAGCGCACGCTCGGCGTGGTGCTCTTCCAGGAGCAGATCCTGCGCATCGCGATGGAGCTCGGCGGGTTCACGGCCGCGGAGGCCGACGAGCTGCGCCGCGCGATCGGCTTCACCCGCTCGACCGAGCGGATGGAGCGGATGGGGCGGAAACTGCGCGAGGCGTTGCGGAGAAACGCCGTGAGCGAGCCGGCGATCGAGTACCTGCTGCGCTCGCTCGCGTCGTTCGCGCTCTACGGTTTTCCGGAGTCGCACGCGCTGTCGTTCGCGCTGATCGCGTACAGCTCGGCGTGGCTGAAGGCGCACCGCCCGGCGGAGTTCTTCGCGGCGCTGCTCAACAACCAGCCGATGGGCTTCTACTCGGCGGCGTCGCTCGTGCAGGACGCGCGGCGTCACGGCGTGCGGACGTTGCCGGTGTGCGTGGTGCAGTCGGCGGAGCGGTGCACGGTGGCAGACGCGCACGCGGTGCGGCTCGGGTTGCTCTCGGTGCACGGCGTGCGCGAGGCGCCGGTACGGACGCTGGTGGCGGAGCGCGCGCGGCGGCCTTTTGCGTCGCTCGCGGATTTCCTGCGGCGCACGGACTTCACGGCGGAGGAGCGGCGGCAGCTCGCGGGGGCGGGCGCGCTCAATGTGTTTGCCGGCCACCGCCGCGCGGCGCTCTGGCGGGTGGAGGAGGTGCGCGAGGACGACGACCTGTTCCGCTACGCGGCGTTGCAGGACGACGGCGCGGACGCGCCGCTCGCGCCGATGAGCGTGCAGGAGCGCGTGCAGGCCGACTACGCGCACCTCTCGCTCACGACCGGCGCGCACCCGATGCAGCAGCTCCGCGCGCGTTTCCCGGACCTCTGGCCCGCGGCGCAGTTGGCCGAGGCCGAGCATGGCTCGCGCGTGAAGATCGGCGGCGTGGTTATCACCCGGCAACGCCCCGGCACCGCGAAGGGCGTGTGCTTCATCACGCTCGAGGACGAGACCGGTCTGGCCAACGCGATCGTGCGCCCGAAGCTCTTCGAAGAGAACCGGCTTACGATCAACCTCGAGCCCTCGCTGATCATCGCCGGCCGCGTGCAGAACGAGCAGGGCGTGATCCACGTCCTCGCCGAGCACATCGCTGCGCTCCCCGCACCCGATCTGCCCGGCCAGGCGAGCCACGACTATCATTGAAACTCGAAACTCGGAGCGATCGGGGCGTGGGGCGGTGCTTCAGCCCGCCCCGATTGACTCGGCCAGACCGGACAGACGCGTTCGCGAGTCCCGCGAAGACCGGGGAAAAAAGGAACCGCAGATGGACGCGGATGAACGCTGATCGGCGTAGCTGGACGACGAAGTCGTTCAGCCGGAGGGTGGATGTGGAAGGCGGGAAGCGATCCGAACGAGCCATGAACCGATGGATCTGGAACTCACGAACTCAGGAACGGAGCGCGAACCACGGGCACCGAGCCCGGTGGAGTGGAATGTGGAAATCAGGAAGCGATCCGAACGGGCCTCGAACGCATTGGAGGAGCCTGAAGCTCTCGGAGTCAGGGACGTAGAGCCGGAGGGTCTTTGAACCACTGATGGGCTTCGCCGATGGGCGAAGCCTTGGACGTGTCCTGCGGCTGATCGCCTCCGGGACGGAGGGAGATGGTGTCCGCTGATCGCGGACGGGGTGGGGCGGCGCTTCAGCCCGCCCCGTTTGGATCGAGCAGACCGGACAGACGAGAGCGCGAAGCCCGCGATGACCGCGGCAAAAGAGGAACCGCAGATGGACGCCGATGAACGCTGATCGGCGTCGCTGGACGACGAAGCCGTTCAGCCCCCGCGGAAACGCGCTCGACGCCCCGGGCTTTCGCGGAGCATGCTCCGCGCGTCCCGGAGGCCGCGCGCCTCCGCCGTTTTCCCCCGCAACGCAGACCGCATTCCTCTGAACTATCGTCGCTCACCCGTAACCTAACCATCATCCATTTCGCGTAGCTTCGGCTGCTGTCCGCTG
>DAOOFR010000277.1:0-3319 GCA_035415285.1 Opitutaceae bacterium
GGAAGCAGAACAACACGAGCGGGTCGCCCGGGCAGAGCCGGGGCCAGTGTTGCAGGAGCGTGAGAACGTACTGCACGACCCCCCCGTTTTCGGGGACCAGATGGAACAGGTTGAGGCCGATTCTCATCGTCGGAGCGGGTCGAAGAGATCAAGACCCAAGGCTTGCAAGTATGAAATAAAAAATTGGAGACGCCGGCCGGCGCGCAGGGCTCCGAAGGCGCGCAGGGTCGCACGGTCGGCCGGCCGCGCCGGCGGCAGCCGGGCGAAGCGGTCCTCGGCGAGCAGTCCGCGCTGGTGGTGCCACTCGATCGAGAGCTGGAAGAGCAGGTAGTTCAGGAAGACACCGGGGAGCATGCGCGGCAGGTCGACGACCGTGTCCCGGTTGAGCTCCCAATTCGAGCGCGTGTCGCGCCAGGCGTGGCGCACGGCGGTCGGGACGCTGAAGCAGCGCGGATGGTCGCAGTGTTGATGGAGGAACGGCGCGGCGCCGCCGTTGGCCCAGAAGTAGCGCAGCATGCGGGGCACGGTGGCGCGGCCGTGCCGATGCCAGGCGACGAGCGAGGGATCGTAGTGGACGCGATGGCCGGACCCGAGGATGCGTTGCGTGAGATCGACATCCTCGCCGATCCGTAGCTTCGGAGAGAAGCCGTCGAGCGCGCGAAACAGCGCGGCGGGGATCGCGATGGTGGCGCTGTAGAGCCAGGGACGGTCGCCGGCCTGCAGGGACTGTTGCGCCCAGAAGTTGCTCAGGTCGGTCAAGCGTCCGGCGAAGCTGGTGGCCGGGCCGGGCAACCGCGGCCCGAGCGCGCCCAAGGGACGTTCACCGGGGCCCGGGGCCCGCTCGAGCAACGGATGGAGCCGTGCGAAGAAGTCCGGCGCGAGCGAGATGTCGTCGTCGACGAACAACAGCCACCGGCCGCGCGCGGCGGCGGCGCCGGCGTTGCGCATGACGCCGGGCATCTCGAGCCGGGGGAGGACGACCCCGCGCACTGCTCCTTCGGCGGGCAGGGTGCCGGCGCCGGGGCCGACGACGATCGTCTCCCAGCCGCCGGGGGGCGCGAAGGTCTGCGCCTGCAGCGAGGCGAGTGTTTCGCGAGCGGCGCCGGGGCGCCCGGCGGGAATGACCACCGACCAATCCATAGCGCAGGGTTCTACGGTTGGGCGGACGGAGGTGTGCCCGCGTCGCCCGTCGGCCGGCCGAGCAGGCGCGCTTCGAGCGCATGGATATGTTGCAGGCGCGCCTCGCGATCGGTCTCGCTGGCGGCCAAGCGCTGCTCGATCTCGTGGATATGCGCCAGGCGCGTCTCGCGATCGCGCTCGCAGTCGGTCAGGCGTGTCTCGAGCAGGTGGATGTGCTCCAGGCGCGAGGCGTTCTCGCGATCGAGCGCGGCGATGCGGGTCTCGATCGTGTGAATGTGCTCCAGCCGATGTTGGCTGTCGTCGGCGAGCTGCAGCACCTGGGCGCCGAGGCGGCCGTTCTCCTCACGCAGCGCCGCGGCGGTGTGCCGGGCAGCTTCGAGCTCCCGGACGGAGTCGCCGAACCGGCGTTCGGCGGCCTGGCTCTCGCCGGCGAGTTGCCGGAGGCGGCGGCCGGCGATGGACGGCAAGTTCTCGGCGGTGAGGTTGTCCGGGAGGGGCACCGGCACGGTGAGCGGTGTGCGGTCGCCGGTGGTCCGCAACGCATGCAGCGCGGCGGCGACCGCCTCGACGGGGATCGCTTCCACGCAGACGGGATGTGCAAGCAGGCAGGTTCGGCCGCACCCGCGGCAGGCGGGCAGGCCCTGGACGAGCTTGGCGGTCGCGGCGTCTGGTATCCAACGTTCGGGCTCGGCTCCGCCGGCGACGACGACGACCGGCACGCCGCAGGTCGCGGCCATCGGGGCGAACGGCCCTTCCGCACAGACAACACCGGCCGCGGCGCGGAGATCGGCGAGCGCGAGTGCGGCGCACCCGGAGGCATCGAGCAACCGCACGGGCGTGCCGCGGGCCTGCAATTGCTGGGCGAGCGCCTCCCAGCAGTGCTGCGGCCACCGAGGGGAGAACCCTTCCGGGATCAGGAGAATCGTGGGCTCCTGCGCGAGAGAGGCGAAGCGGTCGGGGGCGGCCGGAGCACCGGCGGCGACGAAACGCGCGGCGAGGGCGGCGGCAACGGAAAGCGCCGGCATGGGGGCGGCGTTTTCGGCCGCGGGCAGGGGCAGGCCGGCGGCCTCGGTGGCGTGCCGCAGCAACGCCGCGGCATCAGGAGGCAGCGGCGCGTACCGGCAGTCGGGCGCTTGGCTGGCGGTGATGGTAAAGGCGGCGCTCCAAGTCGGCTCGCCGTCGGGCAGCAGGGCCAACGCCGCGCGAAGTTCGCCGAGGAAATCGCGCCACCACAGGACCAGGCGATGGGTTTCCTGGCTCCACGGCGTGGCGGCGGAGAAGGGCGCGACGAGCAGGTGCAAGCCGGCCGGGGCTGCGGCGCGCAGGGTGCGGGCCGCGAGGCGGGGAGCGATCTCCGTGTTGCAGGCGTGGCGGGTCGCGTGCGGCAGCAACGCCAGGAGACGGGCCTCCTCGGCGGCGGGCACGATCCAGAAAAACGGGCGTGCGGATTCCTGCCGCGCCCAGGCGGAGAGCCAGGGAGCGGCGGCCCAGGCGCCGGCGGCATCGTCGGGCTGTGCGATCAGGACGGAGGGGGACACCGTCGGCACGGATGGCTTCGGCGCGGCCTCCTGCTTGTGCAGGACGGCGGCGGCCATGGCGTAGTTATGATGCGGAGCCGTCCGGCGGAACCACTTCAGAAACGGGCGGACATCGGCCCAGTTCCAGGCGGCGGCAGGGACGCGGCCGGCCAGCGCCGGGTGGGCGCCGAGGCGGTCGTCGAACTCGGCGGCGCCGAGGGCTCGGCCGTTCCACTCCGGATACGCCATGCCCAGCCCGGGCTCGAAGATGTCGCAGGAAAGGGCCAGGGTGCCGCCGGGGCGAAGGACTCTTTCCAGCTCGGCCATGGCCTGCGCCTTGTCCCGTTGGTGTTCGATTACGGATACGGAGGAGACGACGTCGGCGCAGCCCGACGGGAGCGGGATGACGTCGCTTTCCGTGAAGACCCACTCGACCTGGACGTCGAGCTCGCGGCGGAGCCGCTCCCAGAGCGAGACCCAGTCGCGGCGAAGCTCGACGAGCGTGACCTTGGCCCCCTGCTTCGCGATCCACCAGGGCCACGGCGAGATTTCGCTGCCGAGATCGACGAGGTGCTTGCCCTTCCAATCCATCGTGGCGAGGCCGGCCTGCCAGAGCCGTGGCAACTCCCAGGTCCGGGGCGAGCGATCGTAGGCGGCCAGAC
>DAOOFR010000278.1:0-3279 GCA_035415285.1 Opitutaceae bacterium
GTGGTTTTGCTCTTAACGATCCCCCCTGTCCACTTTTCGGGGGCCACCTCAGGGATCCCGGCGCGGATCCGCGTGACGAGGTCGCGGATGTGCTGCGACGAGGTTTCCCGCTGCATCTCCGCGAGCATGTGGTCGGAGATGTGCTGGAGCGGGATGTCGATATAGCGTGCGACCTTCGGGCACTCGGCGATGGTGCGGATGAGCTCGTCGCTCCAGTGGGCCGGGTGGGTGTAGAGCAGGCGGATCCAGAAATCGCCCTCGATCGCGTTCAGCTCGCGCAGGAGCGTGGCGAGCGAGTCGCCGCGGGCCGAGTCGACCTTGGCGCGGGGGCCGGCCTTCTCGGTCCAGCGGTCCATGCCGAAGTAGGTGGTGTCCTGGGAAATCAGGTTCAGCTCCTTCACGCCGTCGGCCACGAGCTGGCGCGCCTCGCGCACGACGGACTCGACGGTGCGGCTGCGGTGGCGCCCGCGGATCTGCGGGATGATGCAGAAGGTGCAGGGGTGGTTGCAGCCCTCGGCGATCTTCACGTACGCGGTGTGCGCGGGCGTGAGCCGGAACCGCGGCGTGTCGAAATCGGGGATGAAGGTCGAGCGGCGGGTGACGTCGGTCCGCGGCGCCTCGTCCTTGGCTCGCGGGTGGGCGCAGAGCTGCTCGATGAGCGGGGCGACCTTGGTGACCTGGTCGAGGCCGATGAAGGCGTCGACCTCGGGCATCTCGCCGGAGAGTTCCTTGGCGAAACGCTGGGCCATGCAGCCGGCGACGATGAGCTTCTGGTCGCGGCGGCGCTTGCGCAGGCCGCGCTGCTCGTTGACCTCGAGGATCGCCTGGATGCTCTCCTCCTTGGCGTCGCCGATGAACGAGCACGTGTTGATGATGACGGCGTCGGCCTTCTCGGGCTCCGGGATGACCCGCATGCCGGCGGCCAGGAGGTGGCCGACCATGATCTCGGAGTCGACGAGGTTCTTGGCGCAGCCCAGCGAGATGAGACTGACGGTGATCATCGTCAGGAGGGAAACGGTGGTGGAGGATGGCGCCGGACCGGCGCCGGTGCCGCCAAGGGTAGGGCGGCGCGAGCGACCGGGTGCGGTGCAGAAACAAGAAACCGCGCCCGGGGGCGCGGTCACTTTACTTCTTCGCGGAACGCTTCTGCAGCTTGGCGGCTTCCTTCTTGCGTTTCAGGTAGGCCTTGCGGCGGGCGCGTTTGACGACGGGACGGAGTTGTTGGCTCATGGTGTTGGTGAAAAGAGGGCTGAGCTTCCGGCCGGCCGGAGGTGAGTCAAGACGGGATTCCGCGGCCCCGCCGGGGCGCGCAGGAGCCGGCCGGCGCCGGTCGGTTGCCCGCGGGGAATGGATGCATATTCGGAGTGTGTGCTTGACCCCGGGGTTGTTAACGGGCCGTTTATCGAAGCGGGGAAACCGCTATACGGTTTGATATTCCGGCCGGCCCGCCCACTTTCTCCCTACACCATGGCCCAAGACACACTGAAGAAGATCGCTGCATATAAATCACGGCTCGCGGACCTCGAACGCGAACTGTTTGTCCAGCTGGCGAAGTTGCCGGCTCAGTACGGCTTCGCTTCGGCGGAGGAGTTCATTGCGGCCTTCCGCAAGGCGGTCGCGGGCAAGCCGGGCCGCAAGCCCGCGCGGGCGCCGAAGGCGGCCGCGGCCAAGAAGACGAAGTCCGGCCGCAAGCCGCGCGTGAAGATCACCTCCGAGATCGTCGCGCAGGTGAAGTCGCTCGCCGAGGCGGGCAAGACCGGCACCGAGATCGCGCAGGCCACCGGCATCTCCCTGCCGAGCGTGCAGAACCTCAAGAAGAAGCTCGGGCTCGTCGCCAAGAAGAAGGCCTGAGCCGCGCGCGCCCCTTCCGCCTCCGCCTCCCCGGCGGGGGCTTTTTTGTTGTTCCCACGCAGCGGATGCGGAAACTCCGCGCTCCCCGATGGATTGCCCCTACATCCAGGCGAACACGAACGGGCGTCTGCACGACGCCCGCGAGCCGGGCCTGCCCGCCAACGATCGCGGCTTCCTCCACGGGGACAGCGTCTACGAGGTCTGGCGCACGTACGACGGCGCGCTCTTCGCGTTCGACGAGCATTGGCTGCGGCTGGAGCGCTCCGCGCACGCGCTCGCGATCGAGCTGCCGCTCGGTCGGCGGGAATTGGCCGAACAGTTGCAGCGGACCCTGGACGCGTTCGTGGCCCATACCGGGCATGTCGGCCCGGTGCAGGTGCGGGCGCAGTTTTCGCGTGGCGGCGGTATCATTGGACTGGAAGCGGCGCTGGCGGTGTCGCCCTCGTATGTGGTGCTGGTGCAGCGGCTCCAGTCCCTGGCCGTCGAGCGCCTGCGGGCCGGTTTTCGGCTCATGCTCGGGCGGGCGTGGCGGCGCACGCCCCCCGACTCGCTCGACCCGGCTTGGCTGACCGGAAACTCGCTCAACGAGCTGCTGTGCCTGCGCGAGGCGCGGCAGCGCGGGGCCGACGAGGTGCTGATCATCAACCACGCCGGCCGGATCACCGAGGCGGCGTGCGCCAACGTCTTTTTCGTGCGCAAGCACACCATCGTGACTCCGCCGCTGACCGACGGGCTGCGCGGCGGCATCACCCGCGCGCTGCTGCTCGACCGGATCGCCGCGCGGATCGGCGTGGTGGCGCTCGAGGAATCGGTGACGCCGGAGGACTTCCGTTTCTTCGACGGCTGTTTCCTCTCCTCGACCACCAACGACCTCGTTCCGGTGTCCTCGATCGACGAACACCGCTTCGCCCTGGACGACCTCTCGCTGGTCTGGAAGCTGAAGGCGGCGTTCCAGAACCATGCGTCCGAGTCCGCCGCGGCGCGAGCGGAGTTGCGGGTGGGCGCCGGCCGCTGAGCCGGAGCGTCGGGCGGTCGTGAGCCCGTGCAGTCATGACAACTTCTGACAAACTCTGACACGGTGCTGACAACTTGGACGGCGATTCGGAGTAGGCTGACGGCACAACGTCATGAAAGCCGCTCCGCTATCCATCGTAACTCGTCTCCGTCGCCGCTTCACTCTGCTGGTCCTAGCCTCGCTCCATTTTTGCCTGTTCGGCATGGGGCTCCTCGCTGCGCCCGCAACCGAGCCGGCACTGTGTCGCGACTATGAGCAGGCGGTTGGCTCCGCTCGCGGACTCGCCGCGGAGAGCTCCTGGGGGCAGGCGCGCGAGTGGTTTCGGGCGGCGTTGGCCCTCGCGCCGGACACCGAGGCGAAGCGTTGGTGCGAGTTGTGGCTGGCGGAGGCGGAGTGGCGGGCGGAGCCGGCAT
>DAOOFR010000279.1:0-3257 GCA_035415285.1 Opitutaceae bacterium
AGCGTGTGCATCTCGCGGCGGTCCGCGCGCTGGCCGGCGACGCCCTTCAAGGCCACGAAGGCCACGGCCGAAAACAGCGCCACATTGCGGAACGCCCGCCACGTGACCCGACTGGCCAGCACCCGGCCGGCGATCAACGCCAGCGGCGCGGCCAGGGGGAGCAGGTAGAGGTGCAGTTTGCTGCGCGACAGACAGAACACGATCAGCGGCAGCACGACCCAACCGGCCAGCAGCAGCCGCGCATCGCGCGCCCGCCACAGGTCCGCCCAGCGGGCCGCACGGGCCCAGCCACCACGGACGAAAGCGAGCCACGCCGCCCAGACCCCGAAGGCGCCGCACATCCCGAACAGCATCGGGCCGTAGATCTCGCCGGCCTTGTACCACGCGCTGTTGTGCCCACTGTCCGAGGACACCCGACCCACGATCTCGGTGCCCACATAGTACTGCAGCAGGTCCGGGTGACGGAGCAGCATGAGCAGGTACCACGGCAGCGCGACCGCCACGAAACACGCCAGCCCGAGCGCATGCCCCAGCGGCACACGGCGCGCGCGCGGCTGCATCAGGTTCCAGGGGATGATCGCCAGCAGCGGCAGCAGCCCGGGCGGCCCCTTGGTGAGGAACGCCAGGCCCCACGCGGCCCACATCGCTCCGGCCAGCCGTCGGCGCCGGGCCGCGTCGGCCTCGGTCGCCGCAAACACGAACGCCACCCCCGCGAGCGTCTCCGCCGCCGTGAGATAGATGTCGGTCGTCACCACATACGCGCCGAACAGCGGGGCCCCGAGCGCGAAGGCCACACCGGCCGCGCAACCCGCGCGGTCGCCCCAGAGCCGCCGGCCCATCGCCGCCACGCCCCAGGTCGCCACCAGCAGCGCGAGCACGCCGGGCAGCCGCGCACCCCACGTGTTGGCGCCAAAGACCTTCATTCCCGCCGCGATGCACCAGTAGGCCAGCGGCGGTTTCGTCCAGTGCGGCTGGAACTCGAGCTGCGGCTCCAGCCAGTTGCCGGTCACCAGCATCTCCCGCGCACACTCCGCGTAGCGCGTCTCGCTCGTCTCGGTCAGCCCGCGCGTGCCCTGGAAAGCCACACCGACGAGCAGCGCAACAAACAGCGGCAGCCAGCGGCCGCAGCGGGACCAAAGATCGGTCGCCCCGCGCGCGACGGGCGAAGGAATAGAGGAAGCAGTCGGGACGGGCATCATGAAGGAGACCGCCGGCCGGTGCGGACAGCTGCACCGGCGCGGCCGGTTCACTTGATGCGTTCGATCGGCCGGCGGCAAGTCCGCAGGGGATGATATTGCGTTCATCATCCAGCGGCGGCCCCGTCAAATCGCCGCGAAAAGCGCGCCCGCCGCACATGCCGTTTGCGCCTCGCCGTGGGCGGTTTGAACTCGCCCGAGATCCGCCTGCATGGCCCACCCGCGCCTTCCCCGCCCCGCCGCCTCCCTGCGCCTCCTCCTCGCCTTCGGCGCGGTCGCGGCCCTGCCCGCGCTCCACGCCCTCATCGACACCAACCAGGACGGCATCTCCGACCTCTGGGCGGCCCTCTACCCTTCCGCTGGTGCGCCCACCGCCGACCCCGACAACGACGGGCTGGCCAACCTCGCCGAAGCCACCGCCGGCACCGATCCCGGCTCCGCGGCCGACCGCCTCGCCGTCGCCCTCGAAGTCGACCCGGGCACGCAGTATTCTGCCTTCACCAAGGGCGACCTGGTCGGCCGCTGGCGCGGTGTCGTGGGCAAACGCTACCGCATCCAATCCAGCACCGACCTGAAGAACTGGGGCACCGTCAACCAGCTCGTGTGCGTCGATCCCGAGTGCCGCGTCATCTTCCGCCCCGTCTACTCGACCGACTCCGCCCCGGCCCGCCATTGGCGCGTCGTCGCCCTCGACCATGACAGCAACGGCAACGGCGCCACCGATTGGGAGCAACTCCGGCAAAGCACCGATCCCTGGGCCGGCGCTCGCACCACATTGGCCAGCCCGCTCATCCCCTTCGCCCTCTGCTTCGCCAACTCCAACTGGTCGATCCCGCCCGCCGAGCAGATCACGCTCGCCCAGCAGGCCGGGTACGCGCGGCCTCGCGCTCTCCAGCTACGATGTCAGCGCCTCCCGTCTCAAGCAGTTCGCCGACCACGCCGACGTCCAGTCCGGCAGGTTCCGCATCCCCGCCATCCTCTGGTGGGTCGACAGCAAGCAGCTCGCCGCCGATTTCATCACCAAGACGCTCGACCCCATCCTCGACCAGCTCGTGCGCATGGACTGCGCGCTCTGGGTTGTCGTCGACGGCGCCCACGACGACGCCGGCCGCGCCGCCGCGCTCGCCAAGCTCCACACCATCGCCGACCGCTGCGCGGCCAAGAACGGCCGCCTCGTGCTCTATCCCCACGCCGGCACCACGTTCACCACCACCGCCGAGGCGCTCTCCCTCTACCGCGACCTCGCCGCCCTCGGGCACCCCGAGGTGCGCCTCTCGGTCCACCTCTGCCACGAGCAAGCCGCCGGCAAGATGGCGCAGATCGCCACCACCGTCACCGACGCCGCGCCCTACCTCGCCATCGCCTCCATCGACGGCTCCAACAACGGCGGCGACATCAAGCCACTCGACCAAGGGACCTACGACCCCACGCCGTTCCTCAAGGCCCTCGCCGACGCCGGCTACTCCGGCCCCATGTTCCTGCACACCTACAACCTCGGCGATCCCCGCCTCGACAACCACCTCGTCCGCTCCCGTATCCGCTGGGCCCAGCTCGTCGCCCCGCCCTCGTCCTGAGCGAGCCACCCGCCACCTCCCATCCCCATCCTTCGGCCGCCATGCGCTCCCTCGCCTTCGCCCTCACCCTCGCCTGCGCCCCCGCGCTCCTGGCCACCGTCGACCGCGACCATAACCACATGTCCGATGTCTGGGCCGCCGCCTACCCCGCCGCGGCCAGCCTCGAGTGCGATGCCGACGCCGACGGCGTCTCCAACCAGCTCGAAGCCCTCGCCGGCACCGATCCGCTCAACCCGCACAGCCGCTTCTACCCCACGTTCACTCCGGATGGCAGCGGCAACTACACCCTGCGCTGGCCCGGCTCGCGCCACAAACGCTACGTCATCGAGAACTCCACCGCCTACGAGAAGAGCTGGCGGGACGGCGACGAAACCATCCCCGGCGTCGACGCGGAGATCTCCCGTACGGCCATCTCCGCCGCCTCCGCCACCACGCCCGCTCGCGCGATCCGCCTCCGTTTCCTCGAGGTCGACCAGGACTCCGACGG
>DAOOFR010000280.1:0-3256 GCA_035415285.1 Opitutaceae bacterium
TCGGGGTGGAGCCGTTCCTGGTCGCGGCGAGCCTGGAGGCGGTGCTCGCGCAGCGACTGGTCCGCTGCATCTGCCCCGATTGCCGCTGCGAGCAGGTACCGGCGCCCGAGACGCTGGCGCGGCTGGACCCGGGCGGCGGGGCGTTGACCGGACTGCAGTACTTTGCCGGAGCCGGATGCCCGAATTGCCGCGGCACCGGGTACCGTGGCCGCAAGGGTTTGTTCGAGTTGCTGCGGGTCGACGAGGGGATGCGCGAACTCATCGCCCGCGGCGCCGGCACCCAGGAGTTGCGGGATCTCGCCAGGGCGCGGGGGATGCAGACCCTGCGGGCGGGCGGGATCGCCGCGATCGCGGGGCGAGAAACGACCCCCGAGGAAGTACTCACCTACGCCTGAGGTGGGCGCGTCCGCGGCCTCGCTGCAGCGCGGGTAGGTGGAACGTGCGGGCGTCGGTTTTTTCGCTTCCTCCAGAAGCCTGTGGCGGGTTTGCTGATCAGGTTTCGTCCAACGCCTTCATCCATCCACGACCATGTCCAGCAACCGTAAGCCCGTTCTCCTCGTGATCCGCGACGGCTGGGGGTTCAATCCCCACGCCGAGCAGGACAAGTACAACGCCGTGAAGCTCGCCCGCACCCCGTGCGACGACATGCTTCAGGCCAACTACCCGAAGGCCCTTGTCGCGGCCAGCGGCCTCGACGTGGGCGTGCCGGTGGGCGTGATGGGCAACAGCGAGGTCGGCCACCAGAACATCGGTGCCGGCCGCATCGTCGACCAGGAGATCGTGCGCATCACCAAGGCGCTCTCCGACGGCGAGATCGAGAACAATGCCGTCTGGCACGCCGCGCTCAAGCGTGTGAAGGAGCGCGGCTCCAAGCTGCACTTCATGGGCCTCTGCTCCGATGCCGGCGTGCACGCCCTGCTCGAGCACCTCTACGGCTTCCTCGGCCTGGCCAAGAAGGCCGGCCAGACCCAGAACGTCTTCATCCACGCCCTCATGGACGGCCGCGACACGCCGCCGAAGAGCGGCCTGGACTTCATGAAGCAGCTCGACGGCAAGCTGAAGGAGATCGGCGTGGGCCAGGTCGCCAGCGTTTGCGGACGCTTCTGGGCGATGGATCGCGACAACCGCTGGGAGCGCGTGAGCAAGGCGTACTTCCTCCTTACCGGCCAGAAGGCCGACGCCACCGCCAAGAGCGCCGTCGAGGCCGTGCAGGCCTACTACGACAAGCCGCTCAGCGAGACCCAGCAGGGCGACGAGTTCGTCTCCCCCACCTGGATCGTCGGCGCCGACGGCAAGCCGGTCGCCACGATCGCCGACGGCGACGCAGTGATCTTCTTCAACTTCCGCGGCGACCGCCCGCGCGAGATCGCCCGCGCCTTTGCGCAGGACGACTTCAAGGAGTTCGAGCGCGGCAAGAAGCTCGACCTGTTCTTCGCCGGCCTCACCGAGTACCAGAAGGGGCTGCCGATCGAGGCCATCCTCAAGAAGCCCGCCAAGATGAAGAACATCCTCGGCGAGTGGGTGAGTAAAAACGGCAAGACGCAGTTCCGCTCGGCGGAGACGGAGAAGTTCCCGCACGTGACCTTCTTCTTCAACGACTACCGCGAGGAGCCGTTCCCGGGCGAGGAGCGCGGTCTGGCCGCCAGCCCGAAGGTCGCCACGTATGATCTCGCCCCCGACATGTCGGCGGCGAGCGTCACCGTGATCGCGCGCGACGCCATCACCTCCGGCAAGTACGATCTGCTCGTCATCAACTACGCCAACCCCGACATGGTCGGCCACACCGGATCGGTGCCGGCGGCGGTCCGCGCCTGCGAAGCGACCGACCTCGGCGTGGGCGTGCTCGTCGAGGCGGTGCTGAAGATGGGCGGCAAGGCCGTCGTCTGCGCCGACCACGGCAACGCCGAGCAGCTCTGGGATCCGGCGATCAACAGCCCGCACACCGCGCACACGCTCAACCTCGTCGAGGTGTTCGTGGTGGGCGAAGGCTTCTCCACGAAGACCAAGATGCGCTCGGGCGGCCGCCTGGCCGACATTGCCCCGACCGTGCTCAAACTTATGGGACTTCCCCAGCCGCCGGAGATGACCGGCCAGTGCCTGTTCGACGCCTGAGCGGGCGGGCAGGCGATAGTGTTTCGCGCGACGCGCGCCCGCCGGGGCGGCGTCGCGCTTTTTTTCGGTCAACGGTGAGCGGAGGGTTGCCAAGTTCACGGGGTCTTCACAATATCCGGGCATGGTACCCCGGCCCCTCATCCCACTGCTGGTGTTCTGCGCAACTTTCACTCTCGTCGCTGCCGCGCCCATTGCCGGACGTCCGGGCTCCTACGACAAGCCGCAGGCCCCCGCCATCGTCCAGAAAACAATTACCGTCGAGGTGATGACACCCGACGGAGGTTGGGGGCTGGAGATCGAGGAGATCCGTCGGGTGCGCGACGAGCTGTGGGTCTTCGCCAAGGTGGCGCGCCCCAGCGGAGTGATCGCCGCGATGATGCGCTCTGCGGCCAGCGATGCGGTGACCGGCCGGTTCCCCGACCTGGCGATCAAGACCTTCGTCGTCGGCAAGACCTGGACCTGGGCCAACGAGGAGCCGGTGATCTGGCTCTCCAAGAACGACGCTTCCGAACGCCGACGCCAAGGCGAACGGGTCTGGCGGCGGTGAGCCGTGTGGCGAGCGGTTTCCGGTGGGCGGGCGTGGTGCCCGCCCTTTTTGTTGTCCCGGCGCGGCGCGCCGGCGGACTGCAACGAGAAAGGCGTTGAACTGGGCCGGGGCGTGCGGATGCTCGTGACTCTTTCCTCCATGGCGCGCCGCACGAAACAGCCCAGCCGCGACACCAGTCCGATCGATCTCATCGCCGAGACCATCGCCCACTTCAAGACCCGGCCGTCGTGGGACGAATACTTCATGGCGACGGCGCATCTCATCGCCTCGCGCTCGCCCTGCGACCGGCTGCACGTGGGCTGCGTGATCGTCTCGGCCGGCGTGCGCAGCAACCGGCTCGTCGCCGCCGTCTACAACGGGTTTCTCCCCGGCACCCCGCATGTCTCGCGCGTGCGCGACCAGCACGAGCAGGGCACGGTGCACGCCGAGCAGAACGCCATCGCCGACGCGGCACGCCGTGGCAGCAGTCTCGACGGCTGCATCGCCTACGTGACCCATTACCCGTGCATCAACTGTGCGAAGATCCTGGCCGCCGCCGGCATTCGCACGATCAAGTACCACAGCGACTACCACAACGACCCGCTGGTGCCGCTGGTC
>DAOOFR010000281.1:0-3247 GCA_035415285.1 Opitutaceae bacterium
GCGAACGCCTCCAGCCGGTCCGGATGCCGGCGCACCACCTCCGCGAGAAACCGATTCTGCTCCGCGCACGTGGCCGCATTCTCCCAATACCAGCCAAGCAGCACCGCCCGATCGACACCGGCCGCGTCCATGTCGCGCAGCAGTCGCTCCACGTTCGCCCAGCCCTGGAGGCTCGCGCCGCCATCGGCGCGCGGTCCGACCATCGCCGCCCACCGCGCCTCGCCCCGCGCCGCCGCCCAGCCCGCCGGGTCGGCGATCGCGGCGTCGGGATACAGATGCACGTGGCAGTCGATGATCATGCGCGATGCGCAGCGTTGCCGCTCCCGACCCGCGCCGCAAGCGCGCGCCTCCGCGCCCCCGGATCAAGCGACGAGCCGCGTCCGTTCTTGCCGGCGCCCGTGCCGCACCGTTTGGCTTCCGTCATGCCCCACTGGTTCCGCTCCGCGCTGCTCGGCCTGCTTCTCCTCGCCGGCCCGCACGCGCCCGCCGGCGCCACGAACGACTTCGACCTCGCCGCCGAGGTCCCGCCACCCGCCCGACTGCGCTCCGGCCGCCTTCCCAACGGCGTGCGTTTCGCGATCCTCCCGCACCAGGGCCGCGCCGGCGCCGCCAGCCTGCGCCTGCTGGTCGAGGTCGGCTCGCTCCACGAACGCGACGACGAACGGGGCTACGCCCATTTCGTCGAGCACCTGGCCTTCGCCGGAACCCGGCGTTTCCCCGCGGGCGAACTGGTGGAACGTCTCCAACTCGAGGGCGTGAAGTTCGGTCCCCATCTCAACGCCGAAACCGCCTACGACCGCACGCTCTACCGCCTTGATCTCGCTACCGTAAGCCCCGCCCGGCTGGAGACCGCGCTCGCACTCTTCCGCGACTTCGCCGACGGACTCCCGTTCGACACCGCCGCGGTCCAGCGCGAGCGCGCCGTCATCTTGGCCGAGGACTTCGTGCGCCGCACCCCGCTCGCCGCCCAACGCTCCGCCCAGACCGAGCTCCTCTTCGCCGGCACCCGCCTCCCCGCGCGCCCGCCCATTGGCACGGAGCCAACGATCCGCGCCGCCACCGCACCGAGGCTGCGCGAGTTTCACGAAGCCTGGTATCGCCCCGAGAACCTCACCGTCATCGTGGTCGGCGACCTCGATCCGGCCGCCACCGCAGTCCGGGTTTCCGAGCACTTCGCCTCCCTCGTCGCCCGCGCCCCCGTCCGCACCGCCCCGGCGACCGGCTCGCCGCACCGCCCCACTGCGCCCGCCGTCGCTCTTCACCCCAACCCCTCGCTTGGAGCCCTCCGTATTCAACTCGGCGCGATCCTGCCCGAACCCGTCGGGCCCGCCCGCTGGAGCGACCTCGTCCGCGAGACATCGCTGCACGCCGCGATCCAGATGCTGGCGCGCCGCCTCGACCGGCTCGAGAGGCGTGCTGCCGCCCCTTTCGCCAACGCGAGCGCCGCCACCGGCACGCCGTGCCGCGGGTTCCGCGCCCTGAACTTCGCCTTCACCGCCGGCCCCGCCGGCTGGGCCACCGGCCTCGCCGCGCTCGAACAGGAAATCCGCCGGGTGGAGACGCATGGCTTCACCGCCGAGGAAGTCGCCCTCCACGGCCGCCTCGCCCACGACGACCTCGCGCACGCGGTCGAGACCGAAGGAACCGGGGACCCGGCGGGCATCGCCGACGCACTCGCCACCGCCCTGGGCCGCGGCACACCGTTCTTCGCGGCGACCGAGCAGCGCGCCTCCCGCACCCAACTTCTTGATTCGCTCACCCCCGAATCCTGCACCGCCGCCTTCCGCGAGGCGCACGCCCACAGTCCGCTCTCGGTCTTCGTTTCCGGCCCGGCACCGCTCCTGCCCTCCCGCGCCAACCTCATCAGGACCCTGCGCAATAGCCGCCGGATCGCCGTCGCCGCCCCGGTTCCGGGACCGGTCGTGGAGTTCGCCTACGACGACTTCGGTCCGCCCGGCGCGATCGTCTGCCGCGAGTATGTGCCCGACCTCGATCTCTGGCTCGTGGAGTTCGCCAACGGTGTGCGCCTCAGCCTGAAACGCACCAGCTTCGAGCCCGGCCTGGTGCGCGGCCGCGTCCGCCTGGGCCACGGCCGCGCCGAGGAGCCGCCGGAGCATCCGGGCTTGAGCATGTGGACCTCCGCGTGGTTCGCCGGCGGGCTCGGCCGCCACGACTGGGCCGCCGTCACCGCACTCGCCGACCACCACCATCTCGCGCTCACCTGCACCCGGGAAACGGATGCGTTTCTCCTCGGCGGAAGCGCCCGCCCCGCGCAGCTCGATCTCCTCCTGCGCATCCTCACCGCCTACGTCGCCGATCCCGCCTTCCGGCCCGAAGGCTTCGCCGCCACCACCGCCGCGGTCGACCGCACCGCCCGCCCGCGCTATGCCGAGCCCGACGGCGCCGTCCAGGTGCACATCCTCCCCCGCCTTGCCGGCGGCGATCCCCGGATCGGCACACCGCCCGCCGAGGTGCTTTTCGCCAACCAGCCCGAGCACCTCCGCGCCTGGCTGGCTCCGATCGTCGCCCAAGCCCGGCCGGAGATCGCGCTCGTCGGCGACCTCGACCCGGAGCGCGCCATCGCCGCCGCGGCGCGCGCCTTCGGCGCGCTCCCGCCTCGCGACCCGCCGCCCTTTGATCCCGCCCGCCGCACGCTCCACTTCCTCGCCCCGCCCGTGACGGAGACCTGCACCGTGAACGCCGCCGCGCCCCGCCCCGCGCGCCTCGAACTGTTCTGGAGAACCGGCGACACGCTCTCCGTCCGCCAGCGTTGGCACCTCGCGCTGCTCGCCGCGGTGCTGGAGGAGCGGATTCGCACGCGCGTGCGCACGCAGGACGGCGCCACCTACGCGCCCCGCGCGACCTTCAGCCGCACGGCCGCCTACACCGGCTTCGCGACGCTGCGTTGCTCCCTCGATGTCGCGCCCGAGCAGGCCGCCCACTACCTCGACGCCGTGCGCGATCTCGCCGCCGACCTCGCCCGCACCGGCATCAGGTCGGAGGAACTCGCCCGCGCCCAAGCGCCCCTGCTCGCCAACGCCCGCGCCGGCCGCATCGACAACGGCTACTGGCTCGACGAGGTCCTCGCCGAAGCCCAGTCCGACCCCGAGCGCCTCCCTGCTGCGCGCTCGCTTGAGCACGACATCGCCTCCGCCACACCGGAGGATCTCGCCACCCTCGCCGCGCGCTACCTCCGCCCCGAGCAGTCGTTCCGCTTCATCATCCGGACCGTCGTCGCCTCATCCCC
>DAOOFR010000282.1:0-3236 GCA_035415285.1 Opitutaceae bacterium
GCACGCCCGCCTCAGCCTTCGGCGCGCTTGGCGGCGTCGGCCTCGACCTGCTGGCGGAGCTCCTCCAGAGCGGCCTTCGTCGCGGCCTTCACCTCGGCGAGGACCTTGGCGCTCTTCACCTTTGCCTGGCCGAAGAGGTAGAACTTGATCTTCGGCTCGGTGCCGGAGCCGCGCACGGCGTAGTTGAAGCCGTTGGCCAGCGTCACGATGTAGAGGTCCTGCGCGGGGATGAGTTCGCCGTCGGCGTCCTTGATCTTCTCGCGGCCGAAGTCGCGGAACTTCGTGACCTTGAGCTTGCCGAAGGCCTTCGGCGGCGACTTGCGGTAAGAGGCGAGGATCCGGGCGATCTTCGCGGCGCCGGCGGCGCCCTCGTAGTAGATGTTGCCGACCGTCTCGGTGTAGAAGCCGAACTTGAGGTAGATGCCGTCGAGGTACTGCGTGATGCTCTTGCCGGCCTTCTTGGCGGCGGCGGCGAGCTCGCAGAAGATGAGGCAGGCGGCGTTGCCGTCCTTGTCGCGCACGGTGTCGGTCGCGAGGTAGCCGTAGCTCTCCTCGCCGCCGAAGACGTAGAACGTGCTGTATTCAAGGAGCAGCTCCGCCCGGATCTCCGGCGCGGTGGCGTCGTAGTCGAGCGCGACGCCTTCGACCTCGAACAGTTTCGCCTTCATCTGCGCCTCGTAACCGGCGATCTTGGCGCCGATCCATTTGAAGCCGGTGAGGGTGTTGATGACCTTCAGGCCGTGCGCCTTGCCGATGGCGTCCTGCAGTTGCGAGGTGACGAAGGTCTTGATGAGCGCGGCGCGCTTGGTGCCCTTCTTCGGGAGCACCCCGAGCTTCTTCATCGCCGAGATGCGGTACTCGGCCAGCAGCGCGCCGATCTGGTTGCCGGTGAGCAGCACCATCTCGCCCTTGGCGTCGCGCACGGCGACGCCCATGCGGTCGCAGTCCGGATCGGTCGCCATGACGACGTCCGCCTTCGTCTTCTTCGCGAGCTCGACGGCCATCGCAAGCGTGGGCGCGTTCTCGGGATTGGGCGACTTCACCGTCGGGAAGCGCGGGTCGAACTCGAGCTGTTCCGGCACCGCGGAGACCTTCACGCCGAAGCGCCGAAGCAACGGCAGTGTCGCCACCGCTCCGGTACCGTGCACGTTGGTGAACACGACCTTGAGCTTCGAGCCCTTGAAGATGTCGGGGTCGATCACCGCGGCGGCGGCGGCCTCGAGGTAGGCGCTGTCGGCGCCGGCGCCGAGGGTGATGACGGCATCCAGTTTCTTGGTGAAGAACTTGGCCACCTCGTCCCAGGCGACCTCGTCGACCTGGCCGATGATGCCCTTGTCGTGCGGGGGCACGACCTGGCCGCCGTCGCCGAAGTAGACCTTGTAGCCATTATCGTGGGGCGGGTTGTGGCTGGCGGTGATGACGATGCCGGCCGAGGCCTTCAGGTAGCGCACCGAGAAGCTGAGCTGGGGCGTGGAGCGCGGGCCATCGAAGATGAAGGCCTGGCCGCCGAGCTGGCTCCAGGTCGAGGCGGCGAGCTCGCAGAAGTGGCGCGAGAAGTGGCGCACGTCGTGCGCGATCACGAGGCGTGGCAGATCGTAGCTGCCGGCGGTGCAGAGATACTGCTTGGTGTAGCGGAAGAGGCCGATCGTGGCGCGCACGACGGTGAAGTCGTTGAGCACGTTGCAGCCGACAGCCGGATGCTCGGGCGAACCCTGCGCGCTGAGCGTGCCGATCTCGGCGGCCGCGGTGGCCTTGCCGATCGTGCGGCCGCGCATGCCGCCGGTGCCGAACTCGAGCGTGCGGTAGAAGCGGTCGTTGAGCTCGGGCCATTGCTCCTTGGCGACGAGCTCCTCGATGGCGGCGCGCGCCCAGTCGGGCAGGAACGTGCCCCCCAGCCAGTCGCGGAGGTTCTGCGCAGTGCTGGGGAGGATCTGGCCGGCCTGCTCGGCCGCGGCGATGGAGTCGATCGTGCTCATGGTTTTCGGCGATTTCGTTTTTCCGGGGGAAGTGGTGGCATCGCCGAGCACGAGGCCGGCGGCGATGGCGGGCTTGGTTTTCAACGCGGCCCAGGCGGCGCGGAAGCTCGGCTCGTCGTCGCCAAACAGCGGCGACACCTCGAGCGTGAACGGCGGCAGGCCCGTCGCGTCGGCGGGCACCTGGGCGCCGGCGGCGCGCAGCCAGCGGGCGAACTGCCGGAGCTGGTCGTCGCGGCAGGTCTGGGGCGAATCGACGCCCTCGGCGTTCTTGACCGGGCTGAAATCGTCGCCGCGCGGCGCCTCGATGGTGACGGCGTTCTTGGCAAACGGCAGCGCGTCGAAGACGAACATCTCGAACTTCACGCCGTTGGCCTTCGCGGGCTTCACGGGCGTGCCCGCGGCGTCGATGCACGGGATCTTCTTGTCGGCGCGGTGGAACGGCAGGGCGTCGTCGCCCTTCGCCATGCGCTCGATGAACGAGCGGCTGAAGACGTGGATCGCGACCGAGCCGGCGATGAAGCGCAGGCGGCCGGTGGCGCTGTCGACCTCGCGCTGGAGCTCCATCGGCAGGTCGCTGTACTCGACCACGAGCAGCTTGCCGCGCTGGCGGCAGAAGTGGCCGACCTTCTCCTCGGGATACGCCTTCGGGATCATCTTGCTCGACATCTCGGCGCCGGCGCGGAGATGGAAGCCGACGAACGTCGGGTCGACGCAGCGCACCAGCGGGTTGTCGACCTGGAAGTAGCTGAGCACATCGATGCCCTCGCGGCGCATGATCTCCAGCGCACCGCTACGGTCGAGCGCGCGCAGCGAGCCGCCGTGGCCGTCGGGGCTCATCGCGATCGACGATTTCGTTTCGAGGATGATCTTGCCGTCGGAATCCACCGCCGGCATGCGGCCCTGGCGGAAGAAGTGCACACGGTCGGCGCCGAGGCCGAAGAAGTTGTTCTCGACGAAGAACGCTTCGGTCGCCGCGTGGTTCGC
This sequence comes from Opitutaceae bacterium, assembly GCA_035415285.1. GTDB lineage: Bacteria > Verrucomicrobiota > Verrucomicrobiia > Opitutales > Opitutaceae > CAJCBL01. The sequence continues at coordinate 2,961 of DAOOFR010000282.1, forward strand.
GTGGCTGGTCATGATGAACCAGTGCAACGGCTTCCCGTAGCGGCGACCGGCAGCGAGGATCTTCTCGGCGAAGACTTGAAAGAGCGATTTCTGGAGGACCGGCGTGACCTTGAAGGTCCCCTTGGGGCCATCGTAGCCGAGGCGCGTCCCCTGCCCGCCCGCGACAACGAACGCCGCCACGCGCCCGGCGCGCAGCGCCTCCTCGCCGAGGCGGCGGGCCTCGGCCCACTCGGCGGCGTTGCCCCCGTTCTCGGGCAGCGGCGCATACGGCGCCGG
>DAOOFR010000283.1:0-3115 GCA_035415285.1 Opitutaceae bacterium
GGGCCGGCTGCGGGGCGGGTTCCGGCGCGGGCTTGACCGCCGTGGAGCGGCAGCCGGGCTGGGCGATGACCAGATAGGCGACAACGTGGATACCCACGACGACACCGAGGACTTTGACGATATTCATGACGGGAGCGATTGAGTTGGCGGAGTGGCGAGCGGCGGGCGAGCCGCGGCGAGGCGACCGACGGCGGCCTCGAAGCGATCGCCGCGGTCCTCATAGTTGCGGAACATGTCGAAACTGGCGAAGGCCGGGCTGAGGAGCACCTGGTCGCCCGGCCGGGCGAGCTGCGCGGCGCGCTCCACGGCGGTCTCGAGCGACTCGCAAAGTGTGAGCGGGATGCCGGCCGGTGCCGCGCCGGCGGCGAGTTCCTCGGCGGTCTCGCCGAGGAGTAGCAGGTGCGCAACGCGGCCGGCCAGCGAGGCCGCGAAGGAGCGGATGTCGCCGCCCTTGGCCCGGCCGCCCGCGATGAGCAGCACCGGGCGGTCGAAGCGCGCCAGCGCCCCGTGCACCGCGTGGAAGTTGGTCGCCTTGGAGTCGTTCCAGTACCCCACCCCGCCGACTTCGGCGACGCGCGCGAGCCGGTGGCGGCCGAGGCGGAAGGAGCGCGCAGCGCCCAGGAGGATCTCGGGGCCGAGCCCGCGGTCGCGCCACCAGGCCTCGGCGAGAACGAAGTTCTCGCGCTGTGGATACTCGGCGAAAATGGTGCCGGCGAGGCGGGGGTCGGGCGGCAGCCCTTCCGTGCGGAGGCAGGCGGGGATCGGCAGGGCGCGGCCGAGACGCCGGGCCCAGGCGCACACCGAGGTGCCGGCCCAGAACCGGCCGCTGGGAGTGGAGAGCACGAGGCGCAGCTTGGCGTCGAAGTACGCCCCCATGCCCGCGTGGCGCTCGAGGTGATCCTCGGCGAGGTTCGTCCAGAGCGTGGCCTCGGCACGGAAATGCCGGAACGTCTCAGCCTGGAATGAGCTGACCTCGCACACGGCGACGGTGTCGGAGGTCGGCTCTTCGAGCGCGGCGAGGGAGAACGAATGCCCGACATTGCCGACCGCCACGGCGCGCCGGCCGGCGGTGCGCAGGGCGTGGGTGAGAAATTCGGTGAGCGTGGTTTTGCCGTTCGTGCCGGTGATCGCGAGGATGCGGCCGGTCCAGAACAACGAGGCGAAGTCGAGCTCGCCCAAGCAGAGGCCACCGCCCGCACGGGCGACCTGCAGCCACGGATGCTCCACGGCGAAACCCGGGCTGAAGACGACGAGCGCGTGGCGCGCGGCGTCGGCCGCGGTGAAGTCGGCGCGGGCCGCCCCACCCTTGCGGTCGTAGACGACGGCCGCGCCGCCCACCGCGCGGACCAGGGCACAGACGCCGTCGCCGCTCACGCCGCCGCCCAGCACCGCGACCGGGCGGTCGAGGAGCGGACGGAGGAATTCGGGGACGACGGGCGGCATGATCAGCGGAGTTTCAGGGTGGCCAGACCGGCCAGCGCGCAGATGAGCGAGAGGATCCAAAAACGCGCCACCACCTTGGTCTCGGGCCAGCCGAGTTTCTGGAAGTGGTGGTGGATCGGAGCCATGCGGAAGAAACGTTTGCCCACGCCGTCGGGTCCCTTGGTGGCCTTGAAGTAGCCCACCTGGATGACGACCGAAAGACCCTCGGCGACAAACACCCCGCCGACGATCACGAGCGTGACCGGCTGGTGCACCATGAACGCCATGATGCCGATCAGGCCGCCGAGCGCGAGCGAGCCGGTGTCGCCCATGAAGATCTCGGCCGGGTGGGAGTTGTACCAGAGAAACGCGATACATGCGCCGATCAGCGCGCCGCACACGACGGTGAGCTCGCCCGTGCCGGGCACGTTGCTGATGAGCAGGTAGTCGGCGATGATCGCGTGGCCCGCGGCGTAGGCCATGATGCCGTAGACGAGCGCCACCGAGATCGTGCAACCGGTGGCGAGCCCGTCGAGGCCGTCGGTGAGGTTGATGAAGTTGGAGAACCCGACGACCCACAGGAACATCATCACGAACAGCCCGCCGAAGCCCCAGGCGTCGGCGGGGAAGATGAACGCCGGGTTCTTCACGAACGGCAGCCACAGCTCGCGGATCTTCGCCGCGCTCTGCGGGTGCAGCACCAGCGCCACCAGCGCCAGCGCGGTGATCAGCGTCTGCCAGAACATCTTCTCGGCGGACGAGATGCCGGCCTTGGATCTGTGGACGACCTTCAGGTAGTCGTCGCGGAACCCGACGAGCGTGAGGGTCGCGTAGACGAAGAGCGCGACGATGACCCAGACGTTGGGTTCGGCCCAGAGCAGCGAGGAGAAGATCACCGAGCCGGAGATGAGCAGGCCGCCCATCGTGGGGGTGTTTTTCTTGTCGAAGCGGTGCGCGAGATCGCCGGTGCGCGGATCGTCGACCCCCTCGCCGAACTTCAACCGGCGCAGGCGCGCGATCAACCAGGGGCCGATGACGAAGCCGATGCCCATCGCAGTGAGCGCGGCGAGCAACGTGCGCACGGTGCTGTAGCCGAGCAGGCGCAGCGGCGTGTTTTCAGCGTAGTGGGCGAGATAGGAAAGCATGATCAGTGGGCGCCCGTCGGGACCGACGGGGCGGAGAAAAGGGATTCGAGCTGGAAGCGGCGGCTGCCCTTCACGAACACCGCACCGCGGAACTCGGCCAACAGGCCGCGCAGTTCGTCGAGCGTGGCCGCGACAGTCACCTGCGAGCGGGTGTTGCCGGCGGCGAGCAGTCCCTCCTCCACCGCGGCGGCGAAGGGCCCGAGCACGGCCACCCGGTCGCCGTCGCGCAGGTGCAGGCCGGCGCCGAGGCGGTGGTGGTAGTCGGCCGCGGCGGCCCCGAGCTCCTCCATGCCGCCGAGCAGGTAGAGGCGCGGCAGGTTGGCCGGGGCGAGCTGCTGGAAGACCGCGAGCGCGTCGGCCATCGAGGCGGGGTTGGCGTTGTAGCAGTCGAGATAGAGCGGGCGACCGTCGCACTCGCGCAGCTCGCCGCGCAGGCGGGCCGGCTCCCAGCCCTCGAGGCGGCGCTGCATCTGCTCGTCGGACACGCCGAGGGCGGAGGCGAGCAGCAGCGCGAGCACGGCGTTCTGCGCCATGCCGTCGGAGACGCG
>DAOOFR010000284.1:0-3066 GCA_035415285.1 Opitutaceae bacterium
CTAGGCGGGTCGGGCAAGCCGATGGACCGGAAGCGGTATCGGATGCCGTTTTCTCGGCTCAGACTGCTTCAATGATCAGGAGAGGCAGCGGACCGTTGAGCGATCACGGAGAGCGGAGTGCGGACGGTAAACTGTGATCGGTGGACGGTGGATACTGGGCGGACGATCGCTGACGGAGGAAAGATGCAGATTCGAAAGTAGAACGATCTTTCGGGACGCCCGGGCCCCGGGGTATGCTGTTTACGAACGAGCGTGTGCCAGCGAGCGGGTGGGGCGATGCGCCGCCCTCTGCGGATTAGCGGCGGGGTTCCACGTGCGGTGGCAACTTCGGCGTGCAGCAGCCGCCGGCGCAGGGCGGAGCGCCTGTGGCGGTGCGCTTGTGGCGGGCGGTCCACCAGAGGTAGGCGAGCGCCGCGGCGATGAGCGCGAAGACGAGGAGTTGGTCGAGCCAGGCGGGCATGGGAGGATTGCGGATTGAGGAGTGCGGCTTGCGGAATGGGAGGAGACGGGGAACCCGGAGTGGGGAACGGGAATTGACGGAGGACTCGGAGCGAATGGGGAAGCGGGAGCGTGGAAACTGGAAAGTGGGTACGGAGGTCGGATTGGCCAGTAGGACCGGTCTGTGACCGGTCGCGCTGGATGGCGCTGCGAGGAAAGGCGGTTGGGAGCTGGCGGAGGCGAGGTGTCGTCGGAGACCGGACCTACTTGGTTCAGGAGAAGCCCAGCAGGCGGCCACCTTGATAGACGAGGAAGGCACCGGTCCACGCGAGGGCGGTCATGTAGGCGAGCTGGAAGAGCGGCCATTTCCACGAGCCGGTCTCGCGGCGGACGACCGCGCTGGTGGGTAGGCATTGCATCGCGAGGACGTAGAAGACCATGAGGCCGAAGATCACCAACGGCGTGTAGACGGGAGTGCCGTCGGGGTGCGTCTCGGCGAGCATGCGCTCGCGCATGGAGTCGGTGTCCTCCTCGCCACCCTCGACGGCATAGATGATCGACATCGTGCCGACGAAGACTTCGCGGGCGGCGAACGAGCTGACGATGCCCACGCCGATCTTCCAGTCGTAGCCGAGCGGCTTGATCACGGGCTCGATGGCGTGGCCGAGCTGGCCGGCGTAGGAGGCGGCGAGGGCCTCGGCGTCGGTGGCGTCGGGGGTATCTGGTTTCGGGTAGGTAGAGAGCGCCCAAATGACGATGGAGATGGCGAGGATGGCGGTGCCGGCGCGCTTGAGGAACATCACGCCGCGTTCCCACATGCGCAGCGCGGTGGCGCGCAGCGACGGGCGGCGGTAGGGCGGCATCTCGAGCAGGAGCAGCGAGCGCTCGCCCTTGAAGAGCGTCTTGCGGAAGAGCCACGCCATGCCGAAGGCCGAACCGAGCCCGAGTGCGTAGAGCGCGAGCATCATTCCGGCCTTCTGCCACGAGCCACCGGCCGGGAGGAACAACGCGATGAGCAACGCGTACACGGGCAGGCGCGCCGAGCAGCTCACCAGTGGTGCCACCAGAATGGTGACAAGACGGTCGCGCGTGCTGTCGATCGTGCGCGCGGCCATGATGCCCGGGATCGCGCAGGCGAACGAGCTGAGCATCGGCACGAAGGATTTCCCGTGCAGGCCGACGCGGCTCATGAGGCGGTCGACGATGAACGCCGCGCGCGCCATGTAGCCGGTGTCTTCCAACAGGCCGATGAAGAAGAAGAGAATCAGGATCTGCGGCAGGAAGATGACCACGCCGCCGACGCCGGCGATGGCGCCGTCGATCACGAGGTCGCGGAAGTCCCCCTCGGGAAGTGCCGCTTCGGCCCAGCTCGCGATGGATTCCTGACCGGCCTCGATCCAGCCCATCGGCACCTCGGCGACACGGAAGATCATGAAGAACATGAGCGCCATCACGCCGACGAAGAACAACCAGCCCCAGACGCGGTGCGTGAGCACGGCGTCGAGCCGGTCGCTGACGGAGGCCTGTTCGGCGTCGTTGGCGTGCTGGGTGGCGGCGGCAAGTTCGGCGGCCCAGGCGTAGCGGGCCTGGACGGTGGCGGAGAGGCGGTCGATGCCGGCCTGTTCGATCTGCGCGCGCCCGTAGGCGACGGTGGCGGGGAGCGAGCCGGGAAGCGCGGCGGTGGTCTCCTCGCCCACGGCGGAGAGGAGCAGCAGCGCCTCGGCGATGGCGAAACGCGAGCCGACGACGCGCTCGCGCACGAGCGCCTCGCCCAGGGAACGGGCGATGGTTTCGACGGCCTCGGGCAACGGCGCGCGGTGCGGGGCGGCGCCGGCGAGCTGGGCGCCGAGGGCCTGCTTGAGCTCGACGAGTCCTTTTTTCTGCGACGCGACGACCGGGACGACCGGACAGCCGAGGCGTGCGGCGAGCGCGGCGGGATCGGTGACGAGTCCGTTGCGCTCGGCGAGGTCCATCATGTTGAGCGCGACAACGAGCGGCAGGCCGAGCTCGGCGAGTTGGGCCACGAGGTAGAGGTTGCGCTCGAGGTTGGAGGCATCGACCACGCAGAGGATGAGGTCAGGCGCGGCGGTGTCGGCCACGCGCCCGAGCAGCACGTCGCGCGCGACGGCCTCGTCGGGCGACTGGGTATGCAGCGAGTACGCACCCGGCAGGTCGAGCAGGTCGAAGGGTTCGCCATGTGCGCCGGCGAAGCGGCCGATCTTCTTCTCGACGGTGACGCCGGGATAGTTGCCGACCTTTTGGCGCAGGCCGGTGAGGGCATTGAAGAGCGTGGTCTTGCCGCTGTTCGGGTTGCCCGCGATGGCGATGGTGCGGACGGTGCGGGCGGCGGGTGCGTTGGTGGAGGTGGGGGCGGGCATGGCGCGGAAGATTGCGGAATGCGGAGTGGGGAATTCGGATTCGCCGGACGGTGAGTAGGACCGGTCTCTGACCGGTCGTGCTGGATAGTGCTGCGAGGATCGGCGTTTGGGAGGTGGCGGCGTCGGAGAGTCCGGTCGGAGACCGGTCCTACTGGCTGGCGTGTTGGCGAAGTAGGACCGGTCTCTGACCGGTCGGGCGGGGTGGTGCTGTGGGGATCGGGCTTGGTAGTTGGCGGCGCCGGAGAGTCCG
>DAOOFR010000285.1:0-2987 GCA_035415285.1 Opitutaceae bacterium
CTTCGAAAAACAGATCGTCGCCTTTGTCGCCCGCGACGCCGCCACCGTCTCCGTTCCCGCCGACTCGGCACGCATCCCGCTCGACGACCTCGCCTCCCGCGCCCGCGCCGCCCAGCCCGACGCCCGCCTCACCGCAATCACCGTCCGCCCCGATCCCGCCGCCGCGGTCACGTTCGCCTTCGGCCGCGAGGCCACGCTGCTCGCCGATCCGTACACCGGCGAACTCCGTCCGCCCGGCGCCGCTCGCACGCGCGCGTTCATGCACCTCATGACGGATCTCCACCGCACCCTCGGTTTCCACGCCGAGGCGACGCGCCCCGTCGGCAAGGCGATCACCGGCGCGGCCAACGTCGCGTTCCTCGTGCTCGCGATCACCGGCCTCTACCTCTGGTGGCCGCGCTCGTGGTCCTGGCGCGGTCTCAAGGCAATCGCCACGCTCAACCTCCGCCTCGCCGGCAAAGCCCGCGACTGGAACTGGCACAACGTCCTCGGCCTCTGGTCCGCGCCGATCCTCATCGTGCTCACGCTTACCGCGCTGCCGATCTCCTACCGCTGGGCCAACAACCTCCTCTACACGCTCACCGGTTCCGAACCGCCCGCACAAGCCGCCGGCCCCGGCGCCCAACCGCCCGGCCCCGCCGTCCCCCAGCCGCTCCCGAGCACCCGCCCGCTCGGCCTCGACGCCCTGCTCGCCGCCGCCCAGTCCGCCTCGCCCGGCTGGACCGAGATCACGCTGCGCCTCGGCGGCGGCCGCGAGGCCGGTCCCCGCCGCGAACCCGGCGCCAACAACCAGCGTCGCCAAGCTCCGGACACCGCCGCAACGTCCACCACCGCCGCCGCGTCGGCCTCCTCCTCCTCGCCGGGCGTCCCACCAGCCCCATCCACCGCCGAACCGCCGCCCCCCCGCGCCCCACAAGCCGTGGTCGTCGCCATCCGCACCGCCGACCAATGGCCGCGCTTCGCGCCCACCACGTTCCACCTCGATCCGTTCACCGGCTCCATTCTGCGCACGGATACCTTCGCCGCCCAACCCGCCGGCCGCCGCCTGCGCAGTTGGGCGCGTTTCCTCCACACCGGAGAAGCGCTCGGCTGGCCCGGTCAGCTCGTCGCCGCCCTCGCCTCCGCCGCCGGCCTCGTCCTCGTCTGGACCGGCTTCGCCCTCTCCTGGCGCCGCTTCTTCCGCCGCGCCACCCCGTAGGACCGGTCTCCGACCGGTTCCCTCCGGCTCCGCCTCTCCCCTTCTGCGTTCCACCGATGTCACTCAACAACCAGACCCGCGCCTCCGTTCGCGCCGCTACCACCGGCCGACTACTCTCCGGCGCAGGCCTGCCTCCGACATCGTCATGCACCACCGCCAACACCCGACCCGCCTCACCCTCCTGACCATCGCCTCCCTCGGCCTCGTCCTCAGCTCCGCGCGCGCACAACCGGCCGCCGCACTTGAGCCTGTCGCACCCATCGTCCAGCCCTCGCTCACGATCACCGGCGAGCACTGGCACAACGTGTCCGGCGGTCTCGCCACCGGCTCGCGCTGGAACTCCCTCGCCGACCTCGCCGTCGAGATCGACCTCGCGCGCCTCGGCGCCCCCGCCGGCGCCTCGCTCACCGCGCAGTTCTTCTGGATCGAGAACCAGCACACATCCGCCGACGTCGCCGACCTCACCGGCGCCGCCAATCCCGTCTCCGGCCTCAATGCCGGCGACGCCTGGCGCGTCTTCAACCTCTTCTACCGCCAGTCGTGGAGCAACAACCGCTTCGCCCTCAAACTCGGCCAACTCGCCCTCGACGATGACTTCATGGGCTCCGACTACGCCGGCCTCTTCGCCTTCTCCGCCCTCGGCGCCATGCCCTCCCAAGTCGCCACCGGCCACAGCGGCCACACCGGTGGCGGTTGTGCGTACCCAATCTTCGCCGTCGCCGCACCGGGCGTACACTTCTCCGCCACGCTCAACGACAAGTTCTCGTTCCAACTCGGCGCCTACCACGGCGGCCCCGGCCACGACCGCCGCTCCAACCACGGCCTCGACTGGGACGACGGCGCCGGCCAGGGCGCCGTCTTCTTCTACGAAGGTGCCTACACCTTCTCCGTCGCCGGCCGTCCCTCCACCCTGCGCGCCGGCGGCGCCCTGCACACCGGGCGCTTTGACGACTTCTCCGCCCTCGCCATCGACGAAAACGCCGCCGAAGTCCGCGGCCTCCACAGCTTCTACCTGATCCAGGATCTCGTGCTCGTCGCCCGCGACGCCGAACACCCCACGCTCGCCGCCTTCTGGCGTGCCGGCCTCAGCCCGCAGCAGGACCGCAGCGCCGTCCGGCGCTACGCCGACGCCGGCCTCAACTGGTTCGCGCCCATCCCCGGCCGCGCCGACGACATCGCCGGCCTCGCCGTCTCGTACACGGAGTACGGCGACGCCTACCGTCGCCCCGATCCCGCCCTCGCCGCCGCCGAGACCGCCCTCGAACTCACCTACCGCGCCCAGCTCACCGAGCGCTTCGCCCTCCAAGCCATCGTCCAACGCCACTTCAACCCGCTCCCCGCCGACGATGGCCGCCGCCACACCGCCACCGTCCTCGCCCTCCGCGCCGAACTTACCTTCTGATTACTCCGATGGTGGGTCGGGCTTTACGCCCGACATGCCGTCTTCCGCCCTCCGCTATCCGTCCTCCCTCCGCATCCTCCGAACCTCCGCATTAGCGCCCATTAGCGTCCATTAGCGATTCCTCCCTCCGTCTTCTGCCGTCCTCCGCTCTTCAACCTAAACTTTCCACTTCAACTCCTCCGTCCTCCGGCCAATCCGCATTCCGAAATTTCATGACAACTTCCGCCACCGTCCTCGCCGGCCAACCCGTCGGCACCCGCGCCAAAGTCACCGGCATCGCGCTCCCACCCGCCACGCACCAGCGCCTCCTCGAGATGGGCCTGACCGTCGGCACCGAGTGCACCGTCGTGCGCTATGCCCCGCTCGGCGACCCCATCGAGATCAAGG
>DAOOFR010000286.1:0-2972 GCA_035415285.1 Opitutaceae bacterium
CCCCGACCGGACGCCATGAATACCCACCTGCCCCCGCTCCGCCTCGCCGGCACCGCCCTCGCCACGCTCGCCCTCGCCGCGCTCGCCACCGCCGACTTCGAGCCGCGCATCGAGCAACTCCTCGCCCGGCTCACCCTCGAGGAGAAAGTCCATCTTCTCTCCGGCGATACGAGCGACTTCAACGCCCAGGGCCTTCCCCGCCTCGGCATCCCCTCCATTCCGATGGGCGACGGCCCGGCCGGCATCCGTATCGGCCGTTCCACCGCATTCCCCGCGCCCATCGCCCTCGCCGCCACCTGGGATGTGGCGCTGGCCACACGTTTCGGCGACGCCCTCGCGGCCGAGACCCTCGCCAAGGGCCGCACCTGCATCCTCGGCCCCTGCGTCGGCATCCACCGGTTCCCGCTCAACGGGCGCAACTTCGAGAGCTTCGGCGAGGATCCCTGGCTCACCTCCCGCCTGGGCGTGGCCGTCATCCGCGGCGTGCAGGCGCGCGGCGTGATCCCGGCCGTGAAACACTTCGCCGTCAACGACCAGGAGTGGGAGCGCCGCGAGATCGATGTCCGCGTCGACGAGCGCACGCTGCGCGAGATCCACCTGCCCGCCTTCGAGGCCGCCGTGACGGAGGCCGGTGTCTGGTCCGTGATGACCTCCTACAACCGCATCAACGGTCCCCACGCCAGCCAATGCGGCCCGCTCGTCACCGACATCCTCAAGGGCGAATGGGGCTTCCGCGGCCTGGTCATGTCCGACTGGGAATCCGTCTACAGCGACGTCGGCGCCGCCCGCGCCGGCCTCGACCTCGAGATGCCCTCCGCCCTCTGGTTCGGCGAAACCCTCGTCGCGGCCGTGCGCGACGGCCGCGTATCCGAGGCGGTGATCGACGACAAGGTCCGCCGCCACCTCCGCGTCCGCTTCGAGGCCGGCCTGTTCGACCGCCCCGCCCCGAGCGAGGACGAGTCGGTCATCCGCAGCGCGGCCCATGTCGCCCTCGCCCGCGAGATCGCCGCCAAGGGCATCGTGCTCCTCAAGAACGACGGTCTGCTCCCCCTCGCACCGGAGCGCCTGCACCGAGTCGCCCTCATCGGCCCGGCGATGAACCACGCCCGCACCGGTGGCGGCGGCAGTTCGCTCGTCCTGCCCTGGCGCACCGTCACGCCGCTCGAGGGCATCACCGCCCTGCTCGGCGACCGCGCCGAGTGCACCTTCGCCGAGGGGGTCTCCATCGACATGTACCGCCCCGCGCCCATCCCGGCCGAGTATTTCCACACCCCCGACGGCGCCAGCCCGGGCCTGGTGGCGGAGTACTTCGACAACGCCGACTGCGCCGGCGCGCCCCTCTACACCCAGGTCGAGCCCCGCGCCTGCTTCGAGCTCATCGGCGGTTCGCCCGACCCGCGCCTCAACAAGGACCTGTTCTCCATCCGCTGGACCGGGCGCTTCACCCCGCCGGTCACCCACGACTACGAGCTCACGCTCTTCAGCGACGACGGCTCCCGCCTCTGGCTCGACGGCCGGCTGGTCATCGACCACTGGGGCGCGCACAGCCTCGCGCCCAAGACCGCCACGATCCGGCTCGAGGCCGGCCACAGCTACGCCGTGCGCATCGAGTTCTGCGAACTCGGCGGCGACGCCACCATGATCTGCGGCTGGCGCGCCCCCGACGACCGCACCCCACCCCCCACCCTCGACGCCGCCGTGGCCGCCGCCCGCGGCGCCGATGTCGCCATCGTCGCCGTCGGGCTCGCGTCGTTCCTCGAGGGCGAAGGCCACGATGTCGCCGATTTCCGGTTGCCCGGCGGGCAGGACGAACTCGTCCAGGCCGTCGCCGCCGCCAACCCGAACACCGTGGTCGTCGTCTACGGCGGCGTACCGCAACTGCTCGAGCACTGGCTGGGCAACGTGCGCGCCGTCTTCGCCGCGTTCTACCCCGGCCAGGAGGGCGGCAGCGCCCTGGCCGACCTGCTCTTCGGCCGCCGCTCCCCCTCCGGCAAGCTGCCCTTCTCCTACCTCCAGCACCGCGAGCAATCGCCCGCCTTCGCCGACTACCGCAAGCCCGACCTGAAGTCGCGCTACACCGAGGGCGTCTTCGTCGGTTACCGCTGGCTCGACCACCACGGGCTCGCGCCGCTCTTCCCGTTCGGGCACGGTCTCGCGTACACAACGTTCCGGTACGAAGATCTCCGCCTCGCGCCCGGCACGGGCGACACCGTGTGCACCGCCACCCTCGCCGTGACCAACACCGGCCCCATGGCCGCCGAGGAGATCGTGCAACTCTACGTGGCCCCGCCCGCCACCACCCCCGTGGCCCGCCCGCCGCAGGAACTGAAGGCCTTCGCCCGCGTCGCCCTCGCCCCCGGCGAGACCCGCACCGTCACGCTCCCGCTCGGCCCCCGCGCCTTCCAGTACTTCGATCCCGCCGCCCGCGTCTGGACCACCGCCCCCGGGCTCTACGAGGTCCGCGTCGGCGCCTCCTCGCGCGACCTCCGCCTCACCGCGCCCTGCCCGCGCCCGTAGGCGCTCGAAAGACGGAGCCGCCGCGATGCCGGGGAGGGCATCGATCCGTCCTCGCGGATGGCGTTCCCTCGTAGCGAAGGTTGTGAGACCATCGTGCTGTCCGCGAAGGCCGCCAAGGCTCCGATCCTCGGAGTGTTGGAACCACTGCTGGGCCCTGCGAAGCCTTTGGCGAAGAAGGGATGGGCCGCGCCAACGGCGCGTCCTTGGGAGTATCCTCCGCCTGATCGGCTCCGGGGCGTTGTGGTCGGCGCCCGCTGATCGCGGGCTTCATCGCGGCGCGGCTCGTGAGCGCAGCGATCTTACGTCGTAACTGGGCGACAAAGTCGCTCAGGCGTCTGGACCACGGAAAGCATCGGCCCCTGCAGCCGGCCGCGCCGAGGCCCGCCTCCGGACGTGGCGTCGATCTGGAGTAGGGCCGGTCTGCGACCGGCCCCGGCGGGCATGAGTCGGCAGGG
>DAOOFR010000287.1:0-2955 GCA_035415285.1 Opitutaceae bacterium
CTCGTCCGTCGATAATGGCACCGTGGTGTTGCGCGCCGGCTACGCCGGTCCGGAGGACCTCACCGTCGTCGAGACCGAGGGCGACACGGTCCGCTGCGAGTACAAGAGCTTCGGTCGCATCGAGACCTGCTATGTCCCGGCCTACGAGCAGGTGCTGGTCATCGCCTCCTGAACCGGGGATGGTTGGCGGCAGGGGGATTGCGTTGCGTCCAACGCGGTCGCGGGCGTGGTGAAAAGTGTAGATACGATCCGCTGCGAGAACCGAGTAGGACCGGTCTCCGCCCGGTCGCCTTGGGCTTGGGCCAAAGGGGATAGCGAGCGTCGAACACGTCCGGTCGGAGACCGGACCTACGGGGTGGACGGCGGCTCGGCGGGTGGACTTGACGGTGGGTGGCGAAAGGGCGGGCGAGGGCGGCGGCGCGGAACTCCGCGCTGCGTCCGGGTTACGGGTGAGTGCACAGCGGTCCAAAGACCGAGGCTTGCGCTTTCGTGCGATACTGCTCAAGTGAGCAGTATGCTTACTGAGAAACAGCAGGCCGTGCTCGACTTCATCCGCGCCCACCAGGAGGAGCACTCGATCCCGCCTTCGACGCGCGAGATCCAGCGGCAGTTCGGCTTCGCCAGCCAGTACTCCGTGCGCTGCCACCTGAAGGCGCTCGCGACGAAGGGCCAGGTTTCGCAGCTCGTCGACGGCAGCTGGGGCGTGACGGCGCGCGAGGTGCAGGGGCATCTCTTCCAGATTCCCGTCTTCGGCGCGATCCCGGCGGGCGTGCCGACGCAGCAGGAGCAGCAGGCGGAGGAAACGCTCGCGATCGATCCGGCGTTCTTCGGCGTGAAACGCGCGCGGCCGGCGGACTTCTGGGCGCTACGCGTGCAGGGCGACTCGATGATCGACGCCCACATCCTCGACGGCGACATCGTCGCGCTGGTGCGGCGCACGCCGCGGGTCGGCGAGATCATCGCCGCGCTGGTCGACGGCACCACTTCGACGCTCAAGCGTCTCGTCCACGTCCGCGGTCGGCCGGTGCTGCGCGCGGAGAACAAACGTTACGCCGACATCGTGCCCGAGCGGCTCGAGTGCCAGGGCGTGGTCGTCGGGGTGCTGCGGCGCGGCGTGGCCTGAGCGAGAGCAAGTACGGACGTTCCACAGAAGGAAACGAAGTGAACAAAGAGCGGAAGTGTCCCCAGTGGCTGCGCTGTGAGCGTACTCCGGCCGCGGAAGATCGCGGTTGGCGAGGCTGGGTGCGGATTTTGCAGCGTTTCATCGGTCGCAATGCGGGTGCGCCGCAGTCGAATTCTTTGCGCCGACCGATCGCCGAAAGCCCCTGCGCCCCACGGATGTCCGAACCCCGGTGCTAGAAATGACGCCCACCCGGAATGTCCCGTGTCCACCCGTCAGTCGCCGATCTGCGGCAGATGCTTGCCGCTCGTTTCCCCCAAGTCACGGGGAAGTCGGCCGGTGGTGTGCCCACGGGCGTCGCGGCGTTCGATGAGGCGTTGGGCGGCGGACTGCCGATCGGGCGCCTGACCGAGCTGGTCGTCGAAACTCCGGGCTGCGGCGGGCAATCCGTCCTCGCGCAGCTCCTGCGCACGACGCGCGCGGCCCGGCAACGCGTGGCGCTGGTCGACGCCGCCGACTCGTTCGCGCCCGAGGCATTTTCGGCCGACGCGTTGCGGCATCTCGTGTGGGTGCGCTGCGCGAATCTGGAGCAGACGCTTGCCGCCGCCGATCTGCTCGTGCGCGATGCGAACTATGCGGTCGTCGTGCTCGATCTCAGCGGCTGCGCCGAGCGCGTGTTGCGTCGCACGCCGGCCACGGTCTGGCACCGGCTGCACCATGCGGCCCGCGGTGGCGGCGCGGTGCTCGTCCGCACCGACCGGCCGCTCGTGCCCGCGGTGCCGTGGCGCCTGGTGCTGCGCGAGCCGTTGCGGCTGGGCTCAGCACTGCGTCCGCAGACGGAGCTGCTCGACGAACTGGAAGTGGAACTCGACCGCGGCCATCGCGCCGACGTCGTCGTGTTCGAGGAGTTGGCGGGATGAGGACGGCGTGGGCATGGAGGTGGGTTGCGCATCCGGATTCGGATGCTGGACAGGTAGGACCGGTCTCCGACCGGTCGCCCTTGTCGCGAGCCGCAGGGGACGGCGTGGGCCGAGGGTGTCCGGTCGGAGACCGGACCTACTGGGTATTGTGTCCACCCGCGAGCGTTCAGCTGGCGCAGGAGGGCTGAAGCCATGACTACCTCCGCTCCACGTTTTGCCGTGCTGCTCGTGCCGGACTTCGCGCTGCACGCGCTGCGGCGCGGCGATCCGGTGCTTGTACGCGTGCCGGTAGCGCTGGTCGAGGGAGAGGGGCGTAAGGCGACGGTGGTCGCGGTCTCCGCCGAGGCGCGCGGCGTGGCGCCGGGGATCGCCGCCACGCTGGCCATGGCGCGTTGCCCGGGCATCGCGCTGCGTCCGCGCGATCCGGCGGCGGAGATCGAGGCCAACCGCCTGCTGCTCGCCGCGGCGTTCACGCTCTCGCCGCGCGTCGAGTTCACCGCCGCGGGCTGCGCGACGATTGACCTGCAGGGCGCCGACGCCGCCGACACCGAAAATCGGATGCGAGCCGCCGTGGCCGAGCTCGGCGCCGCTGGCCTACCCGCACGCGGCGGCGCGGCGGCCACGCCGCAGACGGCGTTCTACGCCGCGCGTTGCGCCGAGCCGCTCCTCATGGTCGAGGAACTCGGTGGATTTCTCGCGCCGCTCCCGCTCGCGTTCGCGGAGCCCACGCCGGCGCACGCGGTGATCCTGCAGGGGTGGGGGATTTGCACCTGCGGCGAGCTGACGGCGCTCGCGAAGGGCGAGGTCGGCCAACGGCTCGGCGTCGAGGGCGTGCAGCTTTGGGAGCGCGCCGCCGGCGAGGCGACGCGGCCGCTCCGGCTCGCGCAACCGGCGCGCAGTTTCGCCGCCGCGTGG
>DAOOFR010000288.1:0-2940 GCA_035415285.1 Opitutaceae bacterium
AGCCCTCGGGGGCGCCGCAGAACACGCACACCTTGGATTGCACGTGGGGCACGCGTGGACGCTTCCGCAGGCCGGACTTCTCGCCCGGTTTCGGCTCAGTAGGCACCCAGCACCTCCGTCCACTCCGCCGCCTGGGTTTCCGCATCCAGCACCGTGCCAGAGGCGAGCTGGTCGAAATCGACGGTCTGCTTCAGATCGTTGGCCATGGCCTTTGCAATACGCGCCTCGCGCTGAAGCCGGCCGACCACGATGCCTGGCGGGATTCCCTGCCCGGCCGCGAAGGTCGCGATCGCCGCCTTGGTCCGCGGTCGGGCCGCGACAAATTGGGCCCATGCGGCGGGCTTCACCAGAAAATCGGCGGCCCAGGTATTGGCCTCGATCTCCTTCGGGTCTTCGGCGTCGTCGAGATCGACGAAAACCTCCTTGTGGCCGTGCAACAGCACATGGGCGGACTCGTGGAGAAACGTGAACCAGAACTGGTCGTCCTTCTTGCCGCGCAGGGAGAGCTGGATCGTCGGCCGCGTCTCGGTCAGCCAGCGCGTCGCTCCGGCCGCGCGCGATTTGGGCAAGGCGGGCACATAGACCACCGTCACGCCGGCTTGGGCACAAGCGGTCCGCACCCGCGGCAACAGGTCGCCGCACGGCTGACGTGACGACTGGCGCAGCGTGGCCAGCGCACGCTCGAACGCCGCCTTGTCGTACCCGCCGACCTCCGATTGCCGGGCCAGCACCTCGCCTTGCCGTAGCCAGGCGCCAAGGTGGTTCTTGTCGGCCGGAAACGCCTTTGTCTTCCGGTAGGCGATGTTGAGTCGGTCGTAGGTGCCCTCCCACGCCTCGGGCGACGCCACCTGCAGGAAGCCCAGCAATGCCTTTACCCGACCAACAACATCCTTGGCCGACACGGCGGGGAGCCAGCCCTGCGCGACCATCTGCGCAAACGGGAAGCCCTTCGCCCAGTCGGCCCAGCCGAGGTAGCGCTCGGCCTCTTCGATCCTGGCCTTGTGTTCGCGGTACTTGGCCTCGGCACGCAACCAGAACTGCATCGGGATGCCCAGCACCAGTTCCAAGCCGCGGGCTGTTTCAGCGGTGATCGGCCGCTTGCCGGCGATCAGATCGCTCACGATCGGCTCATGCACATCCAACCGCGCCGCGAGGTCGCGCTGGCTCATGCCCTTCTCGGCGAGTGCCTCGCCAATGGAGGCCCCCGGCGCCACCGCGTAGTTCGGGGCGAAGGCGCGCCGCCCGGTTGCGGCGTCAGCGAGGTTTTTTGTTCTTGGATTCATGATAATCGAGCACGCCATGGATGCGGACTCCGGTCACCGACTCCCCGTCCAGTCCGCCATCTTCGCGCCGTGGTGGCGGCTGGGGCCACGGTTCGTAGATGAGGCGGTAGTTGCCGTTGAGATCGCAGGCGAACAGCCCCGACTTGTCGGCCGTGAGTTCATGGTGATGACCGGGCAGGAGCTTGAGTTCGGCCCAGTGCTCCGCGGCATCGATCTGGGCCATGCGAGTCCGAATCTTCTCGGCCTGCTCCTGGCCCCGATTGCGTTGCAGCGCCCGGGCGTCCTCGAACTCCTTGCGAAGTTTCTCAGTAAGGAACGCGAGGTTCATCGGTCAGGGCAAGCCTAAGCTTAACTCTTTTTGTTAAGCCGTAATCCCCTGCCCGGCCAGCGCGTCCCAGGCGGCGAGGACGAGGCGGCGGGTGCGGTACTCGCCGAATTCGCGGAGCTCGTTGGCCTTCAGGCCGCGGAAGGTTTCCGTGGGATAGTCGGGGCCGTGGGTGTCGGCGGGGTCGAGGATGTAGCGGAGCTCGTCGCGGGTGAGTCCGTAGAGCCGGGCGTAGTAGGCGTCGAGTTCGGCGCGGAGCTGGGCGCGGCGGTCGGGATCGAAACGGAACGGCGCGCCGGTGTAGCCGAGGTCGGCCGCCCACGGCGCCAAGTCGTGCGACGTGTACGTGAGCTCCAGCACCCGCGGCACGATATAGGCCAGGTCGGCTTCGGTGTAGGCGGTCGGCGGAAGAACTGGGAGCTGCTTGTAGATGAAGAAATTCAGGTGAGTTCCACCGACTTTGTGACGTGCAACGAAGTCGAGAACCATTGCGCAGAGATTCCCCAGCAAAGCAGCGCAGCATGGCGCGCTGATCTTCTCGCCGAAGAGCATCAACGGCAGGTTGTTCCCCACCGCCGCCCGCGGGACGACGCTGGCGATCACGGTGCGCTCGTCGGTCGACCGACAGATGTCGCGCCAGCCCATGAGCCACCGAGGGCTGCGGCGGTCGAGGATCGTTCGGGCGATGGGCAACAGCGGACCGGTCTCATGCAGCAGCGCGAGTTCGGCGGCGGAGAGCGGCGACCATTCGCGCGCCTCGGCGAGGAGCTTGGCATCGAGCCAGTCGGCCTGCTTGGCCGGCAGAGCCTCAAGGCGTTTGCCGCCGGCGTGGATCACGCGGTCACGCGGCGTGGAAAGCGAGAAACCGGACAGCGCGTCGTCGGCGTTGGCGGCTTCGATCCAAATCGCGAAGGCGGCGAGCAGCTCGCCTTCATCCTGTGAAGCCCAGGCCTGTGTCACGCACTTCGGCACGCGGGCGAGCCGGCCGAGCACGTGGCGCTCCTCCACCCAATAGCGCGGGGTGATCGCGAAGGTCGGATCAGCCTTCTGCGCGTCGGAGACGTCCGCCGTGTCGACCTCGCCCTTGGCGCTGCTCCACGCGTAGGTCGCCCAGCGGTGGTCGAACTGGTGCATCATCTTCGCCTCGTAGAGCGGCAAGCTCGAGGCCGTCGACTGGTCAAGAAAGAGATCCGAGTCGTTCGACATGTGGAACATCGTCGAGAACGAGATGCCCCATGGGTTCTTGGCGGGCACTTCGTCGCCGGCCCCCTCCTCGATCAAGACCGGAACCTTCCGGTAGATCTTCTTGGTGAGCTCGGCATCCGCCTGCGA
>DAOOFR010000289.1:0-2847 GCA_035415285.1 Opitutaceae bacterium
ACGCCCACCGTCCACAGACCACCGACTACCGCCAACCGTCCACCGCCCACCGCCCTCCGGTTACCGGCAACCGGTCGCCCACCGCCCACCGTCCACTGCTCACCGTTCACCGACCACCGGCCACCGGAAAATCCGTCGCCAACCCGCCCGCACTGCGCTCTCCTCGGCGCCTGCGGTCGGGCCCACTGCGGCGTTCCCGCACCCGACCCCCAACTTTCCCGTCCACCTCAGCACCCTCATGGAACCCAACTCCCCCATCGCGAGCCTGCCGTACCGCCTCCTCGCTTTTCTCGCGCTCGCCGGCCTCGCCGTCTTCGGCTGCGTGAGTAACGGCGACACGCGGTTCTATACGTGGCCTTGGGTGTTCTATGGCGAACTGTTGCTGCTCACGCCGATCGCGCTCCTCGCGCTCGACCTCTGGCGCGACCCGGTGCCGCGGCTCGCGCGGCGCACCGTCTGGGCGCTGCTCGCCATCGCGGTATCCATCGGATTGAGCACAGCGCTCAGCCTGCGCCCGCTCTTCAGCCTCGAGGTGGCGCTGTTCCTGTGGGGCAGCCTTGCGCTCATCGCCTTGGTGGCGCGCCGCTTCGCGGCGATCGCGCCGGACAACGGCACGCAAATCGGCCTGCGCCTCGCCGGAGTGCTTCTCGCGCTGCCGGTCCTGAGCGGCGCCATCCTCTGGATCCGGGACATCGCGCCGCACGCCCCGCACGGCGGCCCGCTCGACTTCCTGCTCTGGCTGCGATTGCAGCGCAACCCCTACCCGGCCGGACACTGGAACTACACCGCCGGGCTCGCACTCCTCGCGTTGCCGTGGCTGGGCACGCTCGCCTGGCGCGAACGCGGACGTTGGCGCGCGCTCTGGCTGCTCCTCGCCACCATCGCCACGGTCGTTCTGTTCTCCGCCGCCAGCCGCGGCGCGACGCTGGGCATTCTCGCCATGCTCGCGCTCCTCGCCGCCGCGGCGTTCGCCAGCGGCCGTCTGCAACGCCGGCATATCCTCCTGCTCGGATTTGGCACCCTCGCCGCCGCCGCGTTGCTGGTCGCGGCCAACCCGCGCGTGCGCGCCAGTCTCGCCCAAGGCTCCGGTTCCTTCGTGCCCACCGAGGGCGATGTGCAGCGACTCGGCATGATCCAAGGCGGCACGCGTCTGTTTCTCGCCCGCCCCGTCGTCGGCCATGGAGCCGGCATGACGCCGTTCGTCTATCCGTCCGTCCGCACCCAGCTTGTCGGCGGCGTCGAGACATCGTTCCAGCTCCACAACGCGCCGCTCCAGTGGGCCGTCGACCTCGGCCTCGTCGGGCTCGCGGCCGCGGCGTTCCTCGGGCTGACGCTGCTCGCCGCCGCACGCCAGTGGTGGCGGCGCTCCGCCACCGATCCGCTGCGGCCCTACGCGCTCGCCGGCGCCTGCACCCTCGTCGGCTACGGGGCGCTGGCGCTCACCGACTACCAGCTCAGCGTGGTGGCGATCTCGGCCGCCCTCGCCTTCCACGTCGGGTTTCTCCTGGCCGGGCTACCTGCGGCCGGCGCCGCATCGGACCGCCCGCGCCGCGCCCCAATCCCCGGGCTCGCGCTCCTCGGCGCCGCCGCGGCCGCAGCATTTCTGATCATGCCCCACTGGAAGGCCCGCGAGTTGTTCTGGAGCGCGTGGTGGACGATCGAGGCGAAGGACGAGCCCGCAATCGTCGCCCGGCTGCGCGCCGCCGCGGACGCCGCGCCCTGGAATCCCCACTACCGAACCCACCTCGGCCTGCGTCTCGCGGACCACGCTGCGGACGCCGCCGGCCGCTCGCGCGCCCGCACCGAGCTCGAGCGCTCGCTCGCGCTCGATCCGCTCCAAGAGCCCGTCGAGGCCGCGCTGGGTTGGCTCGGATTGAGCGACGATCCCGCGCAGGCCGAGCGGCACTTCCGCGCGGCTCTCGCGCTCGTGCCCGACCGCGACACCGTCCACCTCGGGCTCGCGTTCGCCCTGCTCGGTCAGAACCGTCCCGCCGAAGCCGTGCGCGCCCTCGCGACGGAGTGTGTGGTCAACCCCGAGTTCATCACCTCGCCGCTCTGGCAGGCCGAGCCGTTGGCCGGTCTCCGTGCCGCGGTCGCCACCGAGACCGACCGCCAGTTCGCCGCGACTCTCGCGCACGCGGAGCTCCCGCAGTGGCGCCTACCCGCGCTGCGCTACGCCCGCGCCTTCGTGCGCTGGTGGGGCGGCGGCGCCGCGCCGGATGCCGCGGAGCTCGCCGGCGCCACCACGGCACAGCAAGCCGCCTATGAGTTCCTCACGGCCACCGCACCCAGTGACTGTTCGCCGGACACCGCACTCCTGCCGCTGGCGTCCGCCACCCCGCGGCCGCTGCAAACGCTGCAGGCTGCCCTGGCCCAACCCGCCCGGAGCGCCGCACTGCTGAGCGCGCTGCCGTCGATCGGTGCGCCCGCGCGCGACGGCGCCCGCGCGCGCCTCGCCGTCGCGCCCCGCGCCCCGCTGGGCGACCTCCTCCGGCTCCCGTCACCCGACGGCCGCGGGCTGACCAGCACGAAGATCACGCGCGGCCACTTCGCGATCATGCAGCGCAACAACGACGGCACCGGGTACCCCGATCTCTGCCCCCGCCTCCGCGACAGCTTCGCCGACACCTTCGCCGGCCCGCTGTATCCGCAACGAGGACTGGTCCCCGGCCCTGTGCTCCACGCGCTGGACCTGTAACGCGCCGATTCGTATCTCGCGCCACGGCGCAGCGGCGCGACGTGTAGAAACTGTCCGGATCAGTGTTCATCTGTGTGCATCTGTGGTTAACCATTCCGTGGCTCGATCTCCTGAGTTCAGGAGTTCCAGATCTCCCGGGATCGGACCGA
>DAOOFR010000290.1:0-2838 GCA_035415285.1 Opitutaceae bacterium
CGCCTCTGCCTTCACGCTCATCAACACCTTATGAGCTCAGAGCAAAAGACCATGGCATGGGTACTACTAACGAAGTGGCAACCGGCGGTAGATAGGGCGTGAGAAGCGCGCCGGAGGATTGGCCGATTGCGGACGGCGTCGTGCGACCGGCATCCGTGGGAGTGGTTCCTCAAGCCCCCCGCGACAATCAACGCTCCCTGCCGACGACAATTGCACTTCCCTGTTTTGACCGGGGGATTGTGAGGGCCGTTGGTCTGCACGATCGGCAAGATCGGGCCTTTGCGCAGGCCCATGCTCATCACCGATCGTCAGTACCAACGACTCATGAGAGAGTACAACGACAGCGGGGTGCTTGGGCACGCCGCGATGAAGGCGGGGATGGATCCGAAGACGGCGCGGCGCTACCTGCGCGCCGGTCGCGGGCCGCAGGAGCTGAAGGCTAAACACGACTGGCGCACGCGGGCCGACCCGGTGGCGGCAATCTGGCCGCAAGCCGAGCGCATGCTCGCGGACGCGCCGGAACTGGAGGCGAAGCTGCTCTTCGAGCACCTCTTGGCCGCAGCCACCACAGCCGCCACCGTACCGGTGGACGGCCGGGCGTTGCGCACGTTCCAACGCCGCGTGGAGCAATGGCGGCGCCGCCACGGCCCGCCGCGGGAAGTGTGTTTTGCGCAGGTGCATGAGCCCGGGCAGTGGCTCCAGTTCGATTGGACGCATGCCGACGAACTGGAGATCACCATCGCCGGCGAGGCGTACCCGCACCTGTTGGCGCACGCGGTCCTGCCGTATTCGAACTGGGAGTGGGCGGTGCCCTGCCAGTCGGAGTCGGTGCTCTCGCTCAAGCTGGGCCTGCAGGAGGCCTTCTGGCGACTGGGCGGGGTGACGGCGGGGGTGCAGACCGACCAGAGCTCCACGGCCACCCACCAACTCCAGCGCGGCAAAAGCGAGCGCGGCCTCAACACCGAGTACCTCGCCCTGTGCGCCCATCTCGATGTCGAGCCGCGCACCATCGCGGTCAAGTGCCCCAACCAAAACGGCGATGTCGAGTCGTTGCAGGGCCACCTCAAACGCCGGCTCAAGCAGCACCTGCTGCTGCGCGGCAGCCGCGACTTCGCCGATCTCGCCGCCTATGCCGCCTTCGTCGCGCAGGTGTGCACCGGCGCCAACGTCCTGCGCACCGCCAAGATCGCCGAGGAGACGGCCCGGCTGCGGCCGTTGCCTCCGACCCGTTTCCCCCAGGCCGAGGAGCTCACCGTACGGGTTTCCTGCTACAGCACGGTCCGGGTGAAGAACTGCGCCTACTCGGTGCCCGCTCGTCTGATCGGCGCGCTGGTGCAGGCGCGCGTCACCGAGGCCGAGGTGAGCTTCCACCATCACGGCGAAACGGTGGCCACCTATCCGCGCTCCCGCGGACAGGAGCCGCGCATCGACTACCGCCACGTCATCGACTCGTTGGTCCGCAAGCCCGGGGCCTTCGCCCGTTACCTCTACCGCGAGGAGCTCTTCCCCCGGCCGGCCTTCCGCCACGCCTATGACCGGCTCGCCGCCCTCGATGGGGGCCGCGCGAGCGCGCAATACCTGCAAGTCCTCCACCTCGCTGCCCGGCACGGCGAGGACCGCGTCGCCGACGCCCTCGGCGCACTCCTGCGCCAAGGCGAAGCGCCTTTGGCCGAGCGCATCGAGCCCGGGTTGCACGAGCCGCCGCCACCACGCGCGGTGGAGATGGCCGCGTTTGTGCCCGACCTGAGCGCCTACGACCAGCTCGTCGCGGAGGCGGCCTCATGAGCGCCGCCTCGCTGCCCCTGCTTCTGCGCGCGATGCGCCTGCCCACCATCGCCCGCGAGTACGATCAGACCATCCAGCGCGCCGAAGCCGAGAACTGGGGGTACCAGCGCTTCCTCTCGTATCTGTTCGAGACCGAGGCCAACGACCGTCTCCAGCGCAAGATCGCCCGCCTGCTCAAGGACTCCGGACTGCCCCCCGGCAAAAGCCTCGAGTCCCTCGACCAGAAGCTCCTGCCCGAGAAGCTGCGCCGCCAACTGCCCGCCTTGCTGGAGGCCGACTTCGTGCGCCGCGGCGACAACCTGCTCTGCTTCGGCCTGGCCGGCCGCGGCAAGAGCCACTTCGTCGCCGCCGTCGCCAGGGAGTGGATCTGCCGCCACCAGCTCCAGGTGCTCTTCGTGCCCGCCTTCCGGCTGGTCACCCAGCTGCTCGCCGCCAAACGCGACCTCAAGCTGCCCCAGGCCATCAACCGCCTCCAGCGTTTCGACGCCGTCGTCATCGACGACATCGGCTACGTGCAGCAATCCCGCGAGGAGATGGAGGTGCTCTTCCACTTCCTGGCCGAACGCTACGAGAAGAAGTCCGTGGTCATCACCTCCAACCTGGTCTTCTCCCAATGGGACAAGATCTTCAAGGACCCCATGACCACCATGGCCGCCGTCGACCGCCTCGTGCATCACTCCACTATCGTCGAGTTCACCGGCGAGAGCCACCGCGCCACCGCCGCCAAGGCCAAGGGCAAACCCACCGCCACCACCCCGGCGGCGTCCTGAACCGGAAGGGGCGGGGAGGCGGCCGCCTCCCCAGCCACCCCTCTGCTGGAATCCAGAGGGGGGAGGGAGCAAGCTCCCTCCCCTCCACCCCTCCCTCTGTTTCGTAAGACCTCCTCGGAGTCGGAATCGATCCGTGGGGAGCTCCGCTCCCCTACACCCCCTCGAGCCCCAAGCCCAAGTAGGGAAGTGTAATTGTCGTCACCAAGGAGATCGGTTTGTCGTTGCCGGTCCTCAAGCGTGTGCCGGCTCGCGAATTCCTCTGTCGGGTCCGCTTGGCCGGGAA
>DAOOFR010000291.1:0-2832 GCA_035415285.1 Opitutaceae bacterium
CCTTCTTCTGCGCCGCGGCCATGCCAATGAGGGCACCGAGAAGCAACCAACCGAGCAGGAGCATCGGGACACCTCCTCCCACGGATTCTACCGGCTGGGCGGTTTCGTTGCGGCATCGCGTCTCCGGTAGGCCTCGAGCAGGTCTTCCTTGGCAATCACTCCCGAATCGAGCAGGGAGAGGAGCACGGCGATCGCGGGGCGCAGCAGGGCGTCGTTGGTGGCATCCTCGCGGATCTCGTCCGTCTCCGGATGGGCGCGCAGGAGGGGGTCATCCGCGAGCCCGAGCAGGTAGTCGGCCGACACCCCGAGCTCGAGGCACAGCCTCATCAGCGTCTCGATGTCCGGCGTACGGTGCCCACTCAACCACTTGCTGACCGTCCCCTGGTTGACTCCCAGTGCCGTTGCGAGTGACTGCTGCGTCCGCCGGCCGAGAACGCTTCGCAATCGCGACGCTCCCGTCCAAGCCACTGCCCCTACTTTGCGCACTTCTGAGCTGTTTGGGAAGGGGGGGTTGACAGCGCGGAATGGAAAGCTGTAATCTCATGCCGCGATGACATACAACCCCATCAAGGAAGCCATGAAGCAGGCGGGCGCCACCCAGAGAGAGGTTGGCGTCGCGCTCGGAATCGACACCTCCACCGTCTGCCGGAAGGTCAACGGCCTCCGGCGGTGGACGGTGGATGACGCGAACCGGCTCCTCCAGTTTCTCAGGGAGCGCGGCTCGAAGGCCTCCTACGAGGAGCTCTTCTTCACGGGGGAGCGCGGCGACGCGACGGAGGCCGGCGTCGCATGACCGCCGGGACGCTCCTCGTCCTGCTCGCCATGTTCCTTGGCTACGGCCTAACCGTCGCCGCCGTGCTCGCCGAAGGCAGCGGCGCATGGGACGCCGACGAGGAGCGGGAGCGCGAGGGGTGAGGCTTCTCATGGCACTACCCAAGGTACAAGGAAGACAGGCAAGGGCTCTCGACGCCGCGGATTCCCTCGGGCTTTCCGCACGGGACCGCCGGCGCCTCGAGGCCGCGCAGGTCTGGCAGTGGTTCGCGCACCGGTACGCCTCGGACCTCGCCACCCGCCTGAACCTCTCCGAAGACATGGTCCACGACTGGGGCAACGCCGAGCGGAGCCGCCGCGGGCCGCACTGGCAGCTCGCGGAGATCATCGAGTGCGCCCTCGACGAGGGGATGCCACGCCGCCGGGCGCTCACGCTGCTCGACTGGCTCGAGCGGCTCTTCGGGCGCGCTGCGCACGACCTTCCGGA
Organism: Opitutaceae bacterium; assembly: GCA_035415285.1. Lineage (GTDB taxonomy): Bacteria > Verrucomicrobiota > Verrucomicrobiia > Opitutales > Opitutaceae > CAJCBL01. Next base: position 1,259 of record DAOOFR010000291.1, read on the forward strand.
ACCCGGCGGCGCCGTGGAGATCTCCGCGCTGCCGGAGGGGATCCGGGAGTTCGGAGAGGCGCTCACGGCGCTCACCGACCACATCACCGACGGCGACCACAGCTCGGCGGCGCACGTGCGCGCGGAGCTGCTCGATCTCCTCAACTGGATCTACCAGATGCTCGCCAGGCTCGACGCCGTAGAGCGGGGGCGCCGGTGACCGCCCACCTCGAGCCGTGGATCGTGACCCTGCAGGCGTTCGCCGGGATGGTGGATCTCTCCCACCGGACGATCGCCAACGACCTGACCGCGCGGGATCGCTCGCGTCGCGCCCGCTGGCCGGAGTTTCGCAAGGTTGGCCGCCGCTGGCTCACCACGACCGACGCGATCCGCGCCTGGCACGACGCCATTGACCCCGCTTCCCTGTCGCCGGCAGTGGCCAGGGCAATCGAGAGGGCCAAAGCCTCATGAGAGGCCGGCAACAAGTCCGCGTGGAGAAGCTGCCAGGCCAACGGCGCCATGTCGTCGTCCACGGCGGATCTCGCGAACAGGGAATCGGAGCCCTGCTCAACGAGCTCTGGCTGCGCGGTTACCGCCGCGTCCCGGGCCCGATCACCCGCGTGCGTCGCTATGCAGCGGCGCACATGAACGAGGAGCTGGTCCGCGTCGAGTGGATCGAGCCGGCCGGCGAGCCGGTCGAGCCCTCGCGCTTTCTGGGAGGAGGCACGCGATGAAGAAGAAGCACGTGGTGTTCGTCTTCACGGGTCGCGCCGCGACGGTCTTCGCGGCGATCGCCAGGCTCGCGGCGCGGGAGAAGAAGGCGTGAGGCGGCTCTGGCGGGTGACGATCACGACCCGCGGCGAGGCGACGCTCTATCTCGCCGCCGACTCCGGCGCCGACGCCGAGGCGCTCGTCTGGGGCGCGAACCTCCGCGAGCTCCTGCGCGACGTGAGCCCGGCGGAGCTCTGGAAGGAGAACGTCGAGCTCGAGCCGGCGACCTGGGAACAGGCCGCGGTGGATGGCTGGCTCCACCGCCACCCGGTGCTCCTCGCCGGACCACTGCCCCTCACCCTCCGCGACACCGTGGAGGACTGCCTCATCGAGCTCGAGGAGGCGACGTCGGAGGAGGTCGTCGCGGTATGACCCAGGCCTCCTGGCCGGCGACGACGTACGCCGAGCTGGCGGAGATCATCCGCCGCAACGAGACGGCCGGGGACGCGGCGCGCCGCTTCGCGCGAGGGGGTCGGCTGATCCCGGACAGCATCCTCGCGGCCAGAATCACTGACGCAATCAAGCGCGGGAAGATCCCGCCGCGGCCGCCGGAGTACGCGCGGATCAAGGCCGAACGCATGGCCGCCAGGCGGGAGCGGAAGAAGAAGGCGGCGGCTCAGAAGAGCCGGAAGCCGGACGCGGTGACGTTCGATTCTCCAACCACTGCCACGGCGTTTCTCAAGTCGCTCGTCGCGCGCGGCTACCAACGCGAGCTCGCGCGTCCGCTCCAGCCCGGGCAGTTCGACGTGCTCCACAACGCGGGCGTCAGCATCCAGATCCTCTTCGTCGAGCGCGCTTCCGACGATCGCTGGGCGGCGCGGGAG
>DAOOFR010000292.1:0-2821 GCA_035415285.1 Opitutaceae bacterium
ATTCTCGAAACCGGCCGTCGGCGACGCGCCCGATTCGGAAAATTGTAGCATGCCGTAAGGATCGTAGCCCGATGCCAGGTCCTCGGGTGACATTGAGGTGGCGAGTCTCTCTCGCGCGCTCTCCAAGGTCTTTGCCAGTGACTCCGGCTCGAGCCTCGCGATCAGGGAACTGAGCGTGGCCGGCGGTGAATTATACCAGAGGTATGCGATCATTTCGGCCGCCTCATCCGGCCGCTCTGTCCACCGGCTCTCCCATTCGGCCCACGACACAAGGTCTGTCTCGGCCCGGAGTATCTCCGCAACTGCGCGGGCGCCGGATTCGGCATCTTCGGCCGTGGGCGCGTCGATCGTGACGATCAATTCGCGGGGATCGGCAAAATGGCGCTGGTGCAACATCAGCCCGCGAACGACGTCGAGGCCATCTGGGAGGAGATGCAGGATCTCCGTGTCAAATCTTAGCCGCGCGGCACCCGCGGCCAAGGCTATCGCGAGCAACGCCCAGACCAGCGGGACATACCGCCTCATTGGGCATAAGGTTTATAGGTGTCTGCCGGAGTGTAAATCGAAAGAAATACCGACGAAGATTCAACCGGCATCCGCCGCCCCCACACTTTGTCGGTCGTTCAGACTGGCAACACCCTGCCGAACTGATTAGCCCAAGTTCGCCAGTTTGAGAAGGACGCGTGTTGACGTGCAGTGAGTTACGTCGCTCAAGGGGTGATTTTCTCCACTACATTTTCAACCAATTTCGGTGCGTTGGGCAGGATGACGCCGAGGCGGTGGAGAAGTTCGGCGACGGGGCGCTCGGGTTTGGCAACCACGCGCAGGCGCACTTCGCCGCGATCCTTGACCGGGAGCACCACGTCCATGCTGCGCACGGTGTTGACCTCCTTGAGCAATTGGCGCGCGCAGGTGCCCAGGCCCTTGCCGCGCATCCACATCTCCAGGGTGCGCCAGAGCGCCAGCGCCAGGAAGCAGACCAGGATGTGGGCCTCGACCCGATGGGTCTTCTGATGGAAGACGGGCCGCAGGCCCAGGTCGCTTTTGCCGGTGCGGAAGGCCGACTCGGCCTGCCCGAGCTGCATGTACCATTTCCAGAATGCCGCCGGGTCGGTCTCCGTGCAGTTGGTGCGCAGCAGATAGGCCCCGTGGGCGTGGCTGGCCCAGTCCAGCCGCCCGGGACGCCGGGTGATGTCCAAGCCGATGGCCGCCCCGCGCCCGTCGCGGAGCACCACGACATCGACCATCGTCTCGGCTCCGGTGAAGCGGCCCAGCCAGCGGCCCACCCGTCGCTCGATGGCGCCTGCGTCGCGGCCGGGGCGCATGCGCAGGCCCCGGTCGATCTCTTGGAGCTTGCCCAGCAGCCGCTCGAACTGGCCGCGCAGCATCGCGGCCTCCTTGTCTTTGCGCGCCGCGGAGCGGCACAGCACGAACTGTTCGGCGCCCGCCCCGTCGGGGTGGGCGATCATCTTGACCTCCACCCCGGGCACCACCTCGGCCCAATCTTCCTTCTCCAAGAGCTGCCGCTCGAAGCGCCGCAGCTGGGCCTTGGGCGTGCCCACGATGTAGCGGGCGTTGCGCGCGCGCAAAAACGCGATGTTCTCCTCGCTGACCATGCCCCGGTCCATGACCCAGATCCGCCCGGCCTGCCCGTACCTGGCCTCCATGGCCCCCACGATCTCCTCGACGGTGGTCACGTCGGCGCGGTTGCCGGCGAAGACCTCGTAGGCCAGCGGCAGCCCCTCGGGACTGACCACCAGCCCGATGCAGACCTGCCTGCAATCGGGGCGATTGTCCCGGCTGTAACCGCGCGCCGCCTTGGCGTTGGCCGCGGCCCGCCCCTCGAAGAATGTGCTGGTCACATCGTAGAGCAGGAACTCAAATCCCACCCCGAACCACGAGCGATAGCGCTCCATGAGATGGGCGCAGAGCGCCTCCTTGTGCCGGCGCAAAACGTCCAGACCCCGGTAGAGCCGAGACGCGTTGACCCGTTCGAGGGCCACGCCCAAGAGGTCCTCCAGCGCGCTCTCTTTGTACCATCGCTCGGCCACCTCCAGCTCGCTGCGCTGCGCGCAGAATCGCGCCGCCGTCAGGGCGCAGGCCACCTGGTCCCAGCCCACATCCTCACGTCCCACCCCGATCAGTTCGGCCAAAAGTTCGTGCAAGCCCAGGCGCCGCCACAGCGACAACGCCAGATACACCGCACCGAAATCTCGTACCCGTTCCACCCGCACGCCGGATAAATCCACCTGCGCCCAGTCCGGGCGCTTCGCCTCCACCTCACCGGCCGCCCCAAGCTCCATCTGCTTCGGGCCTCGCCGGCCTTCCAGCAACCAGCCGATCTCTTCCCAGCCGCGGCGCTCACCCTCATCCAGGCCCGGGACTTTGCCCAGCGTCGCCACCACCCGCTGCCGCGGCCCACGCTCGGTGCGATGGCTCTCCACCAACGTCCAATATTCGTAGAGTTCCCCGCCGATGGTGCGCCGATTGCGCCGCAGAAACATGGCCCACCATCCCATCCGGCACGGCTCCCTTCAAGGGCCTCTTCTCCACTACAGCCCCCCTGCGCACTCCCGAATATCGCCGAGCCCCGTCCCTCAAGCACTTATCAACATCCGAGCCTTGCCACGCCGCCAAAAAAGCTCTCCGCAGTCCTCAAACTGGCGAAGTTGGGTTAACCACGAAGATCACGAAGACCACGAAGTAGCCGAACGCTCGGACGTAGCCGAACGCCCGCGGCGTTTGGCGCGGGTCACACGCCGGTTGAACCACGAAGATCACGAAGACCACGAAGTAGCCGAACGCTCGGACGTAGCCGAAC
>DAOOFR010000293.1:0-2808 GCA_035415285.1 Opitutaceae bacterium
GCCCGCCGCCTCAGGAAACGGCGTTCGCGCCGTTTCCTCTTCAGTGCGCCTTCGGGCAGGCGGCGATCGACTTGAAGAAGTCGTTGCCCTTGTCGTCGACGAGGATGAAGGCGGGGAAGTCCTCGACCTCGATCTTGTAGACGGCCTCCATGCCAAGTTCCGGATACTCGATGAGCTCCATCTTCTTGATGTTCTCCTGGGCGAGGATGGCGGCGGGGCCGCCGATCGAGCCGAGGTAGAAGCCGCCGTGCTTCTTGCAGGCGTCGGTGACCTGCTGGGAGCGGTTGCCCTTGGCGAGCATGATGAGCGAGCCGCCGTGGCTCTGGAGGAGGTCGACGTAGCTGTCCATGCGGCCGGCGGTGGTCGGGCCGAAGGAGCCGGAGGGCAGGCCCTTCGGGGTCTTGGCCGGGCCGGCGTAGTACACCGGGTGATCCTTGAGGTACTGCGGGAGGCCGAGGCCGGCATCGAGGCGCTCCTTGAACTTCGCGTGGGCGATGTCGCGGGCGACGATGATGGTGCCGGTGAGGGCGAGCTCGGTGGTGATCGGGTACTTCGTGAGCTCGGCGAGGATGTCCTTCATCGGGCGGTTGAGGTCGATCTTCACGCCGCGCGACTTGTAGACGCCGCGGTACTTCTCGGGGATGAGGCGGGTGGGGTTGGTCTCCATCTGCTCGACCCAGAGGCCGTTGCGGTCGATGCGGGCCTTGATGTTGCGGTCGGCCGAGCAGGAGACGCCGATGCCGACGGGGCAGGAGGCGCCGTGGCGGGGGAGGCGGACGACGCGCACATCGAGGGCGAAGTACTTGCCGCCGAACTGGGCGCCGATGCCGGTCTGCTGGGCGAGCTTGAGGAACTTGGCCTCGAGCTCGAGGTCGCGGAAGGCGCGGCCGCCCTTGCTGCCGGAGGTCGGCAGGGAGTCGTAGTACTTGGTTGAGGCGAGCTTGACGGTCTTGAGGCAGGCCTCGGCGGAGGTGCCGCCGATGACGATGGCGAGGTGGTAGGGCGGGCAGGCGGCGGTGCCGAGGTAGACCATCTTCTCGAGCACGAACTTCTCGAGGCTGGCGGGGTTGAGGAGCGCCTTGGTTTCCTGATACAGGAAGGTCTTGTTGGCGGAGCCGCCGCCCTTGGCGACGAAGAGGAAGTCGTAGTGGTCGCCCTTGCCGGCGTAGAGGTCGATCTGGGCGGGGAGGTTGTTGCCGCTGTTGACCTCGTCGTACATGGTCAGCGGCACGGTCTGGGAGTAGCGGAGGTTCTCCTCGGTGTAGGTCTTCCAGATGCCTTTGGAGAGGTGGAGGGCGTCGTCGACGCCGGTCCAGACCTGCTGGCCCTTCTTGGCCACGACGGTGGCGGTGCCGGTGTCCTGGCAGAAGGGCAGGAGGCCCTTGGCGGAGACCTCGGCGTTGCGCAGCATGGCGAGGGCGACGCCGCGGTCGTTGGGCGAGGCCTCGGGGTCGGCGAGGATGGCGGCGACCTGCTCGAGGTGCGCGGGGCGGAGCATGAAGGAGCAGTCCTTCATCGCCTGGTTGGCGAGGATCTCGAGGGCCTCGGGTTTGACGACCAGCATGTCCTGGTCGCCGAACTTCTCGACCTTCACGAGGTCGGCGGGCGCGTCGACTTTGCGGTACTGGGTCGTGTCGGGCCCGAGGGGGAACATTTCCTGGTATTCGAAGGAGGGTGTGCTCATGTGGAAAGGGAGTGCGGAGAAAGGACTGAGGAAGAAAGGGCGGAGAGAGTGAAGGGGGAAAACGGGAAAGCGGGAAGCCGGAAGAGGGCGGAGCTTAGGGGGAAAACGCGCGCCGGAAAGCCCGGGGGGCGGGAAAGTGGCGGCCGGCGGCGCGCCCGAAGGGGCGAATGAGGACATCCGCCCACAGCATACTTGCCTCCGCGGGGCGACCTCGCGACTGTTGGCGCCCTCACCCCCTACCACGTTCGATCCCGCGCATGCAGCTCCCGGCCTTCGATTGGATCTTTTTCGACTGCTTCAACACGCTGATCGACGACTTCGATGCGGCGGGCGAGGAGGGCAGCCTGCTGAGCGTGCCGCAGTTGGCGGTCGAATCGGGCTTCTTCCCGGGGCTGGCGGAGTTCCGGGCGGCGTACGCGAAGGTGCGTTCGCAGACGCTGCGGCTGGGACGGGAAACGGTGCTTGTGGATCGGTTACGCCAGACGTTGGAGGAGTCGCCGGGCAAACGCTCCCGCGAGGAGTGCGCCGCCGAGGCGGCGCGGTTGCTGGCGATCTGGGAGGTCGAGTACGGGGCCCTCCTGCGACCGACCCCCGGGGCGGAGGAGATGCTGCGGCATTGGTATGCCCGGCGGACGCTCGCCGTGGTGACGAACTCCCTGGTGCCGGGCATGCCGCAGCGGCAGCTCGAGCGGTTCGGGCTGAGCCGCTATTTTCGCTTCGTGCTCGATAGCGCGACCCACGGCTTCAAGAAGCCCAACCCGCTGCTCGGCATGGAGGCGCTGTCGATGGCGGGGCTGGGCCCGTGCGACGGCCACCAGGTGCTCGCCGTGGGCGACCGGCACGACGTGGACATCGTCTCGGCCGTCGATCTGGGGATGCACGTGCTGCACTTCAACCGCAGCCGCACCCGGCCGGGGGTGCCGCCCACGCCCGAGGGCACGCCGGCGATCCACGACTGGAGCGAGTTCCGGTGAGTCCGCGGCGAGCCGACCGGGGCCGTGCGGCCGGCTCCGCGCCGCCGCTCCGCACCGCGGCCGCGGTGCAATCCGCCCTCGCCCGGCTCGCCGACCCGGCGCGGGTGCCGGACCTGCAACGTTTCTTCAAGACGGGGCCGGGTGAATACG
>DAOOFR010000294.1:0-2750 GCA_035415285.1 Opitutaceae bacterium
GGTGGACAGTGGACTGTTGCCGGTAACCAGTAGCCGGTGACTGTCCCCTGCGGCCCACGCGGCATGGCCGTAGCGATGCGCGTGAGCGCATCGATGCCCTGAGTCTCCAATCCATGGCCACAAAAAGCACGAGAAGGCACAAAAAAGGAGCCTCGTTGTCGGTGCCTCTCTGTGGCGCTTCCATTCCCGCGGTCGGCTCCCGGGCGCCGCTCGGCGCAACGTGACGCGATCTCGCGCCCGCCTGGGTTTGAATTACGACGTTGAGAATCAAATCGCGACCGCCATCATTCAGCCATGCAATTCGAGTGGGATGAGGGCAAAGCCGGGCAAAATCTCGCCAAGCACGGCGTCGATTTCGCGTGGGCTGCCCTTGTCTTCGCCGATCCGCGTCGAGTCACGTTCGACGACAACCGGTGCGACTACGGCGAACCGCGACAAAACACGATCGGAGCGGTGGGTGCCGCCCTCATCCTCTGCGTAACCCATACCAACCGACATGGAGCGCTGCGCTTGATCTCTGCTCGCCGTGCCAGTCGTCACGAAAGGAAACTCTATCATGGCCAAACTAGTTAAAATGACTCTGGCGAGCGCACTGCGCCGCCCGCTTCCGGCAGCACGTCTCGCCGGGCTCAAGTCCGAGAAGGATGCGAGCATCGATTTCTCAGATGCGCCGGAGATCACTCCCGCCGATGTGGCGAGTGGACGGGTGCGGGTCGCCACTCAGGGCGGCGCGCGCGCTGGCGCTGGCCGGAAGCCGACGGGGCGCGTGCCCATGACGCTGCGCCTGCGCCCGGAAGTGGCCGCGCGTTTACGCGCCAAAGCCAAACGACTGGGGAAATCGATCTCGGAGGTGGCGGAGCCCCACTTGGCTTCCGTGTAGCGCCCCGCGCCAGCGTCCCGGTGGCCGGTGGACGGTGTCCGGTGAACCGTGGGCAGTAGCCGGTTGCCGGTCGCCGGTGTCCGGTGGCCGGTGGGCAGTGGACAGTGGACAGTGGACTGTTGCCGGTGTCCGGTGCGCCGTTGCTGGTGGGTGTAGCGAAGTTCGTGAGAACTTCGGTGTCTGGGCCGGTAGACGGAGGACGGATGACGGAGGACGTTCTGCCGTTCGGCATTCGTGCCCTCGGCAGAACCTGCGGGAATCTACGGCGCGGTGCGCCTCCGAGTGGGCGGTGGGCAGGGGACTGTTGCCGGTGTCCGGATGACGGATGACGGATGAGGGAGGACGGTTGCGGTAGACGGTGGACGGTCGATGGTCGATGGCGGGGCTCGCTGTGATCACTAGTTGCTGCTAATGAGCGATAAGCGGAATGGTAGCGTCAATTTGCGGAGCTCGTAACCGGCAAAATGCCGGTTTGACAATAGACAAAATGCCGGAAGGCTTGCGGGCGTGTGAACGCCGGACTTCCCCATTATCCTCGGGCATTGTCTGCGGCAGTGGTGAGTGCCTTGGGCGATACGCCGGTGGTGTGCCTGCTCGGGCCTCGCCAATGCGGCAAGACCACGCTGGCCCGAGCGCTGGCCGGCGCCGCGACGTTTCTATCCCTCGACGAAGCCGGGCTCTGCTCCACGGCCCGGCAGGACCCGGACGGCTTCGTGGCCTCGCTGCCGGCGCCGGCGATCCTCGACGAGATTCAACGCGTTCCGGAGTTGTTGCCGGCCATCAAGGCGGCGGTGGATCGCGACCGCCGGCCGGGGCGGTTTTTGCTGACGGGCTCGGCCAATCTGTTGCTGCTTCCGACCGTGCACGAGTCGCTGGCGGGGCGAATGGAGGTGCTGTATCTCCATCCCTTGGTGGAAGCGGAGAAGGAACGCCGCGCCGGCCGGTTCCTGGCTCAGTTGTTGCAGAACGGTATCACCGCCGCCATCGCACCGGCCGATCCGGAGGCGCTGGCCGACCTGCCCCGGAGACTGGTGGCGGGAGGTTTTCCCGAGCCGCTGCTCCGCTCGCCGGAGCGCGCTCGGCAATGGTATCGTCAATACCTGCGCTCCCTGCTCGACCGCGATATCCGGGATGTCGCGCGGATCCGGGAGTCTGCCGCGGTGGCGCGATTGCTGGAGCAGCTCGCCCTGCGTACGGCCGAGCTGCTCAATGTCAGCAGTCTGGGCAACGACCTCGATCTACGGCGCGAAACGGTGGAGCATTACCTGACGGTTTTGGAACGTTTGTTCCTCATCCGGCGGCTGCCGGCGTGGCATCGCAACGAGGCGAAGCGGTTGATCAAGTCGCCCAAAATTCATCTGCTCGACAGCGGCCTGGCGGCTGTGCTGGCCGGGCTCACGGCCGACGACTGGTTGTCGCGGCGCGACCGGTTCGGGCATCTGCTGGAGTCGTTCGTGGTGCAGCAGGTCGTGGCTCAGGCGGGATGGACGAACCCGGATCTGCGTTTCTGGCATTATCGCGACCGCGACCAAGTGGAAGTCGATCTGGTGATCACTCACGGGCACCGGACGTGGGGGATCGAAGTGAAGGCGTCGGCGAGCGTCGGGCCGGCCGATGGAGCGGGCTTGCGGCGGCTGGCGGAGCAGGCCGGGAACGATTTTCAGGGCGGCGTCGTCCTCTACGCTGGCGCGAGTGTGCTGACGCTCGAGGATCCGCGCCTGCTGGCGGTCCCGCTGAGTCGGCTATGGACGCTGTGAGGCGGTCTCGCCCTGTCGACGGCTTTTCCGCTCCGCGTCTCTGCGTCTCCGCGTGAGATCCGGTGGGCGGTTGCCGGTGGGCAGTGGCCGGTATCCGGTGGACGAACCCTCGA
>DAOOFR010000295.1:0-2744 GCA_035415285.1 Opitutaceae bacterium
ACGAACATCATCGGCCTGCCGGCCGACGAGACGAAACAACTGCTGGCCCGTGCGGGTCTGACGCCGACGCTGTGAGACTCCGGCGATGATCGACACGCTGCCCCCGCAAACTCCCGAGGAGATCGCCGCCGAACGCCGGCGGCACGACGAGGCCGTCGCCGGTCGCTGGCCGATCGTCGTCGGGTTGGTCGGCACGGTCGTCTTCCACCTGCTGGCCTACTTTGCCGCCGACCGGCAGCTGTTCGGGTGGGGCGGGGCTGCGGCGGAGGTGCCGAACGATGTGGCGACGTTGCGCGAGAAGTACGATCAGCAGGAGCTGACCTTTCTGCTCGCCGACGACACCGAGCCGCAGCCCCCGCTGCGTTTCACCGAGACGAACCCGGATGCGCCCGAGAACGATCCGGGGCAGACGAACTATTACGGCTCCCGCAACCAGCAGGCGGCGCAGCCGGAACCGGGCAACGACCGGAGCGAGCGGCCGAGGACCTCGGGCGAGGCGAAGGACTCCACGGCGATTGTCACCGGAATGCGGCAACAGCCGGACGAACCGCTGGTGGTCCCCGGGGCGAACGGCCAGAACGGCGCCGGCATGACCGCGGTGGTGATCGGCGCGCCGGCGCTTCCGAAAGCCTCCGAGCCCCTGCCCGGTCTCGAGAAGATCACCGGCGACAACCCCGACGGCATCGGGACCAACATCGGCAAGACCCCGCGCGGCAAGCCGGAGGACGAGAAGCCGCAAGCGGGCAAGGACGACGGCACGAACGGCCCGCCGCAGTTGCTCGCGGTGAGCGGCGGCGGTGTGCCCGGCATCCCGGGACGGCCGGCGCCGCGCCCGCGGCCGAAACTGCAGAACGTGCGCCCCTCCGTGCTCGCCAACCAGCCGCTCTCCCCCTCCACCAAGGGCATGACGGCGGTGAACTCGCGCCTGAGCGCCGCCGGCGTGTGGTGGGACGAGTTCATCGACACGGTCGACGGGCAGTTCCAGAAACTTGCCGAGGAGATGAGCACACGGCCGCCTTCGCGGTCGACCGTGGTCATCCATTTCACGGTCAACGCGCAGGGCGAGATCCGGATCTTGGACATCGAGGGTGAGGACACCGCCGGGCGGGTCGCCACGTACACCTGCCTCGACGCGATCCGGGCGCGCGCGCCCTACCGGCCGTGGACCCAGGATATGATCAACATGTTCGGCGCGGAGGAAGAGGTCACCTTCAGTTTCCTGTTCTGGTGAGCACGAAGGCTTCAGATCTCTGGGACAACCTGCCGCTCATCGCCGGTGTGACGGTGCTCGGCCACGACGCGCGCGGGCTCGGCGCGCTGGCGAAGCCGGCGGGCGTGCTCTCGCATCCCAACGAACCGGGCAAGGACCGCGGCCGGGCGCTGCTCGATGCCGCGTACGACCTCGACGCCGAGTGCTATGTCTGGACCGATGCGGCGAGCGGAGCGGAGCGTCGGCTCTGGCTGCTCAACCGGCTCGATTCCGCCACCTCCGGAGTGATCCTGGTCGCGAGCGACGGAAAGCTGGCGGCGGACGTGAAGGCGCAGTTCCAACGCAAGGCCATCGCGAAGACCTACGTGGCGCTGGTCTTCGGCGCGCCCCGCGTGCCGCGCGAACTCTGGCGCGACCGGCTCGCCGTCGCGCGCAAGGGCGGGGTGGTGCGCTCGTCAGTGGCCGGCGGGCATATCCCGGCCGAGAGCGAGTGCCGGGTGCTGCGGGCCGCGCGTGGGGCGCAGCCGTTGGCTTTGCTGGAGCTCAAGCCGCACACCGGGCGCACGCATCAGCTGCGGGTGCAGTGCGCGCGGCGGCAGTTGCCGATCGTGGGCGACCAGACCTACGGCGATTTCCGGAAGAACCGCGAGTTCGCGAAGCAGGCGAAGACGAAGCGGTTGTTTCTCCACTCGCTGGAGACGCAGGTGCACTACCGGTGGGCGGGCCGGGACTGGCAGTTCGCGGCGCGGGCCGAGCTGCCGCCCGAGTTCGAGGCGGCGCTGCGGTAGTGGCGGTGGTCAGGGTTGGCCCGCCGGGAAGGCGTACAGGCGACCCGCCTGGTCGGCGAACAGGACGAGCCCGCCCGCGACGACGGGCGAGCCGGCGACGCCGGCCACAAAGCGACCGTCCGCGGCAGGCAACTTCATCCGCCAGCGCGGCGCACCGGTGCGCCGGTCGAGCGCGACCATGCCGCCTTCCTGGGCGATCGGGTAATTGCGCGCGCCGGCGGCGCCGGCGAACACCGTGTCGGCGGTCACGGCGGGGGTGCCCCACGTCCAGCCGAGCACATCGGTCGTCCAGCGCGGGCTGCCGGTGGCGGCAGCGAGGCAGCTCACGGTGCGCAGGTCGGAGGAACCGATGAAGAGCTCGCCGTCGACGACGCGCGGCGCGGACTCGATCCACGAGCCGGCGTGGAAACGTGTCCACCGGATGGAGCCGTCGGCGAGCGAGAGGCAGTACAGCCGGCTGTCGCGGCTGGAGACGAGCACGGACTCGCCGCAGCGCACCGGATCGGCAGTCGCGGGGCCGCCGGTTTCCCGGGTCCAGAGCACGGCGCCGTCGGCGCGCGAGAGCGCGGTGATGCGACCGTCCCAACCGGCGACGACGAGACGGGAATCGGCGACAACCAGCGACTGGCGCAGCATCCCGCCGAGCCGGGTGCGCCAGCGCACGGAGCCGTCGGCAGCCGCGAGGGCGACGACCGCGCCGTCGGCGGTGGGCACGTAGAGCGTGGCGTCGGCGAGGGCCGGCTGCG
>DAOOFR010000296.1:0-2721 GCA_035415285.1 Opitutaceae bacterium
TGGGCCTTGCCCTTCCAGTAGAAGGCTCCGGGGTTGTAGGCGCCGCCGACGCCGAGGCGCTCCATGAAGAACGGGTTGGTCTTCGGATTGAAGTCGTAGCGCCACTCGAGCGGGACGTGGTGGGCGGTGAGGACCGGATACTTGAAGCGCTCGTAGACGCCGTTCTCCCAGTCGGTCTCGACGGGGTTCTTGCGCTTGAGGAACGCCTCATGGGCGGCGCGGACCTTCTTCACGCGCGCGGCGAAGGCACGCTGGGCGGCGGCGGGGGCGGACGGCTTCTTCTTGGCCGCGGTTTTCGCTTTGGTGGTCGTCTTCTTTTTCATCTCGGGAGGGAGGGGGGAGAGGCTGGAGTTCGCCCGAAGGACGAGGGCGTTGCGAACCCATTTGCTCCACCGGAGGGCCGTATCCCGGCGGTTCCTGCCCGAAGACGGGGCGTTATTGCGTTCACGCGCCGGGGCGTGGTCGATCCCGCGATTTGGTGCCCGGAGGGGGAGTCGAACCCCCACGCCCTTACGGGCAAAGGATTTTAAGTCCCGTGCGTCTGCCATTCCGCCATCCGGGCGGGCACGCGGCCGACTGTGCCAGTGCCCGCGGTGCCGGGGCGAGTGCGAAAACCGGGAACGGCCGTGGTGGTTGTATACGAGAATGGGATGCGTCGGTCCGTGGCGGGCAGGGGGGCGGCCCCGTGTGCAACGGCTGTAAAAAAACGAGTGCCAAACGGCGATTCATCGCGCGGAAGGAAAAGGGGTTAGACAAGCGGGGCGCGGTTCATTCTAACGTATTGGCAAGGACGGAATTCTCGCGCCCCCGTTGTTCTGTAGGCTGCGGGCGTTCGCTGTTCCACGCATTAACGGGCTATCGGCTACCCCACTTCCGGTCGGCTCAACTCACCGCACGCAAACCCATATTCAAACCCCGGAGCGCTCCGGGCTGATGCCATGGTTTCCACTGCCGCCGCCCCTGCCGAAAGTACTGCCGTCCAGGCCGAGCCGAAGAAACGCGCCGTCACCATCAAGGACATCGCCAAGGTCGCCGGTGTCCATTTCACCACCGTGTCGTTGGCGCTGCGCGACCATCCCAGCCTGCTGCCGGCGACCAAGGCGCGCATTCGCGAGGTGGCCGCGCAGATGGGCTACGTGCCCAATCCGGTCTTCTCCGCGCTCACCCATTTCCACCTCAACGGCCGCGTGCGCGCCGCGGCGCAGCGTGTCGCCTACCTGATCAATCATCCGCTCGACCAGGGGGCCGCGCTCTACCGGCCGCAGCAGCAGATCATCGAGGGGGCGCGCGAGCAGGCGCGGGCGCTCGGCTACGAACTCGAGGTCGTGACCGTCGGCGTGGAGGGCAACGAAAGCCTCCGCCTCGACGCCTTCCTCAAAGAGCAGAAGATCACCGGGGTCGTGCTCGGCGCCTTCGACCCGGGCTTCGCCCCGGTGACGCTGGACTGGGACGAATACAGCATCGTGAAGATCGACTCGCTGCACATGGACCCGCCCGCCCCGGTGGTGGGCAGCGACCACCGGCAGGATGTGCGCCTCGCCTTCCAGCGCCTGCGCACGCTGGGCTACCGCCGGATCGGCTTGGCGATCGGTCGGGCCGACGAGGACGCGACCGAGCGCCTCTACACCGCCGGGTACCTGCTCGAGCAGGGCGCCGTCCCCGCCGAGGAGCGCATCCCCGAGTTGCTCTTCCCCTACAACTGTTCGATGGGCCAGGCCGCGGACCTCCTGCGCAACTGGATCCGCGCGCACCGGGTCGACGCCGTGCTGTGCAACTGGTCCGTCATCGGCGAGATGCTCCGCTCGGCCGGGTTGCTCGTGCCGCAGGAGGTCGCCTGCGCCTCGCTCTGCCTGCTCGACCGCAACTCCGGCCTCGCCGGGGTGTGTCCGAACCCCGGAGTCGTGGGGGCGAAGGCCGTGTCGATCGTCGCCGCGCTGTTGAAGTCGGGCGAGCGCGGGGTGCCGCAGTTCGCCTCGCGTACCTACGTGAAAAGCTTCTGGACCGACGGCGCCTCCGCCCCGGCCAAGACCACCCAGCCATGAAGCCCCACGGCGAAAGGCCCAGGCCGGCGCGCACCCGGACCTATGCCACGATGAACGATGTGGCCGCGCTGGCCGGCGTGCATCCCACGACGGTCTCGATGGCGTTGCGCTCGCACCCGAGCATCCCGGCCGCCACGCGCGAACGCATCCTCGAGAGCGCCCGCCAGGTCGGCTATGTGCGCGACCCGCTGCTCGACGCCTTCAACCATCACCGCCTCCAGAAGCTCGCCGTGAAGCAGACCCCCTCGATCGCGTTCGTGATCGACGCCGGTTCCTCGGCCTACTTCTTCGGCTCCGGCTACCACCCCCTCGTCTACGAGGGCGTGCGCGCCGTCGCGGAGGCGCAGCATCTCCTGCTCGATGTGTTCCCGCTCGGCACCAAGGACATGACGGCCGCGCGCCTCAACACCATCCTCACCTCGCGCGGCATCAGCGGCGTGCTCGTCTCCACCTTCACGCCCGAGACGAAGTCGATCGAGCTGGATTGGGACCAGTTCAGCGCCGTGAAGATCGAGTCGCACCACCTGCTGCCGCAACTCGACGTCGTCTCCAACGATCAATGCCAGGCTGCCCGCCTGTGCATGCGCAGCCTGCGCCAGCGCGGCTACCGCCGGATCGGGCTGGCCACGGCCACCGACGACGAGTCGCGGCTGGTGAGCACCTTCACCTCGGGCGTGCT
>DAOOFR010000297.1:0-2700 GCA_035415285.1 Opitutaceae bacterium
CCGGCCGGGACAACGCCGCCCCGGGGTGTGTGGCGGCGTGGACCTCCTTCAGCTGCCGGATGGAGACGTGCGTGTTGATTGCGTGGTCAGCATGCAGGCGTGGCCGAGTTGTTCCTGCACATGGCGAAAGTCGATGCAGTGCTTCCTCAGGAGCGTCGGGCCGGCCTGGCGAGAGACTGGTGGCCCCTTCGCTCCGGCCGGGCCGGAATGGTGCGTGCAGTTCAAGGCGGAGATTCTTCGGCTGCGCACGGGGGCTCGGCTCGGGCGATCGAACAGCGGCACGGGCATGCTGTTGGTTCTGTCAATCGGCTATGCTGGCATGAAGGCGTTCAAATACCCTCCGACTGAAACTGGTGAGGCTACTCCCTCTGAGTGAGCAGCGTTCAGTAACCGACCGGTTGGTGAACGCTGCTTTGGCGATTGTCGCGGAATGATCCCTTCAGTCTCCTCGTCACGGCCCCTCGATCCTAGGGAGGCGCCAATCCATGAACCTCGGAAAAATGGCGAGAGTTGCGGTGTTGGTCGCTACGCTCTGCGTAGGCATCGGCGCATGGTTGTTTCTCGCCGAACGGCGCGAGGTTGCGTTGCGGGGAAGGGCGGCTGAAGTCGCTGACTGGAGGAAAGTAGACGTGTGGGCGCTCCGATGGAGTAGCGAGGAATTGGTGGGCCGCAGCCCAAGCATGAGTTGGACCGTGGAGTACGAATACGTTGTCGATGGTGCTCCCTACAGAGGTCATCACATTTGCGTCGATGTGACCACGCTTCGGGTGAGCTACGGCACCTATCCGATCGATATGACGGTGCGCCTAAACGAGATGAGGTCGGTTTGGTACGATCCTCGGAATCCATCGCGCTCAGCTGCCTTCAATCGCACGGGGGCGAACCTTGGCCCAGAACTGCGCAGAGCATATGTGGAGCTGACGGTACAAGCGAAGGAGCATGGCCGATGGCCATAGCTACTGCTGGTGTAGTGTCTCGCGAATAAGGCCAATCCGGCGCATTGCCGCCCACGTATGCCGATCCCAGCTGGCGTTGAGACTCGGGTTTGGTTGGGCGTAATGAGATTTTGGACCATTCTCCCGCACTACCGTCTGAAACGGCTGGAGCCTGATGTGGCTGGGATCCCAGTCCGCTTGACGGGGCGGGCGGCGGTTCGTTGTCTCGGCGGCCGTGAAACTGCCGCTCGCCATTCTCTGCTTCGGGTTCGCCGCGACCACGGCGGTGCAGGCGCGACTGGAGCTCGCGTGGCCCACGCCGAACACGGCCTACCTCGAAGGACGGCCGATCGAGGCGTATATCCAGCCGACGGTGTCGGGGGATCCGGAGTCGGGGCTGTTCGGTTGCGTGCGCAGCGGCGGCCAGCAGTTCCACGAGGGGATCGACCTGAAGCCGATCGCGGTCCGCGACCGTGGCGAGCCGACCGACGAGATCTTCGCGGCGATGGACGGCGTGGTGCGGCATGTGGCCACGAAGGCGGGCCAGAGCAGCTATGGGCGCTATATCGTGGTCGAGCACCCGAGCGCTACGCCGGCGTGCTACTCGCTCTACGCGCACCTCAGCGCGGTGCGGCCGGGTCTGCGGGCGGGGACCGTGGTGCAACGCGGCGAGGTGATCGGCACGATGGGGCGCAGCGCGGGCGGCTACACGATCCCGCGCGACCGGGCCCACCTGCATTTCGAACTGGGGCTGGTGGCCACGCAGAGTTTCCAGCCGTGGTACGAGCGGCAGAAGTTCGGCAGCCCCAATCTCCATGGCGAATGGAACGGGATGAACCTGATGGGGTTCGATCCGCGCGATTTCTTCGATCGGTGGGGCGCCGGAAAGGTGAACGACGTAGGTGAATACATCGCTCAGTTGCCGGTGGCGGTGACGGTGCGGGTGGTGGCGTCGCGCACACCGGATTTTGCGGTGCGCTACCCATCACTGGTGAAGGGCGAACTGCCGCCGGGCTCGTTGGTCGGGGGCTGGGAGGTCGACTGCTATTGGACGGGGCTGCCGCTGGCGTTGCGACCGCTGAGCGCGCTCGACGTGATCGGGCAGCGGTCCGGCACGGTGAAGATCGTGACGGTGAACCACGACGAGGTGGTCGGCCATCGGGCGATCTCGTTGCTGCGCGGCCGCGGCGCCGCGCAGGCACCCGGCAAGGACCTGCTCGATGTGCTGGGGAAACTCTTCGGGCCGGTGCGGTAGGCGGACCGATTTTCGGTTTCGGATTGCCGATTTGCGATTGGCGGGCGCGGCGCGTGGGAACGAGCGGCGTGGGGCGTTCGGCGGTTCCTTTCGGCCTGGTGAAGGAGGCGCTGTAGCCCGGGGGCGGTGACCCCGGCGATGGGGCAGAACTGCCGGCCTCGCCGCGGCCGGCTACAGGGTCCGATCGGCCAGCCTCAACATCCCCGCGCGCTACTCGCGCGGGGTGTTCTTGCGGAGGATGTCGCCGAGTTCCTTCGGCTCGACCTCGCGCAGGTCCTTGCCGCGCTGCTTGAGGTCCTCGAAGGTCTTTACGACGGTCTCGGTCATGCGCTCGTGCGTCTCCTGCGAGCCGCCGACGAGGGTGAACTGCTCGCCTTTGGTGATGCGCTTGTGGCCGTCCTGATGGTCGAGGCCGACGCCGAGAAGATGGGCGTTGTCGGGCTTCGGCTTTTTCACGCGGGCTGGGAATCGGTGGACGGTGGGCGGTCGGCGGTGGCCGGTTGCTGGTCG
>DAOOFR010000298.1:0-2694 GCA_035415285.1 Opitutaceae bacterium
TGACGGCCCGCCACGAGGCAGAAATGCTGCGGGGTGGGACGTCCGTTGTACTAGTTGATTCGGATTGCATGCCTGTTGCTGCAGCGGGTGCCGGTGGCCCTAGGCCGCCGGCACCCGACTCCGCTCGCCGCCCAGCACCGGTCCCCCACACACGCTGCGGCGTCGCACCGTCCGTTGGGCGACGGTTCGGACCGGAAAAGTTCGATGGGCGACGGTGTCCTGGCCTGACACCGGCCCAAGGCGAGGACCGGTGTTGTGCTTCTGGTTGGCCCCACCGGGACGCGGCCTCGGCCCGCCGGGGAATCTCACTGTCAAGTGAGCGGTGCGTCGTCGCTGCCGCCCCGGCCTTTTCCACTGCTCCCCGCCAGCTGCGCCCTCCCCCGCCCGCCGATCGCCTCCCTCCGATGAAATACTCCGCCGTCCTGCTCCTCGCCAGTCTGCTCGTTACCCCTCTCTTGCTGTCGGCGGGTGAACCGGACGGGCTTCGGCTCGCCATCGATCCGGCGGTGCCGGGGCGGCCGATCAGCCCGGACCTCGTCGGCGTCTTCTTCGAGGACCTCAACTATGCGGCTGACGGCGGCCTCTACGCCGAGCTGTTGCAGAACCGTTCGTTCGAATACAGTGCGACCGAGCAACCCGGGTGGGGGCCGTTGACCGGCTGGGAGCTGGTGAAGGGCGGGGGTGGGGACGGCAACCTCGGCCTCGGCGATGCGCGGCCGGTTCACCCGAACAACCCGCACTACCTCATTCTCACTGTGAGCGAACCGGGAGCGGGCGTCGGCGTCGCGAACGAGGGCTTCGATCAGCTCCCGGTCGAGGCGGGCCGGAGCTACGAGGCGACGTTCTGGGCCTATCAAGCCTACATGGGCATCATGTGGAAGGAGGCGGACCAGACCGACCCGATGCCGGTCTCGCTCCGGCTCCAAGCCAAGGACGGCAGCGTTCTCGCCGAGGCGCGTGTCGAGATCGCCGGCCGCGCGTGGACGCAGCACCGCGCCACGCTCACGCCGACGCGCTCCGCTCCGGAGGCGCGTTTTGTCCTCATGGCGCACGCACAGGGCGGCCTCGCGCTCGACATGGTTTCCCTCTTTCCGCGCGACACCTTCAAGGGGCGCGCCAACGGGCTGCGTCGCGATCTGGCGCAGACGATCGCCGACATCCGGCCGAAGTTCATGCGTTTCCCCGGCGGTTGCCTTGTGCACGGTCCGGGCGTGCATCGGTACTACAACTGGAAGGACACCGTCGGTCCTGTCGAGCAGCGCCGCGCGCAGCGCAACCTCTGGGGCTACCACCAGACCTTCGGGCTCGGCTACTTCGAGTTCTTCCAGTTTTGCGAGGATATCGGCGCGAAGCCGCTCCCGGTCGTCTCGGCCGGCGTGTGCTGCCAGCATGCGGGCCACTCGCCCGGCCGCGGGCAGGAGGGGCTGCCGCTCGCCGAGATGCCGGCGTACATCCAGGACATCCTCGACCTGATCGAATGGGCCAACGGCCCCGCTGACTCGAAGTGGGGCGCCGTGCGCGCCGCCGCCGGCCACCCGGCGCCTTTCGGTCTGAAGTACCTCGGCGTGGGCAACGAGGACGCGATCACGCCCGCCTTCCGTGAACGTTTCAAAATGATCTTCGACGTTCTCAAGGCGAAGCATCCCGAGATCGTGGTCGTGGGGACCTCCGGGCCGTTCGCCGCCGGCGAGGACTACGACAACGGCTGGGCCTTCGTGCGCGAGATCGGCGTACCCATGGTCGACGAGCATTACTACGTCTCCCCGCAATGGTTCTGGGACAACCTTGCGCGCTACGAGCGCTACGACCGCGCCGGCGCCAAAGTCTACGTGGGCGAGTACGCCGCGCACGACCAGCCGAAGAACCGCAGCACCCTGCGCTCGGCGCTCGCCGAGGCCGCCGGACTGACGAGCTTCGAGCGCAACGGCGACATCGTGCAGTTCGCCTCCTACGCACCGCTGCTGGCGCGCCGCGGCCACACCCAGTGGCACCCCGACCTGATCTACTTCGACGCCACCGCTGTCTATCCGACGATCAACTACGAAGTGCAACGGCTCTTTGGCCACAATGCCGGCGATACCGTGTTGCCGGCGCAACTCGAGGGGGTGCCGGCGGGCGCGCGCCTGACCAGTTCGGTCGTGCGCGACTCGACCACCGGCGACGTGATCGTGAAGGTCGTCAACGGTGAGGACCGCGCGTTCACCGCGACGGTCTCGCTCGCTGGTTCCGCCACCGCGAGGCCGCGGCTGACGGCCACCGTGCTCACCGGTCCGAACGCCGAGGTGGCCAACGAGGACGGCCAACCGCCCGCCGCCGCATCGGTTGTCGCCGGGGGCGAGGTCGGCGCACGCTTCTCCCGCGCGTTTCCCGCCAACTCGCTCACGATCCTTCGATTGAGCCGTTGACCGGCTTGGCCGGCTAGTACCTTCGGATGTTTGCTCCCCCGGCGCCTCGTCCCATCCCCTTCCAACTCACCCTGTCCGCATGCCAATCCGCCGTTGCCTCCCCGTCGCACTGTTGACGCTCGCGACCTTCGCCGCCCCCTCCGGGGTCGCCGCCAACCCCGCCGCCGCGCCCCGCACCACCTGGATGCCGGACAACGGCAATGGCACCTATACGAATCCGTTCTTCTACGACGAATTCTCCGACCCCGACATCATCCGCGTCGGCGACGACTATTACCTCGCGGGAACC
>DAOOFR010000299.1:0-2643 GCA_035415285.1 Opitutaceae bacterium
GCGAGCTCGTTGCGCGTGTTGCGGTTCAGCCCGATCTCGCCGATGCCGAGCACGTTGGGCCGGTCGAGAAATTCGGGGATGAGCGCGAGCACGTCGCGCGCGAGGGCGAGGTCCTCGGCCTCCTTCGGGTTGAGGCAGAGCCAGCTGAAATGCGGTAACAGATACTTGGCGGCGCGGGCCGGCTCGTACTCGGTGAGCTGCCGGAAATAGTCGCGAAAGCCGGCGGCGGAGCCGCGGTCGAAGCCGGCCCAGAACGCCGGCTCGCACACGGCGAGGCAACCGGCGGTGACCATCGCCTGATAGTCGTCGGTCGTGCGGCTGACCATGTGGCCGTGCGGCTCGATGTAGCGAAAGGCCCGGTTCATTGCGCGCCTCCCTTCCAGGCGCCGTGGGCGGCTTTGCCGTCGCTGGCGGCGATCGGCGCGGTGGTCGGATCGCTGAGGTGTTCGAGGATGCGGCGGGCGCGGTCGGGCTGGCCGTCGGCCAGCAGGCGGGCGGCGTCGCGCAGCGCCACGCAGCGGAAGTCGCCGGCGACGCCGTGGCGCTCGACACGGTCGAGAAACGCCGCGACCTCGAGCAGGTGCGCGCGCACCGCGATGAAACCGAGATCGACGACGGTGGTCGCGGCCTGCGGGGAGGGGATGGTCGGCTCGGACATGGCAGCCCATGGCGGACCAAATCGTGCGGCGGGCCAACGCAAAACCGCGGCCGCGGTCATCTGGGTCGATGGCGGGGAAGAACTTCCTTTCCGCGCCGCGTGTTCCCCGTCTTCCTCTCCTTGTTCATCGTGAACCGCCCTCTTTCCTGATCCTTCCTGCGGATCCGTCCTTCCGCCTTCAGCATCCTGCCTCCAGCCTTCCCTCCGTCGTGATCCCGCTGCTCGACATCATCCGCAAGACCACCGACTTCTTCCGCGCGAAGGGGATCGAGAGCGCGCGGCTCGATGCCGAGGTGCTCGTGGCGCACGCGCTCAAGCTGCGGCGCATGGACCTCTACTTGCAGTTCGAGCGCCTGCTCTCCGACGCCGAGCTCGACGCCATCCGTCCGCTGGTGAAACGCCGCGGTCAGCGCGAGCCGCTCCAGCACATCATCGGGGAAACCGATTTCTTCGACCTCAAGCTCAAGACCGACCGCCGCGGCCTCATCCCGCGCCCCGAGACCGAGCTGCTGCTCGAGCTCGTCACGCAGGCCTTCCCCGTCGCCCCCGCGCGTATCTTGGATCTCGGCACCGGCACGGGCGCCATCGCCCTCGCGCTTGCGAAGTTCTGGCCCGAGTCCGCCGTCGTCGCCGTCGACCGCAGCGCCGAAGCGCTCGCCCTCGCCCGCGAGAACGCCGCCAAGCTCGCGCTCGCCGACCGCGTCGCGTTCCGCGAGTCCGACTGGTTCGCCGCGCTCGCCGGCGAGCCGCCGTTCCAGCTCATCGTCTCCAATCCCCCTTACCTCACCGCCGCCGAGGTCGCGGAGGCCGAGCCCGAGGTGCGCGACCATGATCCCGTCACCGCCCTCGTCGCCGAGCGCGATGGGCGTGCCGACTTGGAGACGATCATCCGTTCCGCGCCCGATTTCCTCTCGCCCGGCGGCCTGCTTGCGCTGGAGACCGGCATCGCCCAGCACGCCGCGCTCACGGCGTTCGCCGCGCCCTTCGGCTACACCGCGATCGAGTCGAAGCGCGACCTCACCGACCGCGAGCGCTTCCTGCTGCTGCGGCGGTGACTCCGGCCCCGTAGCGGGGCGACGGAGTCGCTCGGCGGATCGGGTGCTCAGGAGACCCGGAACGAGCCGTTCACCATTCCGCCCTGCGGCAGAACCTCCGGCAGAGGGCGCCGAGACCACAGAGTCCGAACTCGTCCGGCTCTCCGTGCGCCCTGTGGTTCAGTTAGTCTGGGTTCAGTTCCTGCCCTGATACTTCGCGCGGTTGCTCAATCGGCGCCCAACGACCGGAGGATCTTCCACGCCAGAGGCTCTTTGATCTCAAGGTGTCGCGGAACCGCTTCGACCACTCCGGTGTGCGGGTTGATCCAGAGTGAATGGGAGCTTCCCTCCCGCTTGAGATAACAGCCGGCGTGCCGCAGGCGCTTCTCAAGTTCGCGTCGTTTCATCAGACGGCGATCTCGGTCTGGATCGCATCCTCGGGCAGGCCGCGGCGCGCGTCGGCGATCCGGTCTTCGAAGATGAGCCGGATGGCATCGCGCAGGCTCGTCTTGGCCGCCGCCACCGTCTCGCCCTGGCCGTTCGCTCCAGGCACCTCGGGACAGATCGCCCAATAGCCGCCTCCCGGCGCTTGTTCGATGATGGCGGTGAACTTCGCTTTCATGCGTGCAAGCATGCCGGCCGGTGCACCAGCGTCAACCCGCGCCCTTCGGCTACACCGCGATCGAGTCGAAGCGCGATCTCACCGACCGCGAGCGCTTCCTGCTGCTGCGGCGGTGACTCCGGCCCCGTAGCGGGGCGACGGAGTCGCTCGGCGGATCGGGTGCTCAGGAGACCCGGAACGAGCCGTTCACCATTCCGCCCTGCGGCAGAACCTCCGGCAGAGGGCGCCGAGACCACAGAGTCCGAACTCGTCCGGCTCTCCGTGCGCCCTGTGGTTCAATTCGTCTGGGTTCAGTTCCTGCCCTGTTCCACTCAAAGTGGGCTGCCCCT
>DAOOFR010000300.1:0-2623 GCA_035415285.1 Opitutaceae bacterium
CGCGCTGTCACCACTCGCCGGTGTCGCCCTTCTCCAGCGAGAGGGCGAACGCGACGAGCAGCTTCACGCAGTTCTCCACGTCCTCGAGGTCGACGACCTCGCTGGGCGTGTGCATGTAGCGCAGCGGGATCGAAACGAGCCCGGTGGCCACGCCGCCGCGGCCCATCTGGATGGCGCGGGCGTCGGTGCCGGTCGGCCGCGGGTCGGCCTCGAACTGGTGCGGGATCTTCGCGGCCTTGGCGGCGGCGAGCAGCTTCTTGTAGACGAGCGGATTGATGTTCGCGCCGCGGCAGAGGATCGGGCCGCCGCCGAGCTTGGTCTCGCCGAACTTGCGGTTGTCGCAGTCGGGGTGGTCGGTGGCGTGGCCGACGTCGACGGCGACCGCGAGTTGCGGGTCGACGGAGTAGGCGGCCACGGTGGCGCCGCGCGTGCCGATCTCCTCCTGGGCGGTGGCGACGGCGACGACGCGGGCGGCGAGCTTCTTCTTCTGCGGGGCGAGGCGGCGCAGCGTCTCGCCGATGATGTACGCGCCGACCTTGTCGTCGAACGCGCGGGCCGTGCCCACGGTGCCGTGGAGCAGCTCGAACTCGTGGTCGTAGGTGGCGGGGTCGCCGATGGCGACGCGGGCGAGCGCCTCCTCCTTCGAGCGGGCGCCGATATCGATCCAGATCTCGTGCCGCTCGGGGACCTTCTTGCGGTCCTCCTCCGTCATGAGGTGGATCGCGCGCTTGCCGGTCACGCCCTTCACTGGGCCGTTGGCGGTGTGGATGATCACACGGCGGCCGGAGATGACCGTGCGGTCGTGGCCGCCGATGGTGTCGAAGTAGATGAAGCCGTCCTTGTTGATGTAGGTGACGAGCAGGCCGAGCTCGTCGATGTGACCGGCGAGCATGAGCACGGGCGAGCCGGCGGGATTGAGGGTCGCGATGCGGTTGCCCACGCGGTCCTTGGCGTAGGTGTCGGCGGCGGGCTGCACATGGCGGTCGAAGACGGCCTGGGCCTCGGCCTCGTAGCCGGACGGCGAATGCGCGGCGAGCAGTTCGGTGAGGAAGGCGGGCGGGACAAATTCCTTTTTCGGCATGGCCCGAGCAAAGCGGGCGCCCCGCGGCGTTTCAACGGACAAACCCGCCGGTCGGCACGGGGGCCCGCCCGCCGGGCCGCGCCAAGAATGCCCTTGTCGCGCGAGTCGCGGCGTCGCGATACTGCGCTTTCAACTTTCCGCCATGCTCGACCCGAAGATCCTCCGCGAGTCCCCCGAAACCGTCCGCGACGCCATCCGCAAGAAAGGCAACGACTGCGACATCGACGCCGTGCTCGCACTCGACACCGAGTGGCGTGCCGCGCTGACCCAGGTCGAGAAGCTGCGCGCCGCCCAGAAGGCCGCCAACAACGATATGGCCAAGCTCCCGAAGGGCTCGCCGGAGTTCATCGCCAAGGTCGCCGAGATGAAGGCCGTCTCCGCGCAGGTGAAGGAGCAGGACGTGAAGGTGAAGGAGCTCGAGGAGCGCTGGGCCAAGGCGATGCTCACCGTGCCCAACATCCCGCACAGCTCCGTGCCCGTCGGCCGCACGCCCGAGGAGAACGTCGTCGACGCCACCAACGGCGACGTGAACGCCGTCTCGCCCTGCGCCAAGCCGCACTGGGAGATCCCGGGCTTCGACAAGATCATCGACTTCGGCCGCGGCTCGAAGGTCACCGGCGCGGGCTTCCCCTTCTACGTGGGCGACGGCGCCCGGCTCGTGCGCGCGCTGCTCCAGTTTTTCCTGACCGAGGGCGCCGCCAACGGCTACACCGAGGTCGCCCCGCCGATCTTCGTCAACACTGCCAGCGCCACCGCCGTGGGCCAACTGCCCGACAAGGAGGGCATGATGTACAAGACCGTCGACGACGACTTCTACGCCGTGCCGACTGCCGAGACGCCGCTGACCAACTTCTTCCGCGACGAGATCGTCGACGAGGCCGCGCTCCCGATCTACCGCTGCGCGTACACCCCGTGCTTCCGCCGCGAGGCCGGCAGCTACGGCAAGGACGTGCGCGGGCTCAACCGCCTGCACCAGTTCGACAAGGTCGAGCTGCTCAAGTGGGTGCATCCGACGCAGAGCTACATCGAGCTCGACAAGCTGCGCGACGACGCCGAGCGCATCCTCGTGAAGCTCGGCCTGCCGTACCGCCGCCTGCTCATGTGCACCGGCGACCTCGGTTTCTCCCAGGCGAAGAAGTACGACCTCGAGGTCTGGGCCGCCGGCCAGAAGCGCTGGCTGGAGGTTTCGAGCTGCTCGAACTTCGAATCGTTCCAGGCGCGCCGCGCGCAGATCCGTTTCCGCAACAAGGAGACGGGCAAGCCCGAGCTTGTGCACACGATCAACGGCTCCGGTCTCGCCGTGCCGCGCGTGCTCGCCGCGCTCCTCGAGAACAACCTCGAGGCCGACGGCCGCGTGCGCATCCCCGAGTGCCTGCAGCCCTGGTTCGGCAAGAGCCACCTCGTTTTCGCCTGAGGCGAAAACGAAAGGATGAAGGCGGAACGCTGAAGGCCGAAGTCCGGAGGCGGTTGCCTTGCTGTAGCCGGGGGCGATGACCCCGGCTGTGGATTCGGTCCATCTGGAACTCACGAACTCAGGAACGG
>DAOOFR010000301.1:0-2593 GCA_035415285.1 Opitutaceae bacterium
CCTCCCTCACCCTCGAAGGCGCCGCGATGTTCAGCCACGCGCTCTCCACCCACCGCGCGGACAACGACCTCGATTTCTACACCGCCGTCGACGACCGCAAACCCGCCGGGGACGACGCCGGAGCCGGCATGATGGGCACCCTCGAATTCGCCTCCGCCGTCTACTACCGATACGCGGCGCTCAATCTCGACCTCCTCGCCGATGCCGCCCACCTCGGGAAGCTCACGCCGGCCGAGCGGTCCCAGATCGTCGATACCTTCATCCGCGCCGCGCTCATGGCCGTGCCCGGCGCCCGCAAGAACTCGATGAACGCGAATACGCTGCCCGGCTACGTGCTCGGCACCTTCAAAGCGAAGGGCCTGCCCGTGCAGCTCGTCAACGCGTTCGAGCAACCCGTCGCCGCCCGCAACGGCCTGCTCGCCACCTCCCGCAAGGCACTCGAAGAACATCACGCCTCCCTCAAGGCAACCTGGGGCCTCAAGGTCGATACCGAGATCGCCCTTCCCGATGCCAACCTCGACGCCTTCTGCGCCGCCCTCACCCGCCATGTCTGCTGACGCCTGCCTCGCGCTCCTGATCGACTCGCCGCTGCAGTCGTGGGGACACGCGTCGCGTTTCGAGCGCCGCACCACCGCCCTGCACCCCACCCGTTCCGGGGTGCTCGGCCTCGTGGCCGCCGCCCTCGGGATCGACAAGCACGGCCCCGACGAAGCGGCGCAACTCGCGCACCTCGCGCCACTGCGCGTGAGCACATACACCCTGCCGCGCCACGACTCGCGCGGCCGCGAACTGCCCATTGTCCGGCTCGAGGATTACCACACCGTCACCGGCATCCGCCGAGCGAGCGGCAAGGTCGATGACGACGCCACCGTGCAGACCTACCGCCACTACCTCCTCGATGCCCGTTTCGGCGTGCTGCTCGATGGCCCGGGCGAAATCGTCCGCGAAATCGCCGCTGCGCTCGCCGATCCTCGGTGGGGAGTCTGGCTCGGCCGGAAAAGTTGCTTGCCAGCCGCTCCGCTGATCGCCGCCGGGCCCGCCGACCGGGCTGCCTGTTGGTCCGGGCTGTTGCAACGCGCCGGCTACACCGGCACCGAACCGGAGGAGGAGTTCGCCCGTGTCCTCGAAACTTCCGCCGACACCCCCGGCGCGGAGCGGCTCGACGACACGCCCGTCGCCTACGGCCATCCGCTTGGTGAGCGCCACGCGCCCCGCTGGGTTCGGTCGTTTCCCCGTGCGGCCGCCAAACCCTCGTCGCCCTGAGCCGTGCCGATCTTCGAAAAACCTCCGCTCGAATCCCTCGCTCCCGCGAAAGATCGCTGGACACCCGTCTTCCTCGAGCACGGCCGGCTTGAGGTCGACGACTCCAGCGTGAAGTGGATCGCGGCCGACGGCCTCCGCTGCCCCCTACCCATCGCCACGATCTCCGCGCTGCTGCTCGGTCCGGGCACGACCATCACCCATGCCGCCATCAAAGCCTGCGCCGACAGCAACACCCCCGTCTGCTGGACCGGACACGACGCGATGCTCTTCTACGCCTACGGGCTCGCGCCGAACCACAACAATGACATGGCCCGCGTCCATGCCGCCGCCTGGGCCGACCGGCGCGAACGGGTTCGGATTGCCCGCGCCATGTTCCGACTGCGTTTTGGGACCGCCGAAAACGTGGACGACAAATCCGTCGCCGAACTCCGCGGCATGGAGGGCATCCGCGTGCGTCAACTCTACACCGAACTCGGGCGCGAGTACGGCGTGAGCTGGCGCGCCCGCAACTACGACACCCGCAACTGGGACCTCTCCGACGACATCAACCAGGCGCTCTCCACCGCCAACGCCAGTTTCTACGCGCTGTGCTCCGCGGTCATCTGCTCGCTCGGCTACCTGCCCTCCCTCGGCTTCGTGCACGACACCGGCACCATGCCGTTCGTTTACGACGTTGCCGATCTCTACAAACAGGAGACCACCCAACCCGCCGCATTCCAGTCCATGCAGGAGGATCCTCACTGCGACCGCGACCGCGTGCGCCGCATCCTGAAAGCAAAGATCGAAGAGGCACGCATTCTCCAACGCCTGCCCAAGGACCTCGCAGCGCTCTTCGGAACCGACGAGTCGAAACCGCAGTCAGCCGGAGACCGCCCGGCCTCCGCCATCCGATGACAGTTCTCATCGCCGAAAATACACCTCCGGCCGTTCGCGGCCTGCTGAAACGTTGGTTCGTCGAGCCACAAGCCAACGTCTTCGTTGGCACCATCAATCGCCGTACCCGCGAGAAGGTGCTGGGCTACATCAAGCGCCACGCCCTGATGACCAACTGGCTCGTGCTCATGAGCGAACCCAACTGCCAAGGTTTCCGCATCGAACGCTGGGGCACACCATCCCGAAAAGACGTCCAGATCTCCGGACTCTGGCTGATCGCGGAAAGCTGGGTCGAACCCGAAAACCAGCCTTTCTAGTTCTCCGAAAAGGGCGCTTGGCGCCCCTGTAAGCCGTTGCCATTTCAGAGTTCTCCCCACCCGCGTGGGGATGGTCCGAAGGCGGACGGCTCGCAGGTTCTCTGGACGGCGTTCTCCCCACCCGCGTGGGGATGGTCCGG
>DAOOFR010000302.1:0-2571 GCA_035415285.1 Opitutaceae bacterium
TACTGCGGAAACCCTGCGTGTTCCTCAACCAGGACGGGTTCTACGACGACCTGCTGCGCTTCTTCGACCGCATGATCGCCGAGCGCTTCAACAAACCGAGCAACCTCGAGCTGTTCCGGGTGGCGCGCACCGTCGACGAGGTGCTCGACCTCGTCGACGGATCACCGGTGGCGGCGGAGACGAAGTGGTTCGAGACGCGATGACGGCACCGAGCAGATCCGGACCGACAGAAGGCAACGAAGAGAACGAAGCACGGAAGTCCATGCGCCTGACGAGCCCTTCGAACGGGAGGAACGCCGATGCACCGTGAGCCGGTTCTTGGACTGTTGCGATCGCATGCGGCGCGGCCGCTCGATGCGAACGAGGCCGCGATGACCGCGCAGATCATCCGCTTCGTCGAGGAGCATGCGGACTGTTTCGAGCGCAGCTGCCTGCCCGGGCATCTCACGGGCTCGGCGTGGGTCGTCGATCCGGCCCGCGAACGGGTGGTGCTCACGCATCACCGGAAACTGGATCGCTGGCTGCAGCTCGGCGGGCATGCCGACGGCGAGACCGACCTGCTCGGCGTGGCGCTGCGCGAGGCGCGCGAGGAGTCGGGGCTCACCCGCCTCCGCCCGATGGACACGGCGCCGTTCGATGTCGACGCCCACCGCATCCCCGCGCGCGGCGAGGTGCCGGAGCATTGGCATCTCGACCTGCGGTTCCTGCTCGAGGCCGACCCGGCGGAGCCGCTGGTGGTGAGCGACGAATCGCACGCCGTGGCGTGGGTGGCGTTGGCCGAGGTCGCCCGGCTCAGCCCGAGCGAGTCGATGCTGCGGATGGTGCGGAAGACGCGGTAGGCGGCCCGGGGGGCGCCCGCGGCAGAGGGTCACGCCGCAGTGCGGCGCAACGGCAGGCGAAGGGTCGCCACGCCGCCGGTGCGGCCGGTGCGGTTGGCGAGGGTGAAACTGCCGCCATGGTTCTCCGCAATCTGGCGACACAGGACCAGCCCGATGCCGGAGCCGCCGGGCTTGGTGGTGAAGAACGGCACGAAGAGATTCGACGGGTTGGCGATGCCGGGGCCGTCGTCCTCGATGCGGATCTCGGCTTCGTGCGGGTCGGTCGCCCAGCTTACCTGGATGCCCCCGCCGGTCTCCAGCGCGGCCTCGGCGGCATTCTTGAAGAGGTTGATGAGCAGTTGCTCGATCTGTGCGGCGTCGATTTCGAGGGTGATCGGCGGACACTCGGCGACCTGCACGGGCACGCGGGCCTCGAGCGAGGCGACACGGCGCACGATCGCGCACAGATCGGCCGGGGCGAGGGAGGGCTGCGGGAGGCGGGCGAGGCGCGCATAGGCCTCCATGAAACGCGAGAGGCCGTCGGCGCGGGCCGCGATGATGTCGAGGCCGCGCTGCATGTCCTCCTCCCAGTCGGCCGGGCGGCGCTTGAGCATCGTGGTGAGGCTGCCGGCGAGGGATTTGATCGGCGCGAGGGAGTTGTTGAGCTCGTGGCCGATCACGCGCACGAGCTTCTGCCATGCCTTGAGCTCCTCGTCGCGCAGCGCGCGGGTGAGGTCGGCGATGACGACGAGCTGGTGGGGCAGCCCGCGCTCGCGGAAGGAGGTGCGGCGCATGGCCCAGCGGCCCTGCCCGCCGGGGAAGGTGAGCGGGAGCAGCCGGGTGGCCTCGCCGGTGAGGCAGATGGCGAGGCCGAGCTCGGCGGCGCTGCGGCCGATCACGCGCTCGGCCGGTTGGGCGAGCAGTTCCTGGCCGGAGCGGTTGATGAGGCGGAGCTGGCCGGTTTCGTCGAAGGCGAAGATGGCGACGTCGATCTCGGCCATGACGGTGCGCAGGAGCGCGGTGGCCTCCATGGCGACGAGGCGCTGGTCGCGCAGGATGGTGCCCAAGCTGTTGATCTCGGCGTGCACGCCGCCGAGCGGGTCGTCGGGCGGGAGGCGGCGGGCGCGGATCGAGAAATCGCCCTCGCGCAGCGCGGCGAGGAGGTTGGCGATGGTCTGGAGCGGGCGGACGACGCGTTCGCGCACGAGCAGCGCGCCGAGTAACCAGCAGCCGACGACGAACACGCCGAGCGTCCAGCGGGTGCGCGTGGTGAAGTCGTCGACACAAAGGAGCGTCATCGCGGTCGCGATGGCCGGCGCGCCCGAGCCGAGCACGAGCCAGAGGAGGCGCCGGTCGAAGGCGATCTCGCGTTTGCGGCGGGGCTTGGGGCTGGAGGGCGCGGGGGGCACGGAGAGGGAGAAACGGAGGGACGACAGAAGGGAACGGAGGGAAGGAAGGACGGAGGGGACGGAGATGGCGGAACGGAAGAGCCGGAGGATGAGGGAACCGCTAATGGACGCTAATCGGCGCTAATCGGGAAGGGAGACCGGAGTGATTGGAACCACTAATGCACACTAATGGGCACTAATGGCGGAACGGCATGGCCGGAGGTAGGGACGTCTCGGAGGCATGTGTAAAGGATGCGACTAGCCATGCTCTTTCTCTTCTTCGCAAAAGAAGACGGAAGTGCCGTCTGGGATGTCCTTCAGCTTCTCGTAGATAGGTCCGAGGGCCGCATATTGAAAGGCAACCT
>DAOOFR010000303.1:0-2545 GCA_035415285.1 Opitutaceae bacterium
CTGGGGCGGCCAATGTCCCAGGTGTCGTGCTACTCTGCCGACCTGATGATTCCTGACGGCGAAATCGTGACACAAGAAAGGCTCGCATTCACGCTGCGGCCCTGCCCAAAATTCCCGTGATCGTGCACGCCCCACAAAAAACAGTTACCTGTTTGTCTACAGCGGCTTCCGCGCTCGACTGTGCGCCGCGCTCTGAGTGGAGCCGTGCTGTGGGAAAAGCGTTCAGTTGGACCGAGCCGCCATGCAACTGAGCGACCTCAAAGCAGGGCTGCCCTTGGTGGGGCTGGAGCCGAGCGTGATCGTGACCGTGGTGGCCTCCGTGCCGATCGGCGACGGAGCGGTCCAGCTGATCTACAAGCTGCCCAACGGCACGCTGCGTGAACGTCTTGTTGGTTCCGCTGACCTCGGGAAACTCACGGTTGCCACGGTAGAGTGCCCTTGGTCGTTCGAGGGTGATGGCGAGGCGTTCAAGCTCACCGCCGAAGCGAAGCGCATCGATCTCGCATTCCTTTTCGACCCGATGATGGCCGTGCACACGTCCAACGTGGAGCCGTTGCCGCATCAGATCACCGCGGTCTATGAGTCTTTGCTGCCACGGCAGCCGCTGCGCTTCCTCCTCGCCGACGACCCCGGTGCCGGCAAGACGATCATGGCCGGCCTCTACATCCGGGAGCTGATCATGCGGGCGGACGCCCGCCGAATCCTCATCGTTTCACCGGGCAGCCTTGTCGAGCAGTGGCGCGACGAACTCTTCGAAAAGTTCGGCCTGGAGTTCCGCGTCTACTCTTCCGATCTCGATGCGGCTTCCGCCGGTGGCAATCCCTTCGACGCGCACCCCCAGCTCGTGGTTCGCCTGGATCAGTTGTCGCGCGACGAGGAGCAGACCGACGCCGAGGGCCGGCGCCCCGGTCCTCTCCAATCCAAGCTTCTTGAAGCCGGCTGGGATCTCGTGGTCTTCGACGAGGCCCACAAACTTTCCGCCCACTTCTTCGGCAACAAGCTGGAGAAGACCAGCCGCTTCCGCTTTGCCGAACGCATCGGCCGCCACACCCGTCACCTGTTGTTGATGACGGCGACGCCGCACAACGGCAAGTCCGAGGACTTCCAGCTTTTTCTGTCGTTGCTCGATTCCGACCGATTCTACGGTCGCAATCGCGACAAGGACTCCGCCCACCAGATTGATGCGTCCGATCTGATGCGCCGCATGGTGAAGGAGGAGCTGCGCAAGTTCGATGGCACTCCGCTCTTCCCGGAGCGGAAGGCATACACGGTCAACTACACGCTGTCCGATGCCGAGGCTGCGCTCTACCAAGCGGTTACCCACTATGTGGAGACGGAGATGGGCAAGGCCGACGAGTTGGAGGGCGCGCGCCGGGGCTCCGTCGGGTTCGCGCTCACCGCGCTTCAGCGCCGTCTCGCCTCCTCGCCGGAGGCCATCTACCAGTCGCTCAAACGTCGCCGCGAGCGCCTCGAACGCCGCTTGCGCGAAGAGAAGCTCGGCGCCCGTGGGCAGCAGGCGCTTGCTACGCAGACCGCCTTTGCTGTGCCGCCAGAGGACGACGAAGACCAGACCGCATCTGAGCAAGAGGAGTTGGAGGAGTCCCTCGTCGACCAGGCGACCGCGGCCAAGACCATCGGCGAACTCGAGTCGGAAATCGCGATTCTCCAGGGACTAGAGGAACAGGCCGCCGCGGTTCGTGCCTCGGGCGTGGATCGCAAGTGGGATGAGTTGTCCAGAATTCTCCGACACGATGAGCGCATGCAGGACCCGCAGACGCATCGCCTGCGCAAGTTCATCGTCTTCTCCGAGCATCGCGACACTCTCAACTACCTCCAGCAGAAGATCGCTGGGGTGCTCGGCACACCGGAAGCGATTGTCACCATCCACGGCGGTACCCAACGCGATGAGCGCCGGAAGGCGCAGACTCTCTTCCGCTCCGACCCGCAGGTGCGGGTGCTGATTGCCACCGATGCGGCAGGCGAGGGCGTGAACCTCCAGAACGCCAACCTAATGGTGAACTACGATCTGCCGTGGAACCCAAACCGGTTGGAGCAGCGGTTCGGGCGTATCCATCGCATCGGCCAACAGGAGGTCTGCCATCTCTGGAACCTTGTCGCCAAGGAGACTCGCGAAGGCGATGTCTACCATCGCCTCCTCAAGAAACTCGAGACCGAGTCCGACGCGCTCCAAGGGCGAGTCTTCGACATCCTTGGCGAAGTCTTCGAGGACCGCAGTCTCAAGGACCTGCTCATCGACGCCATCCGCTATGGCGACAGGCCCGAGATTCGCGCCCGGCTGCTCCAGAAGGTGGATGCGGCACTCGACCAATCCCATCTGCGTTCGCTCCTCGACCGCAACGCGCTGGCGCAGGAGAGCATGAGCCCGGAGCGTCTGTTCGCCGTGAAGGAGGAGATGGAGAAAGCTGAGGCCCGCCGCTTGCAGCCGTTCTTCGTGAGATCCTTCTTTTTGAAGGCGTTTGCGGCGCTCGGCGGCTCTATCTATCCCCGCGAGGGCGGCCGCTTCGAAATCACCCATGTCCCGGTT
>DAOOFR010000304.1:0-2508 GCA_035415285.1 Opitutaceae bacterium
AAGCCGGGCGGAGCGGCGTGCTCGGAAACGGTGGAAACCGCGAGGACCCAACTAGGGCGCAGCGGGCGCGGCGGTCTCGCGCGAGAGGTGGCTGGCGATGGCTTGCCAACGGCCGTCGCGGTACCGCCAGACATCGGTGATGCGGTGGACGGCGCTCACGTCCTCGCCCTTGTAGGTTGCCTTCTCCGTCTGACGACCGGTGACGACGGCGGTGTCGCCGTGGAGTTGGACCTTGAGGTCGGACATCTCGAAAGCGGTCGCTTTGAACGAGCCATCGGCAACCTCGCGGAGGTCGTCGGCTTTGCCGAAGACCTCGCCCTTGGCGGTGGTGCAGATCCACTCGTCGGCCTCGAGGCGCTCGAGCACCTTCACGTCCGCGGCGACATAGGCGGCGGCCCAGGTCTTCTCGAGTTCGATCAACTCCTCCTCGGGCGACACGGCCGCGGCGAGCACCCGGGTGAGCTTCGTGGCGCGGACCTCGCTGAGCGGACTCCACGTGGCGCCGTCGGCGGAGATCTCGCGCTGGTCGGTGAAGCTCTGGGCGTCGTCGGCGAAGGTGATGGAACCGCGGATATGGTATCGTTTGTCGCCGGTGGTCATGGTGCCGGAGTAGGCGGCGACGGGACCGTCGAACGAGTAGGTGACGTCGTTGATGGAGCCGTCGCTGGCGAAGCCGTTCCAGCGGTAGCGCCGGTTGACCGGATCGTAGCTGTCGGTCTCGACCCAGTGGAGCGAGCCGGCGGTGCCGGTCTCCTCGCCGCGGAACTCGACGCACTTGCCGCCGAGGATGGGGAGGACGGTGTAGTTGCCGTTGTAGGTGCCCGCGGCGCCGAGGGGCGACTCGTGCAGCGTGCTCTCGTAGCTCCAGTCGCCGAGCCAGATCTCGAGTTTCTTGTGTTCGGTGGCGAGCGGGAGGGCAGGGATGGCGGTTTGGGCCAAACCGAGGGCGGTCAAGGTGGCCGCGAGGATCAGGCTGATGGCTGTTTTCATGGCGATACCTGGTTGGCGTGGGGCGGAAATTCGGAGACGGGGGGCGCGGAGACCTTCTGCGCGGCAACTCGTTCGAAAGCGGCGGAGCGGATGGCACCGCGGGCCGGCAGGTTCGAGGGTGTGGCTCGCGGCCACCCGATGCTCGGGAAAGCGCCGGAGCATCCTCCACCGCGCGGTGCCGCGGCCGAGTGCATAGCTGGCCGGAAGATAGCGGATCCGGGGTGCGGGCGAAATCCGGCGAAGGGTGGTGCGAGGCTCGGGGTTTTGCTGAGCGGTGCCCATCCGGACGAGGACCGAATGTCGGGGGCCGTGCGCCACCTCGCTCGGAAAACGCGTAGGAGCCAGTGCGCGTGGACTCGTGCTTCGGCCCCCGGCTCTCGCCGCTCGCCAGACCGCGCGCGGCTGAGCGGCGCTGAGGCGGGCGAGGTGCGTGCAATCGCTCCGACGGCTAGCGCCGTGCGGAAATGGGCCGTTAGTGGTGTTGACGCGCGGCGCGGTTGCCGGCGCAGTGTTCGACCTTCCTCCAACCACTTTTCACCGCATGAAACCCAAGATCTTTGTCGACGGCAGCGAAGGCACCACCGGCCTCGAAATCAACGAGCGGCTCGCCGGCCGCACCGATGTCGAGGTGATCGCGATCGATCCGGAGAAGCGCAAGGATCCGGCGGCCCGCAAGGCGATGATCGCCGCGGCCGACATCGTCTTCCTCTGCCTGCCCGATGTCGCTTCGAAGGAGGCCGTGGCGCTCGCCGCGGGTTGTCCGAGCGTGCGGTTTCTCGACGCCTCGACGGCGCATCGCACAAACCCCGAGTGGGTCTACGGGCTGCCGGAGTTGCACAAGGGCCAGCAGCGCGCGGCGGTGAAGGCGGCGAAGAAGGTCGCCGTGCCCGGCTGCCACGCGTCCGGCTTCAACCTCATCGTCTCCCCGCTGGTCGAGGCCGGCCTCGTGCCGCCGACGTATCCGATCGTCTGCACCTCGATCACCGGCTTCAGCGGCGGCGGCAAGAAGCTCATCGCCGCGTATGGCGAGAACACCACCGGTGTGGCCGAGCGGCAGGCCAAGGAGTCGCCGCAGGACCAGCGCGTGGCGCCGCGGCCGTACGCGCTCACGCTCGCCCACAAGCACCTCCCGGAGATGCGGGTCGTGAGCGGGCTGGCGCAGAATCCGGTCTTCGTGCCGATCATCGGCGACTTCTACCGCGGCATGGCGGTGTGCATCGCGTTCGAGCGGCGGCTGCTCGCGAAACCCTGTGGGGCGAAGGAGATCGCGGCGGCGCTGGCCGCGGCCTATGCGGGCGAGAAGTTCGTGCGCGTGGCGGCCGAGGTGAACCCGTCGACCGAGCTCGACGAGGGGTTCTTCCGCACGCTGGCCAGCAACGGCACGAACCGGTGCGACCTCGCGGTCTTCGGCAACGAGGAGCAGATTCTCGTGGTCGCGCGGCTCGACAATCTCGGCAAGGGCGCCTCGGGCGCCGCGGTGCAGTGCATGAACCTCATGCTCGGCTTCGACGAGGGCGC
>DAOOFR010000305.1:0-2477 GCA_035415285.1 Opitutaceae bacterium
CGGCGGCCTCGTCGTCGTTGAGGGAGTGGATGGGGCACCAACGCACTCCGGTAGCCTGGATGCGCGCGGTGACATCGTCGGGCGTGGGCACGTGCGCGAAGCAGAAGACCTCGACTTGGGCGGGGTCGTGGGCGGCCAACACCGGTTCGATGAAATAGGCCACGGCATGGCGCCGGAAGTCGGGCGAGAGGTAGCCGATGCGCAGGCGCTCACGGCGGGGCTGTCGGGCGGGGAGGCGGGAAACCGGGCCCAGGCAGCGTTCCCACTGTTTGGCCTCGGCGCAGCTTTCGGCCGGTGGGCAGAGGCCGAGGTAGCCTTGCATGAACAGCAGGTTGCTGCGGACCTTGGAGTTGCTCGGGGCGAGTTCGGCGGCACGGCGGAGAAAGGCGACGCCTTCCTCGAGCCGGCCGATCTCGGAGCAGAGCAGGCCCATCCCGTTGTAGGCCTCGGCTTCGTCCGGCCGTTGGGCGATGGCGTCGCGATAGCATTTCTCGGCTTCGGTTGTGAGCCCGCGCTGGCGCAGCAGGTGCCCGAGATTGACCAGCGCTTCGGGCATGCCGGGGGTCAGCTCCAAGCAGTGCCGGTAGCAGCTCTCGGCCTCGGCGCGAGAACCGATTTCGCGCAGGATCGCCCCGAGCATGTTCCATCCGTTCGGATGCTTCGGTTGGAGCTGCGTGGCCTGCCGGGCGGCGACCTCGGCTTCGGAAAAACGGCGTTGCAGGCGGCAATGGTTGGCCAGGTTGAGCCACGCCTCGAAGAACTTCGGGTGGATCGCGATGGCCTGCCGGAGCAGGCGCTCGACCTCGGGCAGGGGCCCGCGCTTGGCCACGAGGTTAGACAAGTTGTACAGGAGCGCCGGAGCGTTGGGGGTATGGGTGAGGGCCGTGCGGTAGATTTGTTCGATCTCGGCGGCGGGGGCCTTGTCGTGCTGCTGCCGCAACGCCGCGTAGTTTACGGCGGCCTGCCAGTAGGACGGCTCCTTCGCGAGGATGCGCTGGTAGATCGCACGCTCCTCATCATGCAATCCCAAGGCAGCGAGGCTGATCGCCAGAGAGAGCCAGTCCTTGGTGAGGGCGGAAGGGTGTGCCACCAGGGGCCGGAGCAGTGCGACTGCTTTGGCATGTTGCCCGAGCGTCTGCAGACATCCGGCCTGATTCCGGGCGAATTCGATTCGGCTCGGGTCGATCTCGGCCGCTTGGCGGTGGCAGGCCTCGGCCTCGGCGGCCCGCCCCAGCGTGGCGAGCGCGACACCGCGGTTGTTCCAAGCGTGGGCATTGCGGGGCTCCAAGCGGAGGGCTTGCTCGAAGAACGGCAACGATTCGGTCGCTTTCTGGCGGCGCAAATGGAGGATGCCGAACAGGTGGAACCAATCCGCCGTGCGCGGCTGGGTGCGATCGGCTTGGACAAGCAACTGTTCGGCCTCCGCCAGTTTGCTCTGCTGGAGACAAGCGGCCGCACGTTGGAGGAGTCCCGGGGTTGGCATTGGCCGAGGATGCGAGGAGCCGGAAGGTGCGGTCAAGGCGGTGCGCGGAGCAGGCGGGGGATCGGCGATATCGCGGCGCAAGTAGACTGCGGCGTCGAGCGGTGAACGAGCGGCGCGGTTGACGCGAATTCGACGGTTGCGCAGCGTCCCGCCTGCTCCAAGCGAGCGACTTCCGATGAACCCCTTCAGTCTGTACGAGCTGCTCCCGGCGGTGCCTACGATCACCATCATCGACATCGGTGCGGCGCTCGCGGAGAAGCCCAACTATGACGGCCTGATCAAGGCTGGTCGGGCGCGCTTGGTGGGGTTCGAGCCGAATGCGGCGGAATGCGCCAAGCTGAATGCGAGATACGGCGAGCCACACCGGTTCTTCCCCTGTTTTGTCGGCGACGGTGGCGAA
Organism: Opitutaceae bacterium; assembly: GCA_035415285.1. GTDB lineage: Bacteria > Verrucomicrobiota > Verrucomicrobiia > Opitutales > Opitutaceae > CAJCBL01. Next base: position 1,884 of record DAOOFR010000305.1, read on the forward strand.
GCGACCTTCCATGAGACCAATTGGACGCTTACGGGCTCGCTCTACGAGCCGAACACCCCGTTGCTGGAGAAGTTCCAGGCGCTGGCGGAAGTGGTGACACCGAAGGCGCAACATCGTATTCAAACGCGCCGGCTCGATGATATTGCCGAAATCGACGATGCTGACCTGATCAAGATCGATGTGCAGGGCGCGGAACTGGCGGTGTTCCGGAATGCGTCGCGGCTCTTGGGGAAGGCCTTGCTCGTGCAGACGGAGGTGGAGTTTGTCGAAATCTACAAGAACCAGCCCCTGTTCGCCGATGTGGATGGGCATCTGCGTGGAGCCGGCTTCCAGTTTCATGGTTTCGCCGGCTTCGGTGCCCGCGCCTTCAAGCCGCTGCTGCGGGACAACAATCCGTACGTGGGGTTCCGGCAGATGCTTTGGGCTGATGTGTGGTATGTGCGGGACTGGATGCGGTTCGACCTACTCGACGAGGCCAAGCTGATGAAGTTCGCTGTCCTGTTGCACGATGTCGTCGGCTCGTTCGACCTCTGCCACCTCGTGCTGGAAGAGCTGGAGCGGCGCGGAGCGCCGGGATTGGCCGGGCGGTATCGC
>DAOOFR010000306.1:0-2473 GCA_035415285.1 Opitutaceae bacterium
CGGCCTTCTCCGCCGACTCTGGCGAGCCTGAGTGTGCCACAGCCGTCCGTCCGGCGCCACACCTTGATGGTGCGAGCGGCGCTCAAGGCGGGGCAGGCAAGCAAGACGTCTCGACGCCGAGGATATCGGGCCCGGCGACGTGGTCTCGTCTCTCTCGCCGGGCGCCGCGGGTAGATCGCTCCGGGCTGGGACGGAGGGCTCGAACGGTCGCATCGGCGGTGCCCAGGCTGTTGAATGATGGGTGCGAGAGTCGGTGCTCGTTATGGGCAGGGGAGCTTCTCGCGCTCTGAGGGCCTGACGGCACGGGGTCGGGTCTTCCCGCCGTCTTTCGACTGAGAGGAGCGATCGTGGGCGTGCCTTCCCCGTCGGAACTGACCGACAGGATCACTGAGAAGGCCGAGTCACTGGGGGCGTCCCTCGTCGGTATCGCCGACGTAGAGCGGCTGAAAGCGTCGCCCTCCCACCGTGTCGTCCTCCGGATCGGGATGGATGCGGGGGTACGCTGGGAGGACGCGTCCGGTCAGGTGGAGCCCATCGAGGTCCGATGGCCCGCGGGCGCGCTCTCCGCCGTCGTGATCGGCGTCTCCCACCCTGCCGCTCGACGGGAGCTCGATTGGTATGACGGCAGGGGGACCCCGGGCAACCGCATCCTCATCAGCATCGTCAAGGAGCTCGCCGAGTGGCTCGAACGTGACTTCTCCATGACCACCCACCGTCCGCCGTACTTCGTCGAGAGCGGCGGCGTCTTCATGAAGGACGCCGCGGTGCTCGCGGGCCTGGGCAGCCTCGGGCGCAACAACCTGGTCGTCACGCCCGAGTACGGCCCCCGCGTGCGCTGGCGTGTGCTCCTGCTGGACCGGGTAGCGCAGGCCACCGGCCCGGTCGAGTACCACCCCTGCGCCGGCTGCGACGAGCCCTGCCGCAGAGCCTGCCCCGTCGGGGCGTTCAAGGAGATCGCCTACGATGCCGCAGCCCTCGGACAGTCGCAGCTGCCGGGCAGCGACGGGACCTACGACCGCGCCATCTGCAACGCCAAGATGGCCCAGGATGTCGAGGACGCCGCCGCGGCACTAGCGACGAGCACGCAAGACAGCAGAGAGGTGGCCTCGACGATGAACGCTTTCGAGGAGGCGGTGATGGGACTGCCCGCGGCCGGCGGCGAAGTCCGGTACGGCGTCAAGTACTGCAGGCGCTGCGAACTGAGCTGCCCCGTGGGGAGGCAGCCGGAGTGAGCCTTGCCACGCTCTTGCTGCAGGTTTCGCAACTTCGTAGCAGCTCTGGTATCCTTGTCTGGGCCGCAGCGCAGGTAAAACCCCTGTAAAACGGCCCTTTGCCCTCGTACCTCAGTGGATAGAGCACAGGTTTCCCATAAGGGCTGGGAGGGTGCCCGAACGGGGCCGTTCGAGGGTGCAACGAGGCCAAATGGGGCGCTCAAGGAGCCGCCCGGACCCGCCTCGAGCCTGCGGTTTCCCGCAGATTCGGCAACTTTCTAGCAAGCTGCCGCCGCTGGCTCCTCTGGCCCGGGCGGGGCCTGCATGTCTGTGTGGACCCAGTACGACTGCTTTGCGGCGATGGCCGCCTTCAGACGCTCCAGGTCCTCGGGCCAGGCATGGCCGCCGCTGTGGACGAAGTGCGCCTCTACGCTATGGAGCTCGGCCCAGTCTCGCATCGGGCAGTAGTCGCGGCTCCAATACCCGCTCCACATCGACCAGACGAGCGTGACCCTCTCCGCCCCGATCTTGTCGAAGAGCTTGGTCCCGCCCCTGCTGCCCCGCAGGCACATGAGGAAGCGGCCAGGCTGCTCCGCAAGCTCATCACTCGACACACGCGCCCGAGCGCTCATGGTGCGAGCCAGCTCCATGAGCCCAGCCTCCTTGAGCCGCTCGACCTGGTGGGGCACGAAGCTTACTCGCACGTCGTCCCAGGTGAACTGAGGGATGTTGCCGCTGAGGCTTTCCAGCTTCATGAGTACGTAGGCCTGGTAAGGATCGATCACCAGCTGCCGGCCGCAGCGACGCGCCGCTCGGAAGCAGGAGACCAGGCGGTCGAGGTTCTGGCCCGAGGCGACGACCGCGATGAGCGACTCCGGCTCCGCTCGCGCCAACTCGAGCAGTTCGTCCTCGACGTCGGCTTCGCTTCGCAGGCCGTGAGAGCCGCCCGATGACCCCAAGGTCGTGCCCTCGCAGAGCAGCCAGTCGACGCCGCGCAAGCGCTCGTCCTCCAGCATGCGCTCGAAACGGAAGCCGGTCCGTCCGTGGGCCCGCAGGTCGCCGGTGTAGAGCAGCCGCTGGCCGTCGGCCTCGACGAGCAGGGCGCGCGAGTCGGGAGCGGCGTGGTCGACCGGGATCGCGGTGAGCGTCACGCCGCCGAGGCGCAGCGGCTGGTCCTTCGGCAGGACGCGCAGGTCGGCGGCAGCCTGGCGTCGGGGAAGAAGACCCGCCCGACCTCGAGGACGGCAACCGTCCCCTCGCTG
>DAOOFR010000307.1:0-2467 GCA_035415285.1 Opitutaceae bacterium
CGCCTTCATAGCAGGTCCAGTCTCTGACTGGACGCCGGAACACGTGAGCCGGCGGTCACGGCTGGAGTCGGAGGTGTCCGGTCGGAGACCGGACCCACGGGGCGAGCATGCCGGCCGGTGGTTTCACCAACGGTGGCCGGAGGTTCGCTCGTGGATTTGCGGCAACTGCATGATCAGGGCTGAGCTGCGGGCATGCCGTCGGCGTAGGGTGCGAGCTTGCACGCACCGCTCGGCATGAGCGCCGGTCGACGGGCTGAGCAAGCTCAGCCCCTACAGCCCGAGGCGATTGCGCCAGAGTGGAATCCGCACCAACTGCATCGTTGGTTCAGCCACCCGCCAGCGCCCGCCACACGAAGGCCGTGAGCGAGCAGAGCGCCGCGCCGATCGCGATCGGCAGCAGCGCCGAGACCGCCGTCCACTTCGCGCTGCGCGTCTCCTTGTAGATCGTCCACAACGTCGTCGAACACGGGTTGTGGCAGAGGCTGAACAGCATCAGGCACACGGCGGTGAGCGTCGTCCAGCCGCCGGCGGCGAGCAGCTCGCGCAAGGCGGCGCCGTCCGCCTCGAACATCACGCCCGCCCCAGCACCGACCGCGCCGACGACCAGCGACGTGAGCATCGCCACCGTGGGGATCACGATCTCGTTGGCCGGGATCGCGACGAGGTAGGCGAGCAGGATCACGCCGTTGAGCCCGAGCGCGAGCCCGAGCGGATCCAGGCCCTCGATCAACCACAGCGCGAGCGGGCGGCCGCCGGCGTGCACGTTGCCCACCAGCCAGATCGCCGCGCCCGCCGGGGCGGCGAACACGATCGCGCGCCAGAGCACGAACAGCGTGCGGTCGATCAACGAGGTGTAGAGCGTGCGCCAGATCTGCGGCGGCCGGTACGGCGGCAGCTCCAGGTTGAAGAAGCTCGCCTCGCCGCGCAGCACCGTGCGGCTCAGCAGCCACGACGACGCCAGCGACAGGAAGAACCCGAGCAGCATCACCGCGGCGACGGTCCCCGCCGCCACCAGCCCGCTCCAGCGCTGCGGGGCCAGCGCGCCGATGAACACCGTCGCCAGCATGATCTGCGTGGGCCAGCGGCCGTTGCAGAGCGCGAAGTTGTTCGTGACGATCGCGATCAACCGCTCGCGCGGCGAGTCGATGATCCGCGCCGCCACCACGCCCGCGGCATTGCAGCCGTAGCCCATCGCCAGCGTGAGCGACTGCTTGCCGTGCGCGCCCGCCGTCTGGAACAGCCGGTCGAGGTTGAACGACACCCGCGGCAGGTAGCCAAGATCCTCCAACAGCGTGAACACCGGGAAGAAGATCGCCATCGGCGGCAGCATCACGCTCACCACCCAGGCCGTCGCGAGGTAGATGCCGTCGGCGAGCAGGCCCACCGACCAAGCCGGCCAGGCCCACCCGGCGAGCGTCTCGCGCAGCCACCCGTGCCCGTGGTCCACCAGCAGCGTTGCCAGCCAGCCCGAGGGCACGTTCGCCCCGGAGATCGTCAGCCAGAGCACGGCGGCGAAGAGCAGGAACATCAGCGGGAAGCCGGTCCACACGCCGGTGAGCCAGCGATCCACGCGACTCTGCCACACCAGCCGCGCCGAGTGCCCCTCGCGGCGCACGCAGCCGTCGGCGATGCGCCCGGCCTGCCCGTAGATCGACTCCGCCAAGGTGTCGTGGAGATTCGGAGGCAGCCGCCAGCGCAGCCGGTCCACCTCAGCCAGCACCGCCTCGGCGCCCGGCGCGATCCTCGCCGCCGGCGCGGCTTCGCCGGCGCGCACGGCCACCTCGCCGAGCGCGGCGTCGCCGCCGGCCGCGAGCTCGGCCAGTCGGCCGTCGGCCGCCGCCGCGAGCAGCCCGCGGTCACCGGCGAGCATACGCAGGGCGACCCACTCGCCCTGCGGCAGCCCGGGGAACGCCGTGTCGAGCTTCGCCCGCACCGCGCCGAGTGCGTGCTCGAGCTCCGGCGACGACAGCCGCAAGGCCGGCGGCCGGCAGCGGGTCTCGCCCGTCGCCACCGCCGCGACCGCCTCGAGCAGCTCGGGCAGGCCGTGGCCTTGCCGCGCCGCGCACGGCACCACCGGCACGCCGAGCTCGCGCGCGAGCTGCCGTTCGTCGATCTCCAGGTGGTGCGCCTGCGCCTCGTCGATGAGATTGAGCGCCACCACCACCCGGTCGGAGATCTGCAGCACCTGCAGCAGCAGGTTGAGGTTGCGCTCGAGCGCGGTGGCGTCGACGACGACCACCGTCACGTCGGGCCGGCCGAAGAGGATGAAGTTGCGCGTCACCTCCTCGTCGGCCGAGGCGCTGAGCAGCGAATACGTGCCGGGCAGGTCGACAAGGCGGTAGCGTTTGTCGCGGAACGCAAACGCACCCTCGGCGCGCGCGATCGTCTTGCCCGGCCAGTTGCCGGTGTGCTGCCGCAGGCCGGTGAGGGCGTTGAAGACCGTGCTCTTGCCGGTGTTCGGGTTGCC
>DAOOFR010000308.1:0-2450 GCA_035415285.1 Opitutaceae bacterium
CCGCTCTCGCATGGAGGGCGACACCGGCATTTCCTACACCGAGTTCAGCTACATGCTGCTGCAGGCGCACGACTTCTACCACCTGCGCCGCACCTGCGACTGCGAACTTCAGATCGGCGGCTCCGACCAGTGGGGCAACCTCACCGCCGGTACCGACCTCATCCGCAAGAAGCTCGGCGTGCCCGCTTGGGGCCTCACCTTCCCGCTCATCACCAAGAGCGACGGCACCAAGTTCGGCAAGACCGAGGGCGGTGCCGTCTGGCTCGACCCGCAGAAGACCAGCCCGTACCGCTTCTACCAGTTCTTCGTGAACACCGAGGACGCCATGGTCGTCCAGTACCTCAAGAAGTTCACGCTCCTCCCCCTCGACCAAATCGCCGCGCTCGAGGCCGAGTTCGCCGCCAATCCCGGCGCCCGCTCCGCCCAGAAGGCGCTCGCCCGCGAAGTCACCGCGCTCGTCCACGGCCAGTCCGCGGCCGACGACGCCATCCGCGCCAGCGAAATCATGTTCGGCGGCGGCCTCGACGGTATCTCCGAGGCGCTCTTCGCCGACGTCGTCTCCGAGCTCCCGACCAAGCCGGTCGAGAAAACCAAGCTCGAAGGCTCCGGCCTGGTGCTCACCGAGGCGCTCGTGCTCGCCGGTCTCTCCCAGTCGAAGGGGCAGGCCCGCAAGGACATCGAGGCCGGCGGCGTGTACCTGAACAACATTCGCGTCACCGACATCGCCCGCGGAGTCACCACCAACGACCTGCTCTTCGGCAAGCACATCCTGCTCCGCAAGGGCAAGCGCACCTACGCCGTCCTCAGCGCCCGCTGAGCGCCTCGCGCCACCCGCAATCGTCGCCGGCGAGACAAGACAGAGCCGGCGTGTCCCACCGCCCCCCGCTGCACAACCGCGGACAACGCGATCGTGGCGCGACATCAGCGCCGGTCCACCCGCCCAAACAGCCACAAGCCGAGGCCGGCGAAGACCAAGCACGGCGTCCACACCAGCAACTCCGGGTGCAACTCCGGCCGCTTCTGCGACCAGTCGATGACCATCTGGAAGAAAAGGTATCCGAGCGCCAAGACCACAGCCAAGCCCAGGTTGGCGGAGGTCTCCTTGCGCTGCATTTTGATGCCGAGCGGCACGCCGATCAGCGCGAACGCCAGCACGCCGAACGCCAGCGATACCTGCTTCTGCATCGTGTACTGGATCTGGGTGATCCGCACGCTTTGCTCGCGCTCCGGCAGGCCGCCAGGGTTGGCTCTCGCCTCCGCCAGTTCCGCCCACAGCTCGCGGAAGGTCCGCAGCGAGAGCTTGCGCCGATAGGTGCCTTTGCCCACCAGTTCCTCGAGCGGCAGCGGAATGCGTTGCCACTCGCTGAAGACCGACACGTAGGGATTCTTCGTGAAGTCTCCGGGGTCCTCCTGGTTGCGCACCTCCGCCACCCCGTTGCGCGGGGTGATCAGCAGCCGGCTGTTCTCCTCGTCGAACTCGACCGTCCCCGTCTCCGAGCGCAGGTGGATCTTCACCCGGTTCTGCCCGTCCAGATACCAGACCGACAGATCCCGCACGCTCGTGCCGTCCTTCGCCGCCACGTAGATCACGTATCCCGGGAAAGTGCGGACAAACTCCCGCGGCACGATGAAGCTGAGCGGGTTGACCCGCGCCGCATCCGCCCGGATGAGGTTCATCCCCCCACGCGCCCGCGGACTCAGCTCGCAGTTGAACCACAGCGACAGAGCCGTCCCCAGCGCCGCCAGCACGAAGATCGGCCGCGCGATCCGCGCCAGCCCCCACCCCGCCGCCCGCATCGCCGTGATCTCCTGCTGCGCCGACAGCCGCCCGAGCACGAGCAGGATGCCGGTCAGCACGCCCAGCGGCAACGCGAACGCCACCACATAGGGCAGCAGCATCGCCGTGAGCCTGATAAACGTCTCCACGTCGATCTGCTCCGAGGCGAGCAGCTTCAGCAGATCCTTCACCACGTTGCCCACCAACAGCACGAAGGCGCACACCCCCACCGCCGCCAACGAGGCGAACAGCACGTTGCGGAAGATGTAGCGATCGAGGGTGGTGGTCACTCGGGGACTTGATTGCGGGCAAGCTTGCGGGCTGGCAAACCATCTGTTCGCTGCTCGCCGGCGCCGCCTGCGGCGCCGCGCCGACCGCCGCTCCACCATGAAGTTCACGCCCGCGAAACCGCCGCTCACCGGCGAGACCCTCGACTCCCTCGCCGCCCGCCTCGCCGAGCGCGGCGAACCCGCCTTTCGCGCCCAGCAGATCCTCGACTGGCTCTACAAGAAGCGCGCCCGCGCCTGGGACGAGATGACCAACCTCGCCAAGCCGCTGCGCGCCTGGCTCGACGAGACGTTCGATCTCATGCCCGCGACGCTCGTGCGCGACCGTCAGTCGCAGGACACCACCGACAAGCTCCTGCTCGAGCTGCGCGACCGCTCGCTCATCG
>DAOOFR010000309.1:0-2449 GCA_035415285.1 Opitutaceae bacterium
CAGTTCGTCGACCTGGCGGGAGCGGGTGGCGATGTCCTCGAGGCTGGCGGCGACCTTGTTGCTGATGGTCACGCCTTGGGCGGTTTTGCCGATGGCACCCTCGATTTTGCCAGCGGTTTCCTTGGCGGCCTGGGCGGCGCGCTGGGAAAGGTTGCGGACCTCGTCGGCGACGACGGCAAAACCGGCGCCGGCTTCGCCCGCGCGGGCGGCTTCGACGGCGGCGTTGAGGGCGAGAATGTTGGTTTGGAAGGCGATCTCGTCGATGGTCTTGATGATTTTGGCGATGTCGTCGCTGGAGGCTTGGATGTCGGCCATGGCGGTCTTCATGGACGACATGTCGGATACGCCGGTATCGGCGGCATGGCGGGCGTTGCCGGCGAGCTCCTTGGCACGCTGGGCGTTCTCGGCGTTGCGCTTGGTCATGCTGGAGATCTCCTCGAGGGAGGCGCTCGTCTCCTCGAGTGAGGCGGCCTGTTCGGTGGAACCCTCGGCCAAGGATTGACTGGCGGCGGAAACCTGGCCGGCGGCGGAGGTGGTCTGGAGCGCGCCGGCTTCGAGGGAATCGGCGACGCCGCCGAGGACCTTCACGATCGCGCGGAGATTGAGGAAGGCGAGGACGACGGCGGCGACGAGCACGAGGGCCGTGGTGGAGATGAGCATCGTGGTTGCGGTGGCGACCTGGTTCTGAATCCGGCGCCCGAGTTCGGCGGCGGCCTGCTCGTTGTGGAGCATGGCAGCGGTGCCGGCATCGGAGTAGGCGGTGTAGGCGGGTTCGACCGTGGACCCGGCGTAGGCGGTGGCGGCGGCGAGATCGGACTCGAGCAGTTCGTAGAAGCGGGTGCGGGCGGCGGTGTTGGTGGTGCGGGCGGCGATGAGCGCGTCGTAGACGCGGCGGTCCGCATCGCTGCTCACGAGCGCCTGGTACTTCGCGAAGTCCTCGCTGTTGGCGGCGGCAAAGGAGGCGATCTCCTGCTTGATCTTCTGGCGGGCTTCCGCGGTGGGGGCGCGCAGGAGACGGCCGGCGCGCAGCTGGTTCTCGGCTTGGCGGGCGTTGATGCGGCCGACGATGGCGAGGCCGGGCACGGCGTTCTCGACGATGGCGTCGCTGCTGCGCGCGAGGACCATGAGGCGGTTGATGGCGAAGAGTCCGACGCCGGTGAGCGCGACACAGAGCAGAGCGACGAGCAGGGTGATCCGTTGCCCGATGGTTAGGGTCTTCATGGAGGACGAGAGCTGGAACGCGAGGAGGGTGGTGAAGAGCGACCGCACAGGGCGGCCCGCTGGGTGGCGTGGGGAGCACCTTCTATCGGCTGGGGTTGGCGGAAACTGAGCGGAGTCGGCGCTGGCCGGTGGCGGGCGCTGCTGGTGGAGTCCCGGCAAGCGCGGCGCGCGACCGCGTCGCCTTCAGCCTACTCGGCAACCGGCGCGTCGAGCTGGTGCCGGACGGTCTCGAGCAGCGTGCGGACGGCGAAGGGCTTGCGGAGGAATTCGCCGGCGGACTTGAAGTTGATCAGGCGGCTGATCACGTCGGCCGGATAGCCGCTGATGAAGACGGGGCGCAGCGCGGGGCGGAGGGCGCGGGCCTGATCGGCGAGCTGGCGGCCGTTGAGGCTGCCGGGCATGATCAGATCGGTGACGAGCAGATGCACGGGGCCGGCGTGGCGCCGGAGGGCGGCGAGGGCGTCGTCGCCGGTGGCGGCGGCGAGGACCTTGTAGCCTTGGCGTTCGAGGGCGGCTTGGACGAGGTGGCGGAGCTGATCGTCGTCCTCGGCGAGGAGCACGGTCTCGGTCCCGACGGGGATCGGATGCTCGGGGACCTCGGCGCCGGCCACGGCGGCCGTGGGCACCAACGCGGGCAGGTAGAGGTGGAAGGTGGTGCCCCGGCCGACGGTGCTCTCGACGGTGATCCAGCCCTGATGCTGCTGCAGGATGCCGTAGACGGTGGCCAGCCCGAGGCCGGTGCCCTGGCCGGGCGCCTTGGTGGTGAAGAACGGCTCGAAGACGCGGCCGAGGTGCTCGGGGGCGATGCCGGTTCCGGTATCCGAGACGAGGAGATGGGCGCGGCGGCCCGGAGTGGCGCCGGCGTGGGTACGGGCGTAGTCCGCGTCGATGTCGACGGTCTCGACGGCGATGTGGAGGGCGCCGCCGGCGGGCATGGCGTCGCGGGCGTTGATGGCGAGGTTGAGCAGGGCCTGCTCGAGCATGCCGGGGTCGGCGCGGAGGGTGACGGGCTCGGCGGGGACGGCGGTGGTGAGCCGGATGTCCTCCCCGAGGATACGACGGGTCAGCTTGGCGAGGTTGGCGACCGTCTCGCCGAGGTCGACATCCTGCTCCTCCTTCTCCTGCTTGCGGCTGAAGGCCAGGAGTTGGCGGGTGAGACCGGTGGCGCGCTGGGTGGCGGCGGTGATCTGGCGGACGCCCTCGGTGGCGTCGGCGTCGAGGGCGGGGT
>DAOOFR010000310.1:0-2446 GCA_035415285.1 Opitutaceae bacterium
TTGTTGGCCTGCACGAGGACGGGCTCCTGGCTCTCGAGCCAGGCCATGAAGCGGGGCGGATCGAGGAAGCGCGGCAGACGCGCACTGCGCTGCAGGTAGCCATCCCTTACGGAGAGGCCGCCCCACTCTTCGAGCAGGTCGCGCCTCACCCGGTAGGCGCGGTCGCGGTACGCCCCGATCGGAAGGCAACGCTGCAGACGCCCCGAGCTGCCGACGCGACCGCGCACGACGATGTCCGAAGCGCCCGGTGCGAGGACGCGCCGGCAGTGGGCGTTGCAGTCCCACTCCTCGCGCGGGACATCGACCGCCGCGACGATCTCCTCGACCACGAGGAGACCGACCAGCGCGTACACGAGGCGCGGAGCGCCGCGCACGTCGGCGAGCCCGGCGTAGAACACGATCATGTCGCCGCAGCCCAAGCCGGCGCGGATCTGCTTGGCGCGCCCTCCCCTGTCGCCGTAGGTGAGGTGCTCGAAGTCGGGATCCAGGTGCATGCCTCGCCCTTGCAGGTGCGCGGGCAGATCTCGGCCGAAGCTGACCAGCGCCGGCTCGATCGACCGGTAGGGCTTCTCGAGGCCGGCGCGCACCTCCCTCGCCTCCGGGATCGGGACGTAGGCGAACCTCCCCGTGCGACTGTCCACGAGGCTGTTCCACGAACCGCCGGCGGCGCTCTGGTCCGCACCGATGCGAACGAGAAGGGCGTTCACACTGGGACCTCCATGAGGAGCGGCATGCCGCGAACGGGGGCTTACGCTTCTTCGGACTCGTCCGGCAACTCGCTCTCCACCCGCGCCAACGTGATCAGCGACTCCGCCAACGTGATCAGTGACTCCGTCCGCGCCTGAGTATATGCTCGACTCGTCTTGCGCGGACCTTGGGCGCTGCAGCCGGACGGGAGCATTCGATGGGACTGACGGAGGACATCGTCGCGACCGCATGCGCGGTGGCGACGGCGGGGGTGAGCCAGATAGCGGCCTGCGCGCGAAGCGGCGCAAGCTGCAAGGGCTGGCTGAAGGTCGAGCTGTCACACGCCCTGGACAGGCTGCCGGGGGTCGTGGTGACCCCCGAGGTGGGCAACGTCGACCTCACCGTCCGCCGGGGCGACGAAGTGGTTCTCTGCGAGCTCAAGACCTTCCCCACCAACTACGGCCGCGCCGGCAAGCCGATCACCAACTTCATCGCCGGCGTCGTGCGCGTCCTCGAGAAGCTCGCCTCGCGGACCGATGAGAAAACGAGAGGCCTGGCGATCTGGATGGCGTACTACATCCCCGAGCCCGTCCCGCCTCAATGGCCGGGGCACTTGGCCAAGGTGAGACGAGCCGCCGCCGAGCAGCTCCGTGTCGAGAAGATCCGGCTCGACGGCCCGCGTTTCGCACACCTGTACGTGATGCTCGCCAAGTAGAGAGACAGTAGCCGGAGGCGCTCGTGATCACGGCCCAGATCCTCAAGAAGCGGCGGGACCAACTACGGCTCGACGACGCGGACTGGCAGACGCACCAGCAGCTCAAAGCCAAGTTCGCGGCGGCGCGCGAGCAGCGTGACCCGATGTGCCTCACCGAGGGCGAGTTCTTCGAGGTCGCCCACTGGAAGCTCATCAACCAGTACGGGCGGGCGAAACGCTACCTAGAGAGCAACTCGGCCCAGCGCATCGAGGCGGTCACGAGCCGCGCCCTCAGCTTCGGCGACTCAGACCCCGACGTGGAGATGATGGGCCGGGTCACCATGCTGCGCGTGCTCCCGGGCGTCGGGATGGGCGTCGCCTCTGCGATCCTCGCCCTCTGCTTCCCGGAGCAGTACGCCCCCATCGACTTCCGCGTCTGGCGCCAACTGTCCGATTCCGAGCTGAGCATGTTCGAGATCCCGGAGTACCGACGGTATCTCAAGAAGCTGCGCGAGCTCGCCGACGAGCTGGCCTCGCTCGACCCGGTCAACGATTGGCCCGTCCAGCTCGTCGACTACTTCGCTTGGGAGTACGACGCCGCGACCGCGAAGGCGGGCTGATGCAGGACCGCTACTTCGGCGACATCGGCGACTTCGCCAAGTACGGGCTGCTGCGCGCCGTCACGGCTGGGCAGCCGCCGCTCAGCCTCGCCGTGCTCTGGTACCTCGTGCCCGACGAGTCCCACAACGAGGACGGCCGCCACATCGACTACCTCGAGCCCACGCCGACGAACCGAACCCGCTTCCGGGCCTGCGACCCCGAGCTCTACGATCGGCTCGGCGACCTCGTGCGGGCCGGCAGGCGCAGCGTCTCCGCCGTCCCCGAGCACATGCTGCTTCCTCCAGGAACCTCCTACCACGCAGCCCCACTCGACTTCTCGGGAGTGTCCCGCGCCGATCGGGCGTCGCTACGCCAGCGCTGGCTGACAAGCGCTCTCGACACGGCGGACGGCGCGGACGTGGTGTTCCTCGACCCCGACAACGGCCTCGAGGTGGGCTGCGGCCC
>DAOOFR010000311.1:0-2429 GCA_035415285.1 Opitutaceae bacterium
TTTTCATCCTTGCCTGCGACGCCTTCATAGCAGGTCCAGTCTCAGACTGGACGCCCTCGGTTCACGCCAGCTCCCGAGTTCTCGTCACAAGCTCGCGCCGTCCCATGCGGCCCACGCCCATCGCGACCGGTCGAAGACCGGTCCTACTCACCTTTCTGTTACAGATGCACACCGATGGACGCAGATTCGGAGACCGGCCCGTTTGCCTACGATCATCGGTGCCGCTCTTTGGAGGCGGAAGGGCTCACGCGGAGGCGCGGGGGGACGCGGCGCGGCGCCTCGGCGCTCGACCGGACCAGCGCGGCTCAGAGCAGGTCGCGGTCGACCTTGCGGCCGAGGATCTTCTGGAGCTCGCGCCGGAGGGCCTTGGGGCGGCCGTGCATGGCGGGCAGCAGCGCCAGCCATTCGTACACTTCTTCACGGAGGTGCCGGGGCATGTGCGGCTCCGTTTTCAGGACACGGTCGAGGGCGCGCACGACCTGGGCGGCGATGCGGTCGCAGACGACCTGCGCGGCGGCGGTGGCGTGCTGGCCGGCGAGGCGGGTGGCGGCGTCGAGCCGTTGGTGGCGCAGGGCGGCGGCGCGGTAGGGGGTGAGGCTGTCGGCGAGCACGGTGGCGGTGCGCGGGAAGAAGCTCGTCATCAGGTTCCAGGGCTCGCGGTGCTGGTCGCCGCCGTGGCGGATGTCGGTGCGCAGGAGCACGGCGGGGATGTCGGCGAACTTGGCGAACATGAATTCGACGACGGTGCCGGAATCGAGCTCGGTGCCATCGTAGTTGAAGAGGGCGGCATCGGCGGCGAGCAGCGCCTGGATGTCCTGATCGCGGATACCGCGGAGGCTGCGGCGGCGGGTGTCGAGGTCCTGCGGGAGCAGGCACTGGTAGCGGCCGTGGGAGCGCTCGTAGACGGCCTCGGCAAGGTAGGCGTTGCCGATGAGGTGCTTGGCGTTGAAGAGCTCGCCGGCGAAGTAGACGGTGCAGGGCTTGGGTTTCTTCACGGCGTCACGACGTTTGCAGCAGGCGGTCGATGGTCTGGGGGTCGTTGGCGTTGAGGCGCGCCTCCGCCGGGGTGATCTCGCCGGCGAGCACGAGGGAGTGGAGGTGGCGCTCGAGGGTGATCATGCCCTCCTTCTGGCCGGTCTCGATCTGGGTGTAGAGCTGGTGCCAGGCGCCGGTGCGGATGAGGTTGGCGACGCCGGTGGTGTTGCGGAAGACCTCCACGGCGATGCGGCGGCCGCCGGCGCGGCGGGTGACGAGCTTCTGGCCGATGACGTACGAGAGGCTCAACGACAACTGGGCGGTCGCCTCCTTGGTGCGTTCGGGCGGGAACATGTCGACGATGCGGGTGATGGTGCCCTTGGCGTCCTTGGTGTGCAGGGTGGAGAAGACGAGGTGGCCGGTCTCGGCGGCGGTGAGGGCGAGGGAGGTGGTCTCGCGGTCGCGCATCTCGCCGACGAGGATGATGTCGGGGTCCTCGCGCAGGGCGCTGCGCAGGCCGGCGGCGAAGCTGGAGACGTGGCGGCCGAGTTCGCGCTGGGAGAAGAGGGCGTGGCTGCTGCCGAAGGTGTACTCGATCGGGTCCTCGAGGGTGATGACGCGCACGGAGCGGTGGGCGTTGATGTGCTGGAGCAGGCTGGCGATGGTGGTGCTCTTGCCGCTGCCGGTGTTGCCGGCGATGAGCACGAGGCCCTGTTGCAGGTTGCAGATGTCCTGCCAGACGCGCGGGTCGGGCAGGCCGAGCGACTCGGCCGGCGGAATCCGGTGGGGCAGGACACGCACGACGGCGGCGAGGCCGTCGCGGTCGCGGAAGGCGTTGATGCGGAAATTCAGGCCGCCCTCGACCCAGGTGAAGCCGGCGTCGATGTCGCTGGGGGTCGGGGCCTGGAGGCGTTCGAACTGCTCCGGGGTGAGCAGGGCGCCGATGAGATGCGCGGCGACCTCGGGCCGCATGACGGTGCCGTCGCGCAGGGGGACGATGTCGCCGTCGTAGCGGTAGAAGGCGGGCTCGCCGGTCTTGAGATGGAGATCGGAGAAGCGGGAGATGTCGTCGATCTTGTGCGCCGGGTCGTTGAAGGCGGCGAGCAGGTCGCGCAGGCTGAGCAGCTTGCCGGCGACGGGGTAGACCGGTTCCTCGAGCGGAGAGGGCATGTTGGCGGGGAAGGCTGGGGCGTCCGGTTCGCGGTGACGAGAGCAGAGTGCGGCGCGGCCGGCGCGCGGGAGTCTGCGGAAGCCGGCCGGCTCCTGGCGCGCGTGTGTCCGGCGTGCGGCGGCTGGATCGCGGTTCAGGCCGAGGCGGCGAAACGGGTGCCGGTGACGGCGCCCGCGCTGGGCTGCCCGCTGGCGCCGTAGGCGGCGGACTGCTGGATGGCCTCCATCAACGTGGCGACGGTCGCCTGCTCGGTCTTGACGGCGTTGGCGGCGATGGCGATCTG
>DAOOFR010000312.1:0-2426 GCA_035415285.1 Opitutaceae bacterium
GCCGAGGCCGAGGCCAACTACTATGCAGCCCTGGCGCAATCCGCTATGGCCGCATGACTCAAATCACCAAGCCTCCGCCAAACCCGGGGCGGTTCAAACCGCCGCCCGCATCCGTCGGATTACGCACCGCAATCCGAGGGATGGAATCTCTCGACCCGGAGCGATGCGTGCGTCAAACTGCGCTGTGGTCTCTGACCTGCGCAGGCTGAGGGGGATGACAAGACACGACAAGACGTTGCAGCAAGTCGTGCTCGGCAGAGCCGATGCGAACATCGCGTTTGCAGATCTGCGCGCCTTGCTGCTGGCGTTGGCTTTCGCTGAACGGATCCGCGGCGCGATCCTCAAGTACAAGTTGGAGCTTTAGATGCACCTCAAGTACGAAGTCATCATCTACTGGAGCGCCGACGATCAGGTGTTTGTCGCGGAAGCGCCGGAACTGCCGGGGTGCATGGCCGACGGCAAGACGCACGGCGAAGCCTTGAGCAACCTCGAAACCGCAATGGCCGAGTGGATCGAGACGGCAAGCGAGATGAGCGGCGCCATCCCCCAGCCGCGCGGCCGGCTGATGTTTGCGTGAGTGCTGTAGCAACCATTAAGCTTCGGCCGTCCGTTCGGTCCATGGGGTACCTCGGGTGACGACGGTGTTGGCGAAGATAAGGAGCTTGCGGGCACAGGCGACCAGTGCCACCGCATGGGCTTTGCCGCGCCCCATGAGGCGTCGGTAGAGGGCCTTGAGCGCCAGGTTCCAGCGGAAGGCGGCCGGCAATGCTGCGGCGTACAGCGAGCGCCTGAGCCGGCTGCGGCCACCCGCGATGTGGGTCTCGCCTGTCCAGCGCCCGCTCTGCTGGACGAATGGCGCGAGGCCGGCAAGCGCTGCCGCTTGTTCCCGGCTGACCGCGCCCAGTTCCGGCATGCGCAGGACAAGGGCGAGTGCGGTCCGCTCGCCGATCCCCG
Organism: Opitutaceae bacterium; assembly: GCA_035415285.1. Lineage (GTDB taxonomy): Bacteria > Verrucomicrobiota > Verrucomicrobiia > Opitutales > Opitutaceae > CAJCBL01. The sequence continues at coordinate 955 of DAOOFR010000312.1, forward strand.
GTACGCTCAGCACGAGCTCGAAGCGCCGCGCCAAGTCGGTATGGCTGCGCAGGGCCGCGATCAGGCGCCGAAGTTCATCGACCCGGCGCGCTTTCAGGTTTTCGATGTCGGCCGTCACGATGTCGCGCAGGCGCTGATCGCGGATATGTTCAAGGCGTGTCTTCAGCCGGGCGATGTCCGCTTCCACCTGCTCGATAAACGTCAGCTGGTCGCAGAGACCATCCAGGCGCGGGTCGGCCGCCTTTGTTTCCTTGGGATCGAGGAGATGGGTGCAGGCGGCGATCAACACGGCATCGATGCGGTCGCTCTTGGCGCGGCGCAGCTGCAGCCTAGCGAAGGCGCGCACCTGCAATGGCTGGAGGACGACGACCGTGAAGCCGGCTGCCTGCAGGTGCCGGGCGATGCCGCGTTCGTAGCTGCCGCTGGCCTCGATGCCGACCCGCTGGACGCCTTCCTGGCTGAGCCGGGCGGCGAGGCTCTGCCAGCCGGCGGGCGTGTTCTCGACCGCGAACGGATCACCGCCGGCGTGGATGGCGACGTCGAGCCTGTCCTTGCCGGTATCGATGCCGGCCGTCCGCATGATATCCTTGACCATCTTCGTTTGACCCCGCCTTGTGAAATCGAACCTTTCGTTCGAGCAACCATCCGGGTCCGATGAAGAGGCTGGCGCGATCATGCTACGCAAGAGCCCGCGACGGCTCAGGTCGGATCCGATCCGTCGCCAGCCGCCCGGCCCTGGGTGGCCACCCAGGGCCGGGCGCTCACTTCGGAACACGATCACAATAGGGGAAGTCGCTATTACAAGGTCGGATTAGCGTAGCGTAATCCGACGGATGTTTCAGCCACCGGCTTGGCCGGCATGCATATCTCTCACCCCCGCACCGGCTCAATCGGGAGGATAGAGCCCGCGGGCAACGCACGCCTTGAATGGTGAATACGTCTAAGCGGCCGGTTCGGCGACCAGCCCGCGTAGGATCGATTCTCTCGATCCGGCACAACACATACGTCAGAATACGCCTTCGGCTATTCTGACGTATGTGCTATCGCGCCTCGCCCGCGGCATGAACTCGTAGGGCGGATCTAAAGCGAAGCGTGATCCGCCGGATGGTATCCCGCTTGCCGACGCCTGCGGCGGGTTGCGCTTCGCTTCGAACCCGCCCTACGAGAGCTGTCACGCATATTTCGCTCGGTTTCCTTCGCAGTGTTGGCGGACTTCGTCGACCCAGCGCTGATACCAGTACCATTGGCCATCACCCAGAGTGACCCCGTAACCTTTGGCGGTATCTTTGGCGCCCATCTCCTTCCATAGAACCGTGTGATCCCGCATACTGAACTTCGGGAAGCCCGCGGTTTGTATCATCCGGATAACCTGCTTGGGTTTGAACTTCTCCTTCTCAACTTCCTTGATATAAGCCGTGTTGATCGCCTCTGCCTCCTCCGAACCGGGCTTGACGAACTCCATCAGCGCGTCG
>DAOOFR010000313.1:0-2385 GCA_035415285.1 Opitutaceae bacterium
CCCGCGCGACGGAGGCTCCGGCCTCGTTCGGCGCGTTTGCCCCGTTCAGCCATACGGACCAGTCGAGCCGACAGAAGATAGCGAAGTCCACGAAGGACGGAGGGGGTCGCCGCCAGCGACATCATTGCCGTTGATCAGCGTAAGACTCTCTCCCGTTGTTCCCCTCGTTCCCTTTTTTGTACGGCTCTCCCGGATCCGGCCCGCTCCCGCAACTTCTCGGTATTCCGAACATGACTCTCGCTTCTCTCGGCTGGAACGACGGCTTTGCCGCCGCTTTCCACCGGTTCTCCAACGACGGCTTCCTGCCCGCACGCGTGGCGCTCGAGCACAAGCACGCCTACGAACTGCTCTCGCCCCTGGGCGAGATCGCCGCCGAATGCACCGGCCGGCTCCTGCACAATGCTCGCTCCCGCGGTGACCTGCCCGCGGTGGGCGACTGGGTCGCGATCCGCCTGCGCACGCCAGTGCTCGGCGCCGCGCCCGATCCGGCCGCTGGCGCCGACATCCATGCGGTGCTGCCGCGGCAAACCTGTTTCTCGCGCCGCGCCGCGGGCGACCGCGACGATGAGCAGATCCTCGCTGCAAATGTGGACACGGTGTTCCTCGTCACCGGTCTCGACCAAAACTACAGCCCGCGGCGGATCGAGCGCTACCTCGCGGTGGCCCGCGCCAGCGGTGCCGAACCGGTGGTGCTGCTCAACAAGTCCGATCTGCATGCCGATCCCGCGGGCGCTGTTGCCGAGATCTCGACACTGGCGCGCGGCACACCGGTGGTCGCCCTCAGCGCGGCGCAGGGCGACGGGCTCGAGGCGTTGGCCGGCTGGCTGACGCCCGGTCGCACGGTCGCGTTGCTCGGTTCCTCCGGAGTCGGCAAATCGACGTTGATCAACCGGCTGCACGGTACCGAGCTATTGGACACCGCTGCACTCAGTGTGGCGGTCAACAAGGGCCGGCACACGACGACGCGCCGCGAGCTCATTCCGCTCGACTCCGGGGCGCTGGTGATCGACACGCCCGGAATGCGCGAGCTGCAGTTCTGGGACGTGGACGAAGCGGCGGTCGACGGGACGTTCGGCGATATCGCCGCCCTGGCCGCCTCTTGCCGCTTCCACGACTGCACGCACGGCGAGGAACCCGGCTGTGCGGTCCAGGCCGCGCTGGAGGACGGCACGCTCGACGAGGCGCGCTGGCAGAGCTACGTGAAGCTGCAACGCGAGCAGGCCTATGCCGCGCGGCGCGTCGATCCGCGACTCGCGCGCCAGGAGCGCGACCGCTGGAAGAAGCTGCTGAACGGCGTGAAGGCGCGTGAGCGCTTCGAGCGCGGCATCGAGTAGGCGGAGGGAGTCCAGCGGACGACAGAACCTGACGAGGGGCGGAAGGACGACCACGGATAACGCGGATCAACCCGGATGGACCGATCATCCGTGCCGATCCGTGATATCCGTGGTTTCCTCGTTTGGATGAGTACGCGCAGCTGCGGCAGTGCGACCGCGGTGGCGTACTCACTCGCTCCGCTCGCGCTGCTTGGCGATCGTGGAGGGCGAGGCGGGGAGCGGGCGCATCTTGGGGAGCTGGAGACCGCGGCGCATGGCAAAGAGGCGCAGGCCGAAGGTGAGCCCGGTGGTCAGCAGCAGCCGCGGGGTTTGCGATAGGTCGATGAAGGTGAGCAGCCAGAACGCGGCACCGCCGATGAGCGCGGCGGTCGCGTAGAAATCGCTTTTGAGCACCTGCGGAATCTCGGAGACGAGCACATCGCGGATCACGCCGCCGCCCACGGCGGTGAGGCCGGCGAGCAAGACGATCGTCATCGGGTTCGCGCCGGCCTGCGCGGCGCGGGCGGCGCCGATGGCGGCGAAGAAGCCGAGGCCGAGGGCGTCGGCCATCATCACCCAATCCCAGTGCGGGGCGATCCGGCGCTTGGCGACGATGGTGAGCACGGCGCCGAGGATACAGATCCCGATGTACATGGGCTGGCGGAGCGCCAGCGGCGGTGTCTCGCCGAGCAGGAGGTCGCGCACCATGCCGCCGCCCACGCCGGTCATGGTGGCGAGCACGATCACGCCGAGCCAGTCGAGCTCGTGTTTGACGGCGCGGAAGGCGCCGGTGAACGCGAAGGCGAGGGTGCCGAGAAGATCGAGGAACAGGAGCATGGGTCAGGCGGGCAGCGGACAGAGGACGGAAGACGGAGGGCGGACGACAGAAGAGAATGAAGGAAACGAAGGCGGAGGACGGTTGGACACAGAAGGCACAGAGGCGGAGGAGAGCACGGAGGACAGAGGACGGAGGACGGACGACAGAAGAGAACGAAGGCGGAGAAAACGGAGAGGAGGTTAACCGCAAAGAACCTAGCGCGGCCGAGCCGCAACCGAAGGGAGCAGGCGGCGC
>DAOOFR010000314.1:0-2350 GCA_035415285.1 Opitutaceae bacterium
CCGTGCGGGCGGCGGCACTGGAGCGCGGCGACGTGGACGTGGCCCTGGCGCTCACGCAGCAGGACGTCGAGCGGTACAAGGGCAAGCCGGGCCTCACCGTTGCCGCCAAGCCGGGTGTCTCGTTTGCCGATCTTCGCTTCGGGTTCAAGAAGGGCATCTTCATGAACAACCCGAAGCTCCGCCAGGCGGTGGGGTACGCCATCGACAAGGAGGAGATCGTCAAGGCCGTGACGTTCGGGCTCGGCAAGCCCGCACCGGCCGGAATCCCCGTAGGCACCCCATACTTCGGCGCCGTGCACGCCAACGACCCGTTCGGCAAGCCCAATCCCGAGAAGGCCAAGCAGCTTTTGAAGGAAGCCGGCTACAAGGGCGAGGAGATCATCCTCGACTCCCATCTCCAGCCCAGCATCTATCCGGAGATCGCCGTTGTGCTGCAAGCGCAGATGCAAGCCGTGGGGATGAACGTCCGCGTCCGCACGCTGGAATCGGCCGCCTTGCAGACCACATGGGACGGGGGCGAGTTCGCCTTTTTCCTGTCTGGTCTCAGCCCGCGGCCGGATGCCGAGATCTACTACTGCCAGTTCTGGGAAAGCACCAGCACCTCGACGGGATACAAGAACCCCGAGTACGACCGGCTGTGCCGGGCCGCACGGACGACCATGAAACAGGAGGATCGGACCAAGGTGTTCGCCGACCTCGAGACGCTGCTCCGGACCGATGTGCCGTGGATCCCGCTGATCTACGAGCCGCAGGTCCAGGGCTGGCGGAGCAACGTCCAGGGATGGCAGCTCTGGTCCGCGGGGTATGCCCGTACCTGGAACGTCACGGTTGGGAAGTAGCGCCGAGCACCGAGTGCCAAGCGCCTAGAGCCGAGCCGGGGCGAGGAACAGGCTTCGCCCCGGCTCGGCGTTTGCCGTTGGCCGCGGAATCACGGGATCCCTCATGCCGCCGCTGCTGCGACACGTCATCGCCCGCCTGATCGCTCTCGTTCCGATGCTGTTTGCGCTCTCCATCGCGTCCTTCGCCCTGGTGCACGTCATCCCCGGCGATCCGGCGCTGGTGATGCTGGGCGGGGAGGGGACCCCTCAGCAGGTGGCGGAGCTCCGGACGCAGCTGGGTCTCGATCGCCCGCTGCCCGTCCGCTACTGGGAGTGGTTGAGCCGGGTGGTCCGGGGCGACCTCGGCGAATCCCTCTACAACAAGACCCGGGTGGTCGACGAGCTCATCTGGCGGTTTCCCACCACGCTGTCCTTGGTCTGCCTTGCGCTTCTCATCTCCATCATCATCGGGGTGCCCGCGGGCCTCGTGTCCGCGGTGTTCCGCAACTCGTGGGTGGACCACGCGGCACGCGTCCTCACCCTTGTCAGCCTCTCCATGCCCAGCTTCTGGCTGGGCCTCATGTTGATCATCCTCTTCTCGTTGAAGCTGAACCTGCTGCCCGTGGTGGGATACACCTCCGTCGTCACCGACCTGTGGAGCGGTTTGCGGTTTCTCATCCTGCCCAGTTGCGCCTTGGGCACGTATCTCACAGCCCTCCTGGCGCGCCTGGTCCGGAGCAGCGTCTTGGAGATTCTGGGGCAGGAGTACATCCGGACAGCGCGAGCCAAGGGGTTACGCGAACGTGTGGTCCTGTTCCGGCACGCGTTACGCAACGCGCTCATCCCGGCCGTGACGGTCATGGGCATCAATATGGGGATTCTGCTCGGCGGGAGCGCCGTCATCGAGACGCTCTTTGTCCTGCCGGGCGTGGGGCAGCTGGTGATCACGGCGCTCTACAACCGGGATCTTCCCGTGATTCAAGGGCTGATCCTGTACATCTCGGTTCTTTACGTGCTGATCAACCTGTTTGTGGACGTTCTGTACACTTACCTGGACCCGCGGCTGCGCCTCGGGTGAGGCGGGACGAGCCCGACTGTGACACACGCAACGAGCCTTTCCGCGTGCGCGACCGGAACACCGTGCATTCCGCCGCCGCCAACCTGGGGCGCACGGCTTCTGCATATCTGGCGGCAGCTCCGCCGCAATCGCCTCTCGCTGGTCGGCAGCGTGATCGTCCTCAGCCTGGTCCTCGTCGCCATCGCCGCGCCGTTCCTCGGCCTCCCCAGCCCGGTCAAGCTGAATATCCCGCAGCGGTTCCTGCCACCGGGTCCGGGTCACTGGTTCGGGACCGACCAGCTCGGGCGGGATGTCCTGAGCCGGGTGGTCCATGGGGCTCGGGTGAGCCTGATGGCATCGCTGTTCACTATGATCGCCGCGGCATTGCCGGGCGTGCTGCTCGGGATCGTGGCGGGCGTCAGCTCGGCGCGGATCGCCGGTGTCATCATGCGGTTGATGGATCTCTTGATGTCCT
>DAOOFR010000315.1:0-2286 GCA_035415285.1 Opitutaceae bacterium
CCTTGATCTTCTCGCGACGGCGGGCGGTCATCTTCTGGTGGTTCGGCGCGGAGGCGTTGGGGTGGCCGGTTTCGTCGTGCTCGAGGCCGGTGACCGTCGGGTACTTGCCCCCGAGCATCGGTGTACCGGGCGGCACGTGGTGGGTGGGTTTGTCGAAGGCGTAGGCCTTGTACTCGCCCTCGACTGGCGAGAGCTTCACGCCGGGTTCGATGTAGAGCTTGGCGAGGTCGGGCTCCGGGAAGGCCTCGATGCGGGTCGAGAGCGCCTGGTCGGAGAGCACGATGACCGGCACCGAGTATTCGCGGGCCAGTTGCGCCGCCTCGTAGGTGGCGTAGAAACAGTCGCCTACGGAACAGGGCGCGAGCACGATGCGGGGTGCGTCGCCGTGCGTGCCGCCGACCGCCTGGATCAGATCGCTCTGCTCGACCATGGTCGGCAGGCCGGTGCTGGGACCGCCGCGCTGGACGTTGATGATGACCAGCGGCATCTCGGCCATGATGCCCCAGCCGAGCGCCTCCATCTTTAGCGACATGCCGGGACCGGAGGTGTTGGTGACGGCGACGTGGCCGGCGTAGGAGAAGCCGAGCGCGGTGGCGATCGCGGCGATCTCGTCCTCGCACTGCACGTACATGCCGCCGTATTTCGGCAGCGCGGCGCGCAGGTCCTCCATGATGCTGGAGGCGGGGGTGATCGGGTAGGCGGCGCCGAAACGCACACCGGCGGTGACGAGCCCCATGACGACGGCCTGGTTGCCGTCCATCGTCACCATCGGGCGGGCACCGGTCGCGGCGCGGGCCGGGCCAAACTCGAAGCAGGCGCGCACGTCGTCGCTGAGTGGTTGGGCATAGGCGGCGTCGAAGATCCGGACGTTCTGATTGAAGATATCCTCGGACTTCTTGCCGAAGCGCTCCTTCATGAGGCCCTTGAGCTTCTCGACGTTGAGATCGAAGAGGCGCGCGATGAGGCCGAGCACGTAGATGTTCTTGCCCTTGTCCTTCGAGCTGCCGCCGGTGGCGCCGACGGTGCCGGACGTGATCGGAGCGCCGACGGCGCGGATGCGCGTGTCGGCCGCGTCGGGCTTGACGGTGTCGGCGTCGTAGAGGAGCACGCCGCCGTCGCGCAGTTGGGCGCGATGGGCCTCGTAGCTGTGCTGGTGGAAGGCGACGAGCAAATCGGCGCGGTCGCCGGGGGAGAGGATCTCGCCGCTGCCCATGCGCACCTGGAAAATCGAGGGGCCGCCGGCGATCGTGGCGGGGATCGTCATGAACGTCATGACGTCCTGGTCGCTGCGACCAGCGAGGCGGGCGAGAAAACCGCCGATGGCTTGGATGCCGTCCTGGGAGTTGCCCGCGAGGCGAATGACGACGTCGCGAACGGTCTGACCGGAGTGTGCTGTGGAGGTTGGTGTGGAGGAGTCGGGACCGGCGGTTGGCATGGGAATTCGGCCGAACGTAGGGAAACGTGGCGGCGGGAGTCAATGAGTGTGCGCGGCGTCGAGTTTTTTTCGCGCCCAACGGAGCGAGCCGGGGCCGCACGCAGCGGCCAGAAACTTTCTGGCGATCGCGCGGCGGAGGGTTTTAGCTCGCCCCTTTCCCTTCGGGGGAAAGCCATGAAATCGCCCATTCCGTCAGTGCAAACTTTCCAGCCCCGGACCGGGTTCAGCCCGGTCGTGGTCGGCCGCCGCGTTGTCGGCGGTGGCCCGTTCGGCGCGCGGAAAGGCTGCTAGTCGACGGAGAACCATGAACTTCATCTCTTCGGTTCAGACGGCCCTGGTGGGCCGTTTTTCCGGTCTCACCAAGGACCAGTTGCGCCGCGACCTGCTCGCCGGCCTCAATGTCGCCACGATGGCGCTGCCGCTCTCGATGGCCTTCGCCATCGCCTCCGGCGTCAACCCAGAGCGCGGCCTCTTCACCGCGATCATCGGTGGAGCGATTGTCGCCGCGCTGGGCGGCTCGCGCGTCCAGATCGGCGGCCCGACCGGTGCTTTCGTCATCATCACCTTCAGCGTGATGTCCCAGTACGGCCTGAGCGGCCTGCTGCTCTGCACGATGCTTGCCGGTGCGATGCTCGTGATCATGGGCGCGGCGCGGTTGGGCTCGATCATCCGGTTCATGCCGTACCCGGTGTCGCGCGCGTTCACCAAGGGCATCGCCGTCCTCATCCTCAGTACGCAGATCAAGTTCTTCTTCGGCCTCCAAGCCGAGATGCCCGCGGGGTTTGTGGGCAAGCTGCAGGTGTTCTATGCCAACATGGGCGCGATCCACTGGCCGACCGTCACGCTCGGCG
>DAOOFR010000316.1:0-2281 GCA_035415285.1 Opitutaceae bacterium
GGTAGTGCGAGTCACGGTCGGTCGGTAGCTGGCTGACGGTGCGCGAGATCCTCCCGCGGTTGAGTGGGGCGCAGGCTAGGCGGTCGCGGATGGCGCGGCGAACTCTTTTTGCGGCCCGGGTGCAGGAAATGTGCGGACAATGAATCGCGGTGTCCGTGCGGGGCCGACGGAGCTTGACATCCGGATACCGCTAGAAGGGCAGCTCGTCGTCGCGCATGGGGGCGGTGGCGGGCGCCTCGACCTTCCGTTCGGCGCGGCTGTGCACGGCGTGGGCCTTGACCGTGATGGCGCGGACCGGCCGGACGGGACAGGCGTATTCGCAGGCGCCGCAGCCGATGCAGAGCTCGGGGTGCATGGTGGGCAGGCGGAGGTTGTCGCCGTACGGCACCGTGCTGACGGCCTGCGTGGGACAGTGTTCGGAGCAGGCGGCGCAGTCGGTGCCGTTGGCCTGCACGATGCACCGGCGGTAGTCGATGTGCGCGACGCCGAGGCGGACGAGTTTCTTCTCCTCGAGGGGGAGGGGGAGGATGGCGCCGTCGGGGCAGACCTCGCCGCAGCGGTGGCACTCGAAGTTGCAGAACGAACGGTCGAAATCGAGGCGCGGCTTCATGAGGCCGGCGAAGCCGTATTCGAGAAACGCGGGCTGGAGCACGTGCGTGGGGCAGGCGCTCACGCAGAGCTGGCAGGCGGTGCAGCGGTCGAGGAAGCGGGCGATGCCGCCCGAGCCGGGCGGGCTGAGGGGCGCGCGGCCGAAACGGCGCGGCGGCGCGGATGGCCGGGGGGCGCCGAGCGGCCCGCCGGTGCCGGGGGCGGCCGCGGCGGCGACGGCGAGCAGCGTGCCGACGCCGGTGGCGGCGGTGAGCGCGGCGGCGGTGCCGGTGATGAAGGCGCGGCGGGAGGGGTCGCCGCTGCGCGGCGCGGTTTCGGGTTTCGGGTGTGGGGGCTCGGGGGGCGGAGTGCTGGGATCAGGCGCTGGCGCGGAGTCCGAGGCGGTGGGCGGGTTTCCGGTTTGCGGTATCCGGTCAACGGTGGCCGGTCGCCGGTCTCGGGTGACCGGTTTCCAGCTGAACCGGTGGTGGATGCCGGATTCGTCGCAGGCGCTCACGCAGTTGTAGCAGGCGACGCAACGGGAGTTGTCGATCGTGCCGGAGCGCAGGTCGATGCACTGGGCCTTGCAGACGCGCAGGCAGTCGCCGCACTTGCGGCAGCGGTCCTGGTCGATCGCGAGCCGCCACGCGCCGGCGCCGGAGGCCAGACCGAGCAGCGTGCCGACGGGGCAGACGGTGTTGCAGTAGAGCCGGCCGCGGCGGGCGGCGAGCGCCACGATCAGCAACAGCATCGCCGCGGGCACGGCCAGCGCCCCGGCGGCGGCCCATTGCGGGGGGACGCGATAGAGGGCGTCGAGGCCGGCGGCGTTGGCCGGGCCGACGAGCCAGTTGTTGACGACGGTCACGACCGGCCGAAAGAGCATCGAGCCGAAGCGGCCGAAGATGCTGTAGGGATCGAGCAACGCCAGCGTGAGCCCGGCCCAGCCGGCCGCGATGCCGGCGACACTCGCCCAGAGGAACCCCTGACGCACCCAGGTGGCGGGTTTGGCGTAGCGGAGCAGTTGCGGTTTGCGGCGCAACCAGGAGGCGACGCGGGCGACGGCGTCCTGGAACAGTCCGAGCGGGCAGAGCACCGAGCAATAGACGCGGCCGAAGGCGAGCGTGGCGACGAGGATGACGACGGCGGCGACGGAGAGCGAGGCCCCGGTGACCAGCGAAAGCGCCGCGGGCACGAACTGCACGGAGGCAAGCGTGTGGGAGAGTTCCTCGTCGACGAGGCCGCGGAAGTCGACGAAGGCGGCCGTCAGCAGTGCGAGGACGACGATGGCGAGCGTGGCGCGGGTGTATTTCAGCCAGTGACGGCGCATGGGGGAGAAAGGGAGCTGGAGCGCGCGGGCGGTCGGGCGCGGGGCGGGCTGAACGACTTCGTCGTCCAGCCACGTTGGAGGGGAGGGAGCGGTTGCGCGAGCGCGCCGCCCCGCGATGGGCCGGCTCAGGCGAGCTTGATGCTGCGCACTTCGGCGGCGGAGAGGTCGGTGGTGCCGAGTCGCAGGTCGGCGCCGATCTTCACGTGGGTGACCTTCTCGGGCGTGTAGCCGAGGAGCTTGGTGCAGGCGGTGTCGATGAGGACGGGATCGGTGGAGGCGAGGAGCCGCTTCATCTCGACACAGTCCTCGGCGGATTTGCCGCGCGGGCCGTTGCGCACCATCGGGTGGTAAGCATCGACGATGTTG
>DAOOFR010000317.1:0-2260 GCA_035415285.1 Opitutaceae bacterium
CTCGCCCTCAACCGCGCGCTGTTGCTCACCCACTACGGCCTGGCCGACTGGTTTCTCCCGCCCGGCTACCTCTGCCCGCCCATCCCCGGGCGCGTCGACTACGTCCACCACGCCGCCGATCTCCTCGCCTCGGGCAACAGCGCCGCCGCGATCCCCCGCGGCCCGTCCGTCTCCGTCCTCGACCTCGGCACCGGCGCCAACCTCGTCTATCCGATCCTCGGCCGCGCCGAGTACGGCTGGCGCTTCGTCGGCACCGACATCGACCCCGTCGCCCTGCAGAACGCCACGCGTCTCGTCGCCGCGAATCCATCACTCGCCGGCCACGTCGAACTCCGTCGCCAGCCCGACCGCACCGCGCTTCTCCGCGGCATCGTCCGCCCCGGCGAGCGCTTCGACCTCACACTCTGCAACCCGCCCTTCCATGCTTCTGCGGCGGAGGCCGCAGCCGGTTCCGCCCGCAAGACGCGCAATCTCGGCACCGCGCGCGCCGGCCAGCGCACGCCGCTCAACTTCGGCGGCCGCCCCGCCGAGCTCTGGTGCCCCGGCGGCGAGGTCGGTTTCGTCTCGCGCCTGATCGCCGAGAGCGCCGAGTTCCGCACGCAGATCCGCTGGTTCACGACGCTGGTCTCCAGCCGCGATTCGCTTCCCCGCCTCCGCCGCGCCCTCGCCGCCGTGCACCCCACCGAGGTCCGCACGATCGACATGGCCCAGGGCCAGAAACGCAGCCGCCTCCTCGCCTGGACCTTCGCCAAGTTGTAGCCGGGCCGGTTCCGAATTGTCGCCGACCGCGGTGAGGCTGGCTCTGCCGCTGGAGCGCGCAGCGCTTCACACCCCGCCGCGCGACGAGACCCACCCGGGATCTCGCCTCTCCACCCGGCGCCGCCCCTCCGATGGTGGGGCGGGCTTTACGCCCGCCATCCGTCGCTTTCCCCGTAGCTGGATGGCGCGGCCATTCAGCCCTCCGCCTCCCACCGCTTCGTCCTTGCCCCATCTCCCGCGGTTAACGCATCCGCAGGCTTTCCGTTCTGAAATCCCCTCGCAGAACCGCCGCCGCGCGCGCTGAAATCGGCGCGCTTTCCCCGCGCTTCGCTCCACGCTTTCCGCTCCCCCCCCGATGAAAACTCCCGCCCTCGTCTTCACCGCTCCCGGACAGGTCGCCCTCGGCTCCACCGACCTCGATCCCGCCCAGCTCCGCCCCGATCAGGTCCTGCTCGACACCGAGGCCTCCGTCGTCAGCCCCGGCACCGAGCTCGCCATCCTCCGCGGCACCGAATCCTGGGCACCGTTGCCCTATATTCCCGGGTACGGCTCCGTCGGTCGCATACGCGCCGCCGGCTCGGCTGTGGCCGCCGTGAAGATCGGCGACCGTGTCTTCACCCACGGCCGCCACCTCGCGCAGGACTTCTCCTCCAACATGATCGTGCCCGTGCCGGCCGGGGTCACCGCCCCCGAAGCCGCCTGTGCCCGCCTCGCCCAGGTCGCGTTCACCGCCGTGCGCATCGCGCAGGCGCAGCTCGGCGACTGGGTCGTCGTCCAGGGTCTCGGCGCCGTGGGCAACCTCGCCGCCCAGCTCTTCTCCCTCGCCGGCTGCGAGGTCGTCGCCACCGATGTCAGCCCCGGCCGCTGCGCGCTCGCCCGCGCCTGCGGTATCCGCCATGTCCTGCCGGCCGGCCCCGACTTCCGGGAGGAGCTCCGCGCCCTCACCGGCGGCGCGCTGGCCCGCACCGTGGTCGACGCCACCGGCGTGCCCGCCGTCGCCGCCGCCGCGATCGCCTTCGCCGGCCCGCTCGGCGAGCTCATCCTCCTCGGCTCCCCGCGCGGCGCCTGCCAGACCGACATCACCCCGTTCCTCAACGGCTCGCACCTCTGGGGCAACGGCTGCGTCACCGTGAAGGGAGCACACGAGTGGCGCCTGCCCGTCGGCCAGGACGCCTCCGGCCGGCAGCCCCACTCGATGGAGGGCAACCTCGAGGTCATCCTCCGCCTCATGGCGCAGAAGCGCCTCCAGCTCGCCCCATTCCTCGCGCACACCGTCGCGCCCCAGGACGCCCCCGCCATCTACGCCGCGCTCCAACAACGCCGGGACGACGTCCTCACCGCCGTCATCGACTGGACCCGCGCCTGAGCCGCGTCGCCGCCACTCCGATGGTGGTAGCAAAATCTTAAAGACGCTCTGGAAATCAGGAACTCAGGAATCGGAAGCGGTGGAATCGCAGATGGGCGCAGATGAACGCCGATCCGATGCCGAACTGCTCGCACC
>DAOOFR010000318.1:0-2235 GCA_035415285.1 Opitutaceae bacterium
ACCGCGGAGCCGATCATCGTCCAGGCCAACGGCAAGCTGACGATGAACTACCTCGACACGCGCGGTCTGCCGTTGTCCGGGCTGCACCTCAGCGCCGCCGCCGCGTTGCCGATGCTGATGGTTGGCCAATCGAAGGACGAAGACCGCAACAAGCTCCGCCAAGCGCTGCTCGCGAACGCCATCGGCCGGCTCTACGAGGACTTCTCGCGTTGGTACCTGAACCGCCATCCCGCCGAGAACGCCGTGCTCGCCCGGCGAGCGCTGGCGCTCGATGCGTACCGGCGCGAACACATGGGACCGCAGGCGACTGAACTCGATGCGTTCCTCGAGTTCGGCGAGTTCGAACAACGGCGAGCCGACGAGGCCGCGGCGTTCCTCGCCACAGCCGACGAAGGCGAAGTGGTACGCTTCTCAAAGTCCGCGGCGGGCGCGCAACAGATCCGGGACCTGATCTTCGCGCGCCTCTCGCCGGCGGACCAACCCCAGCACGGGCACCTGCAGGAACTCCTCGCGGCTGAGGCCTCCGGCCCGCACGCCGAGGAGATGCGCTACCTCGCGACGCTCCTCGAACCGTGGGCGGCCGGCGGCAGCTACGGCGAACTCTTCGACGGCGTCTCGAACGTGAAGCTCACCGGGAAGATCGCGCACTTTGAACTTGGTTACATTCCGGAATCCGCCGAGGAGCTGAAGGCCGCCGCCGCCTTCCTCATCGCGAACTACACCCGCTCGCACATGATGCGTCTGCCGCGCGCGCTGCGGAAGCGGAACATCTTCGAAGAGGTCGCGCGCTTCTCCCTCGTGCCGTCCGGCAAGAAGGTCCTGCGCGAATCCTACCAGCAGCTCCGCAAGTACAACGTCTGGAACGTCGCCACCGTCCAGAACTACGAGCAGTTCAAGACCTCCGACATCCGCGGCGCCGTGCTCGGCAACAGCCGTATCCTCCTCCTCCTGCGCCAGAGCGACCGGTCGGACATCGAGGACCTCGCTCAGGACTTCCCGATTCCCGAGGCCGCAAAGGACGCGGTGATGAGCCATCCCGAACCCGAGAAGATCATCGGGCAGAAGTTCTCGCAGTTCACCTACTACCACACCGACGAACGCCGGCCGCTCATCGTGACCATGCGCAACGTCGCCTCGCGCGAGATGCTCTACTGCGCGTCGAGCTCCGGCGCGCATTTCGACGAGCGCCAGAAGGCGCTGCGCGGTCACGCCAACATCGTCGACGCCATCGTCGCCAACGCCTGATCCATGAAGACGCACCAACAGATCCAAGCCGAAGCCAACCAGGTCGCGCTCCTCGGTCAGCAATTCCGCGCCGAACAAGTCGCCGGTGACGCGAGCCTCGCCCTCGTGGCCGAGTCGCCCGCGCTGGCGCGTCTCCCTGCGGCGTCTTCCTTCGGCGAGGGCGCCGTGGCTGTTTCCATTCCGGGCGCCGAGCGGTTCGTGGACGCCGTGCTGGAGCGGCACAACCTCCTTTACCGCCTCGTCGAACGGGAACCTGACTCAGCCGCGGGCTCGGTGGGTACGGAGGCGGCCGAAGGCTCGCTCGCGGTGATCGCAGTGAGCAGTTCGCCCTTCGATGTCCTGCGCACCGGCTACGAGATGGCCGAAGGAGAGCGGTTGGCGGAGCAACTCGCTCCGTACAACGAGCGGGACGAAGACAGCGACCGCGAGGAAAGGACCGCCGCGCTCGAATCGATTCTCGAATCCGGACTCCTGCCGCTGGCTGACCGCCTCCGGACGAAGGCGGAGATCGGCGCCTTTCTCGACGGAGAACTCGAAGTCGGCGACCTCATCGTCCGGACCATCGCCCGCCAATGCGCCCGCGAGGGCCGGAGCGAAGCCCAGCACGTCCGCCACGGATTCCGGCTCACCATCGACGAACCCTAACCTCAACCGAAGGACTCTCATGCAACGTCTCCTCGATAGTCTCGGCTTCTCCAGTCCCTACCTCGTCGGGCTTACGCCCCTGCTCCTCGTGGCGCTGATGGCGTCGGGTTGCGCAACCACGGGCTCCGACTCGGCCGGTCGCACCCGCAACCTCATGACGACCGCGGCAACGACCGCCGGTGGCGCCTACGTCGGCGCGAACAACAGTCACGACAAAGCCAAGGGAGCGGCCATCGGTGCCGCCGCCGGCTTCGTCGTCGGCGAGGCGGTGAACTACTTCAACACGAAGGCCCAGCGCGAGGCGTTCGTCGCCGGCTACGAGAAAGGCCAGTCGGATGCCGTGAA
>DAOOFR010000319.1:0-2219 GCA_035415285.1 Opitutaceae bacterium
AACTCGTGCTTGAGCTTCGGCAGTTCGATGCGGTCCTGCGGACGCTTCGGGCCGGCCACACTCGGAACGACGGTGCCGAGATCGAGTTCAAGATCGACGGAGTAGTCGATCTGCCCCTTCTGCGGGATGCCCCACAGGCCCTGCGCCTTGTAGTAGGCCTCGTAAACCTCGATGTGCTTTTCGTCGCGGCCGGTGCCGCGAAGGTAGTTCGAGCACTCGGCGTCGATCGGGAAGAAGCCCATCGTGGCGCCGTATTCCGGCGCCATGTTGGCGATCGTCGCGCGGTCGACGACCGGCAGCGCCGCCGCGCCCGGGCCGTAGAACTCGACGAACTTGCCCACGACCTTCGCCTTGCGCAGGAGCTGCGTGAGCGTGAGGGCGACGTCGGTCGCCGTGACGCCTTCGCGCACAGAGCCGGTGAGGTGCACGCCGACAACATCCGGTGTGAGGAAATAGACGGGCTGGCCGAGCATGGCCGCCTCGGCCTCGATGCCGCCCACGCCCCAGCCGACGATGCCGATGCCGTTGATCATCGTCGTGTGCGAGTCGGTGCCCACGAGCGTGTCCGGATAGTAGACACCGTTGGCGTCCTTGAGCACGCCCTTGGCGAGATACTCGAGGTTGACCTGATGGATGATGCCGATGCCGGGCGGCACGACCTTGAAGGTCTCGAACGCCTGCATGCCCCACTTCAGGAACTGGTAGCGCTCGCGGTTGCGCTGAAACTCCAGCTGGAGGTTTTTCGCCTGCGCGTCCGCGCTGCCGGCAAAATCCACCTGCACGGAGTGATCAACCACGAGGTCCACCGGCACGAGCGGCTCGATGAGCTTCGGGTCGCGCCCAAGCTTCGCCACCGCCGAGCGCATCGCCGCGAGATCCACGAGCAGCGGCACGCCGGTGAAGTCCTGTAGCACGATGCGCGCGACGACGAAGGGAATCTCCTCCGTGCGCTCGGCCTTGGCCTGCCAGCTGGCGAGGGCCTTCACCGCGGGCTCGGCGACGCGCTTGCCGTCGCAGTTGCGCAGCAGCGATTCCAGGACGAGGCGGATCGAAACCGGCAGGCGCGAGACCTTGTAGCCGGATTTCTCCAAGGCGGGCACCGAGTAGTAGCGGTGCGAGGCGCCGGCGGCAGCGAAGGTCTGGAGCGTGGCGAGTGGGTTGGGCAGATCGCTCATGAAAACGGTGGTGATGAATGAGTGACGACAGCAGCGGCCGGCGACGGATAGCGGCGCCGGCCGCACGGAAGGTTGCCGGAAACGACTACTTCGCCAGCGCGGCCTTCACCGCCTCGAAGTTCGGCAGATCCTTCGGCGTCGGCGTCTGCTCGGCGTACTTGATCACGCCATCCTTGCCGATCACGAAGGCCGCACGGGCCGAGGTGTCGCCCACGCCCGCGAGGTTCGGGAAGAGCACATCGTAGGCATTGGTCACCGTCTTGTTCAGATCGGAGACGAGGGTGAGCTTGATGAAATTCTTCTGCGCCCACGCCTCCTGCGCAAACGGGCTGTCCACGCTGATCGCGATCACGTCGGCGCCGAGCTTCTCGTAGTCGCCCAGCCCGCCGCTCTGGTCGCACATCTCCTGGGTGCACACGCCGGTGAACGCCAGCGGGAAGAACAGCAGCACAGTCTGCTTCTTGCCGAAGTTGTCGCTCAGCTTCACGTCCTTGAGCCCTTCGGCCGTCTTGGACTTGAGGGTGAAATCAGGCGCCTTGCTTCCGACTTTGAGTGCCATGGTAGTAGGTGTTTCGGATTCGATTTCTGGAGTGCGTTCCACGGAGCTACGCCCCGGGAAGTTGGAGCCGGCACCGTAGGCGCCGCCGCAAACGCGACACAAACCAAAATTCCCCTTGTCCGCCCCCGGCGCCAACGCGACCATCCGCCCCCCTCTTCCTATGAATATCCTCGAAGACCTGCGCGCGCGTGGACTGGTGGCGGACTGCACCGACTGGGACGGCCTCTCGGCCCGTCTCGCCCAGAAGCCCATCGCGCTGTATTGCGGCTTCGATCCCACCGGCGACAGCCTCCATGTCGGCCACCTGATGGGCCAGATCACGATGCGGCGCTTCCAACTCGCCGGCCACCACCCCATCGTCCTCGCCGGCGGCGCCACCGGCATGATCGGCGATCCCTCCG
Organism: Opitutaceae bacterium; assembly: GCA_035415285.1. Classification (GTDB taxonomy): domain Bacteria; phylum Verrucomicrobiota; class Verrucomicrobiia; order Opitutales; family Opitutaceae; genus CAJCBL01. The sequence continues at coordinate 2,136 of DAOOFR010000319.1, forward strand.
GCAAGTCCGCCGAGCGCAACCTTCTCACCCGCGAGCAACTCGCCCACAACGTCTCCTCCATCAAGCGTCAGCTCTCGCGCCTGC
>DAOOFR010000320.1:0-2218 GCA_035415285.1 Opitutaceae bacterium
CACCGCGATCATCACGCCCGCCGCCGAGGAGCCCGTCGCCAAAGCGTCCTGACCGCGTCACCGCAGGTCGATTGCCTGAGGTAGGGACGGACCGCCGGGCCGTCCGTTCGCTCGGCGAGCCGTAGGGTGCGAGCTTGCTCGCACCGCTTGGTCGGAGCGAAACCCACACGGTGCGAGCAAGCTCGCACCCTACACCGACTGCATCGTCATCCCACCGTCACCTTCCCGGCGGGCGCCTCGCCGGCCGCTTTGCCTTCGAGCCGGCCGATGATGCGCAACAGTCCGTCGAGAATCGTTAGCGGATGCGGCGGGCAGCCGGGGATGTAGAGATCGATCGGCACGACGGCACTCGCACCCTGACACGTCTCCGCGTGACCGACGAACGGCCCGCCGGAAATCGCGCACGCGCCCACGGCGATGGCGATCTTCGGCCCGGGCACTGCATCCCACGTCTTCTTGAGCGCGAGTTCCATACCCTTCGAAACCGGCCCGGTGATGATGAGCCCGTCGGCATGCCGCGGCGACGCCACATACTGGATGCCGAAGCGCGAGAGATCCCAGCCGATGGTGCCGAGCACGTTGATGTCGGCCTCGCACGCGCCGCAGCCACCGGCGCTGACCTGCCGCAGCCGCAGCGAACGGCCGAGCAGCTTCTTCAACTGCGCGTCGAGCGCGGCAGCAAGCCGCAGTTCCTCCTGTCCCGGAGCGCCGAGCACGAGGTCCTCGCGTCGTCGCACCGCGAGCCGATGGTCGCGCGTCTGGACGATCGCGCCGTTCGGACACGCCGCCACGCACTCTCCACAAAACAGACAGCGGCCGAGATCGAGTGCCATCGGCTTGCCCGGCAAACGAGTGATCGCCTCCGTCGGGCACACCGGCAGACAGGCCGTGCAACCCGCGGCGCACTTCGCGCCGTCGACGCGTAGCGCCCCGCCGTGCCGGTCCGGCAATGCGGGCGCCGGGCCGTCCGGGTACGCCATGGTCGCGCAACCGGCCTTCAGTCGATGGGTGATGGTATCGAGGACGAACATGGCGGGAAGGGTTCAGCGGTTCGGAAATTCGGAGGCGACAGAAGGTAACGAAGAGAACGAAGGCTTCATCCAAGGGCTCGGATCCATCCGAGGAAAACGAGCGGGAACGCGAGGCAAATCCCGGAGAGGGCCTTCCATCCCCTGATCGCTCGAGGGCTCGGGAGTTCGAGAAAACTTTCGCTTGGATTGACGGGATCAAAGTGAACCGTGACCACTGCATCTTTGGGATACCGCTTGAGGTACACCTTGGGATTTCGGACCTCACATCCCGCCGCACAGATGCGAGCCCCCACGTAGAGTTCTGGTGTGAGGTACTCGTAAACAATGACCGCCGACCGTGCCCGTCCCCACCCAACAACTCTCGAATCAACCACGATGCCTGGAGTGGACGGCCAAGCGCCGACACGCCGTCGAAGAGCCACCAACTGGCGAACCCGGTAAACCGCCAAAAGGCCGAATAGCGGAACCAAAATCAACGCCAGAACTGAATCTCGATCGAGCATGGGCAGCTTCGTGATTGGTCGAATGACAACAGTCGGTCTTCTTTCTCTTCGTTACCTTCTGTCGTCCGTTGTCCGCCTTCGTCGTCCGCTCCGCGCCTCACAGATCGAAGCCGCAGTACGAGAGGTTGAAGCTCTTGTTGTTGATCGGGAAATCGGAGATCGCCTGGTTGCGCAGGGCCAGCGCGAGGCCGGTCCAGTTGTGGAACGAGGGATCGGTGACCTTGTAGCGGCGGAACCGCCCGGCGTCATCCGTCAGCGCCACGTGGCAGACTTCGCCGCGCCAGCCTTCGACCAGCGCCACGGCGAGTGTGTCTGGTGCCGCAGGGGCGAGCTCCTCGCGGATGCCGCCCTCCGGCGGTGTCGCGATCTGCTCGCGGAGGAACTGACCCGAGCGCTGGATTTCCAGCCAGCGGACACGGGCACGGGCGAGCACGTCGCCACCCGACCACACGGCCACCGGCGCCTGCGCGAAACGGTGCCAGCCGGCGGGGTGGTCGTAGCGCACATCGCGCACGAGACCGCTCGCACGCGCCGCCGGGCCGACCATCCCGATCGCCGCAGCCTGTTGCGGGTAAACGCAGCCGACGTTCTCAAAACGAGCGCGCACCGAGGCGGCATCCCACAGCCACGCCGCCGCCTGTTCGGCGTGCCCGAAGCGATTCTGCCGGTCGCCGCGATCTCCAT
>DAOOFR010000321.1:0-2217 GCA_035415285.1 Opitutaceae bacterium
GATCCCAAACGCAAGGATATCCTCATCACGGCGCGCCTCGGCGAAGAGACGGTCGGCGGCGTCGGCCAGAAGACGTACAATCTGCTTCTGCCCATCGTCGTGGGAAACCAGCGAAGCGGCTACATTCTCATCAGCATGATTCTCGACGACTTCGCCGAGCTGGCCCGGGCGAACTTCCTCAAGCGGCTGGCGGGCACCGTCCTGATCTTCGCGGTGGGCACCGGGGGGGCGGTGGTCTTGGCCTGGACGTACACCAAGCCGATCTCACAGGTCGTGGCGGTGGCGCGTCGGATCGCGCAGGGGGCGCTGGACGAGCGGCTGCCGGTCAACCGGCACGACGAGATCGGCGAGCTCAACCGCAGCTTCAACGAGATGGTGGAACGCTTGAAGGAGCGGGCCGAGCTGGAGGCGCGGCTGCACCAGGCCGAGCGCCTGTCGGCCATCGCGCATCTCGCCTCCGGCATCGCCCATGAGGTGCGAAACCCCCTGAGCACCATCAGCATGACCGTGGGTCATCTGCAGGCGCACTTCCCGCCGGCCGCGCCCGCCGAGCGCGAGGAGTTCGCGCGGCTGACGTCGATGGTCATGGGAGAGATCCGCCGCCTCGACGACATGGTCCGAGGCTTTCTGAGGTACGGGAAGCCGCTGAACTTGACCCGGCAGGCGGCCGACGTGAGAGCGCTGCTGGACGAAGTGCTGGAGGTCGCCGCCCAGAGCGCCGCCGCGGAACACGTGGCGGTGAAGCGCGACTACGCCACCGACCTGCCCGAGGTGTGGGCGGACATCCCGCACCTCAAGAGCTGTTTTATGAACCTGGTGCTCAACGCCTTTCAAGCCATGCCGGGCGGCGGCGAGCTGCGGGTCGGCGTGCTGGCGCTCCCCGCCCGCGATGAGCCCGGCGCCGGGGCGAGGGGAGGGGTCGAGATTCGATTCGAGGATACCGGGACGGGCATCGAACCCACGGACCTGTCCAAGGTCTTCGAGCCGTACTTCACCACCAAGGAAGTCGGGATCGGGCTGGGCCTGGCCTTGACGAAGCAGATCGTGGAAGAGCACGGGGGGCGGATCGAGATTTCCAGCCGGCCGGGACGGGGCACACGGGTCCGGCTCCGGCTTCCCGTAGGGGCACCCGACGCATGACGAAGGGGCAGATCCTCGTCGTAGACGACGAAGCGGCGCAGCGTGAGATTCTGCGGACCATCCTCGCGGCCGAGGGGTACCAGGTCGAGGTCGCCAAAAGCGCGGCCGAGGCGCTGGACAAGGGCGGGCGCAGACGCTTCGATCTGGTTCTCACCGATCTACGGATGCCCGGGGCGGATGGGTTGTCGCTGGTGCGCGAGCTGAGCCGGGAGGATCCGCCCACCCTGGTGATCGTCATGACCGGGTTCGGCTCCCTCGACTCGGCCGAGCAGGCCATGAAGCAGGGCGCCTTCGACTACCTCACGAAACCTCTGGAGCGGGACGATCTCCTGCGCATCGTCGGGCGGGCCTTTGAGCGCATGGGTCTGATCCAGGAGAACCGGTTGCTCCGGCAACAGCTGGAGGAGCGCTACCGGATCGAGGGGATCGTCGGAAGCCACTATCGGATGCGGGAGGTCTTCGACAAGCTGCACAAGGTGTCCAGCTCGAACTCGACCGTGCTGATCGTCGGCGAAAGCGGAACCGGCAAAGAGCTGATCGCGCGCGCCATCCACCGGCATGGGCCCCGGCGTGACCGCCCGTTCGTGGCGGTCAGCTGCGCCGCCATCCCGGAGACGCTCATCGAGAGCGAGCTGTTCGGCTACGAGAAGGGCGCCTTCACCGGCGCCGTGAGCCGCCGGCAAGGGCTGTTCGAGACGGCGGACAAGAGCACCCTGTTTCTGGATGAAATCGGCGAGCTGAACGTCAACATGCAGTCCAAGGTGCTGCGCGCCCTGCAGGAACGGGAGATCCGGCGGGTCGGGGGCCACGACAGCACCAAGGTGGACGTCCGGATCATCGCGGCGACCAACAAAAATCTGGAGGAGGAGGTCGGCAAGGGTCGGTTTCGGGGGGACCTCTATTACCGGCTCAACGTGGTGACGGTGCCGCTGCCGCCGCTGCGGGAGCGGAGCACGGATATCCCGCAGCTAGCGGAGTACTTCGTCCGGCGAGCCTGCGACGAGGCGGGCCGGCCGCCGATGCCCGTCACGACCGAGGCCATGCGGCTTCTCCTGCAGTATCACTGGCCGGGAAACG
>DAOOFR010000322.1:0-2213 GCA_035415285.1 Opitutaceae bacterium
GGCAAGTCCACCACCATCCGCATGCTCTGCGGCCTGCTCACGCCCAGCGGAGGCACCGGCCGCGTGGCCGGGTTCGACATCCGCACGCAGACCGAGCTCATCAAGACCCGCATCGGCTACATGAGCCAGAAGTTCTCCCTCTACGACGAGCTCACCGTCGAGGAGAACATCGACTTCTACAGCGGCATCTACCGCATCCCCGCCGCGAAGAAGGCCGCGCGCAAATCCTGGGTGCTCGAGATGGCCGGCCTCGCCACCCACCGCGCCTCGCGCACCGCCACGCTCTCCGGCGGTTGGAAACAACGCCTCGCCCTCGGCTGCGCCGTGCTCCACGAGCCGCCCATTCTCTTCCTCGACGAGCCCACCTCCGGCGTCGACCCCAACAGCCGCCGCCAGTTCTGGGACCTCATCAACACCCTCGCCGGCCAGGGCGTGACCGTGTTCGTGACGACCCACTACATGGAGGAGTCCGAGTACTGCGACCGCCTCGGCATCGTCTACCGCGGCGAGCTCATCGCCCTCGGCCGCCCGCGCGACCTGAAGACCACCCACATGACCGACGCCGTGCTGGAGATCGACTGCGAGCGCCCCAACGACGCCATGTCCGTCCTCGCGCGCGTGCCGGCCGTGAAGGAAACCGCGCTCTTCGGCAAGGGTCTGCACGCCGTCGCCTCCGAGGCCGAGCCGGCCATCGCCGCCATCCGCGCCGCGCTCACCGCCGAGCGCATCGCCGTCGCCCGCGTCGAGCGCATCGTGCCGACCCTGGAGGACGTCTTCGTCTCCCTCATCGAGGCCCGCGACCGCGCCGCCGGCGCCCAACAGGAGTTCCGCCGATGAACCTCCGCCGCCTCTGGGCCATCGCCCGCAAGGAAGCCCTCCACATCCGCCGCGACCCGCGCAGCCTCATCCTCGCCGTCGGCATTCCGCTGCTCATGCTGCTCGCCTTCGGCTACGCGCTCACCCTCGACGTCGACCGCGTGCCCTTCGTCGTCTGGGACCAGAGCGGCACCGCGCAGAGCCGCGAGTTCGTCGCCCGCTTCACCGGCACGCCGTATTTCGACTTCCAGGGCAGCGTCGACTCCTACGCGCCGCTCGAACGCGCCATCGACACCCGCGTCGCGATGCTCGCCCTCGTGATCCCGTCCGGCTTCGGCCGCGAGCTCGCCGCCGGCCGCACCGTCGCCGTGCAGGCGATCGTCGACGGCTCCGACTCGAACACCGCCGGCATCGTCCTCGGCTACACGCAGGCCATCGCGCTCGCCTTCAACCAGCAGCTCGCGCTCGACCAGGTCCGCCGCCGCACCGGGCTCGCCCCCGGCACCGGCCTCGATCTGCGCACGCGCGTCTGGTTCAACCCCGACCTCGCCAGCCGCAACTTCATCGTACCCGGTATCCTCGCGGTCATCATGGGGCTCATCTCCGCGCTGCTCACCTCGCTCACCATCGCCCGCGAGTGGGAGACCGGCACGATGGAGCAGCTCATCTCCACCCCCGTCCGCCCGCCCGAGCTCATCCTCGGCAAGCTCATCCCCTACCTCGGCATCGGCCTGGCCGACTTCCTCCTCGCCGTCCTCATGACCGTGTTCCTCTTCCACGTGCCGCTCCGGGGAAACGTGTTCCTGCTCTTCGGCGTCGGCACCGTGTTCATCGTCGCCACCCTCGCGCAGGGAATCCTCATCAGCACGATCACCCGCCAGCAGCTTCTCGCCAGCCAGCTCGCGATGGTCGCCACGTTCCTGCCGGCCTTCCTGCTCTCCGGCTTCGCCTTCGCCATCGCCAACATGCCGGTCGTCGTTCGCGGTATCACCTACATCGTGCCGGCCCGCTACTTCGTCGCCCTCGTGAAGGGCCTTTTCCTGCGCGGCACCGGCGTCACCGTTCTCTGGGGCGACGCCCTCTGCCTGCTCGGTTTCGCCGCCCTTATGCTCATCGCCGCCATCGCCCGCACCCGCAAGCAGCTCGCATGATGTTCACCTCAGCCATCACCGGCGCCACCACGCCTGCGGTAGGGCCTCAGCTTGCTGAGGCCGCGAAGCCGTCGCCAGCGGAAGAGCGGCGCGACCGAGGTCGCGCCCTACGGCCCGGAGACTCCGCTCCGGCTGGTAGGGCGGGACCGCTGGGCCCGCCGCGACACCGTCCGCAGAACCGGCGGGCCCAGCGGTCCCGCCCTACCTCGGTCACCCGATCGGCCGGATATCGATAAGGGAAACTGA
>DAOOFR010000323.1:0-2207 GCA_035415285.1 Opitutaceae bacterium
CTCACACCCGCACCTCCAGCGCCGTGCTCGTGTCGCAGCCGAACACATCCACGACCTTCACGCAGATCGTGTGCTTGCCGGGCTTCGCGTAGGCATGGACGGCGTCGCTCACCGTCTTGAGCGAGCGATCCTTCCGCGTGCGGTAGTCCTGCCAGTCGTGGTGGAAGGGCTCGTTCGGCTGCCAGTCGAAGTCGACCGCCCAGAAATCGATGAAGTCGAACCCGCTGCGCACCGCGCGCTCCTTGAGCGCCTCCAGTTCCTTGCCCGGCACCTCGGCGAGCGACGGCAGGAACTTCGTCAGCTTCACCTCCACCGTGCGCTGGCCCTTCGACCCGCTCACCACCGGCTCGGCCTCCAGTAGCGCCATCTCCAGAAACGGCGGCGGGCTCTTCCGGTTCTTCTCCATGATCTCGCGCGGGATCGGGATGAGCTTCATCCGCACGCCCAGCTCCGCCTCCAACGCGAGGCAATGCTGCCGCAACTCCATCTCGAACTCCCACGCCAGGCAGTACACCTCGCGCCCGCCCGCCTGCGCCACGGCCGACGCCACCGCGCGTGCCTCCTGCCGCGTGAACAGCCCGTCGATCGCGTCCACATAGCAGAACGCCCCAGCCTTGCGCCCGTGCAGCAACGGCGAGGGAGCCCCGGCCAGCGGCTCGGCCTTGAAGAACTCCAGCACCACGCGCCGGTGCTCCTCCGCGCCCTGCAACCGGTCCTTCTGCCACCACTGCCGCTCGTAGCGCCCGAGATTGTAGACGTCGAACGCCCGATACGGCTGGCCCTCCGCGTGGAGCTTGCGCTGGAGCTCGATCAATCGCTTGCGCGAGGTGTGGATCGCGAACCGCCCGAGGTCAGCCATGATCCAGCGCCGGCCCAACCGCTCCGCCACCGCGCCAGTCGTCCCGCTCCCGCAGAAGAAGTCGGCCACGAGATCGCCCTCGTTCGAAGAGGCTTTGAGGATGCGCTCGAGAAGCGTCTCAGGCTTCTGGGTGGCATAGTCCGTACGCTCGCCAGAGGACGACGAAATGATGCCCAACGACCACACGTCAGAGATGGCTTTCCCTTCAGCCAAGATTTCGTCAACCCGGCGCAACTTGTTCTTCGAGTTCCCTTTTCCCCCTGGCATCCAGATCCATTCGATGCCGTTCTCGTCGACATGAATTGCCTGCTTGCGACTGGCCATGAGGTCATCGCGCGTCCACTCGGTCTTCGGCATCTGAAACGTGGCGGCCGAGGTCTTTGAGTAGAAGAGAATCGTATCATGCTTCCGGTTGTAGAAACTTGGCAGGTCCATCATCCGGAACGAATAGTCCCAGATGATCTCATTCCGAAAATTCTCACCCGAGAACACCTCGTCGAGAATAGCGCGGAGCATTGAGTTCACCCGCCAGTCGCAGTGCACATAGAGGCTCCCCCTCTCCGACAGCAGCTCCTTCATCAGGGTGAGCCGCTCGTACATCATGTGGAGGTAGGAGTCGGTGCCTTTGCCCCACATGTCGCGGTAGGCGACCATCTCCAGAGTCGACTGGTCCTTCTCGACCGTCTCCTTCCCGTCGCCGATCGGCACGTCCATCGTGAAGTCGGCGCCCACGTCGAACGGCGGATCGATGTAGATCAGATCGATCCGGCCCTTGAACTCCTTCAGCAGCGAGGCGAGCACGAGCTTGTTGTCGCCCCAGATGAGCCGATTACGGAAAGCGTCGCGCTTGCGCCCGGCGACCGACTTCTCGAAGAGGTCCAGCTCGCCCTGCGCCTCGGCGCGCTGCCGCGGCTCGTCGACGGTCTCGATGCGCTGCATCGGCATCGCCAGCGCGGCCGGATCGACTTCGCGGCGCCGGCCGTACTCGTCGTACTTTCCCTCCCAGACCAGCTCGGTCTTGAGCTGCGAAAGCGGATGCGGATTGGCGGGACTCCAGCGCACGGCCGGAGCGCCACCCTCGGGGTTTGAGGACATGGGGCTGATGCTTCGCGCGGGTGCATCAGGCCGATGTCAGACTTACCTCACATAAACGCTTTCGTACCAACAAGAGGGACGTGCCAGTAACACGCCCCGCTGCTGGCACGACCAAGCGCCATGGAAGGACGCTACCAGCACGTCCCAGTTGGGACGTGCCTGCAGCGCTGTCTTCCGATTGCTCAATTGGTCGTTTTGCAGCGGACAGCAGCCGAAGCTACGCGAAATGGATGATGGTTAGGTTACGGGTGAG
>DAOOFR010000324.1:0-2189 GCA_035415285.1 Opitutaceae bacterium
GGCGATGGCCGGCCCGATCTTGCGGGTTCCCATGGCCAGCGGGAAGTTCCACGGAGTGATGGCCAAGACCGGGCCCACCGGTTGCTTCATCGTCACCAAGCGGGTGGCCGCGTTCGGCGCCACGGCATACCGGCCGTGGACACGCACCGCCTCCTCGGCGAACCAGCGGAAGAACTCCGCGCCATAGGCGACCTCACCCCTGGCCTCGGCCAGCGGCTTGCCCATCTCGAGGGTCATGAGGAGCGCAAAATCCTCGGTGCGCGCCACCAACATCTCGTATGCCGTCTTCTGCTTGAAAAAAAAAACGCGAGGGCTGACCTTGGCCCAGGACGCCTGTGCCGCAACGGCCGCGTCGAGCGCGGCAGCCCCATCGGCAATGCTGCCGTCCGCGATCTCGCAGAGCACCGCACCGGTCGCCGGATCGTGCACCGGGAAGGTGGCTCCGGACGACGAGTGACGCCACTCGCCGCCGATGAAGAGCCGTTTGGGGACGGATTCGAGCAGTTGCTTCTGGGTGGTCATTCTCATCATCCGATCGCTGCGACGGCCTCGGCGAAGGACTCCTCGAAGAGGTCGAGGCCCTCGGCGAGCAGGTCGTCCGAGATGGTCAGGGGCGGCAGGAAACGGAACACATTCCCCAGCGTGCCGCAGGTCAGGGTGACCAGGCCACGCGAGTGACAGGCGTTGTTGACCGCCGCCGTCAGGGCAGCAGCAGGCTTCTTGGTCTCGCGGTCCTCAACGAGTTCCATCGCGATCATCGCGCCGCGCCCACGTACCTCGCCGACCTGCGGGAAACGCTCCCCGAGCTCTGTCAGGCGCCCCGTGAGGATCTCACCGATCGCCCGGGCACGCTCTGCCAGACCATCGGCCTCCATCGTCTCGATCGAGGCGAGGGCGGCGGCGCACGCCACCGGGTTCCCGCCGTAGGTGCCTCCGAGACCACCGGGGTGGATCGAGTCCATGATGTCGGCGCGCCCAGTGACGGCCGCGAGCGGCATACCCCCCGCAATGCCCTTGGCCGTCGTGATCAGGTCCGGCACGACGCCCTCGGCGTCGCAGGCGAACCAGTCACCCGTGCGACAGAAGCCGGACTGCACCTCGTCGGCGATGAAGAGGATGCCGTGCTCCGCGCACCACAGCGCGAGTTCCTTGAGGAAGCCCGCCGGCGGCACGATGAAGCCACCCTCGCCCTGGATCGGCTCGATGATGACCGCGGCGGTGTTGTGCTCCCCCACCTGGGCATGAACCTGATCGATGATGGAGTCGAAAGCGTCACTCTCGCAGGCCTTTTCGCCGCCCGGCCAGCGATACGGATAGGCCATCGGCACCCGGTAGAGCTCCCCCGCGAAGGGCCCGAAGCGGTCCTTGTAGGGCATGTTCTTCGCGGTCATGCCGAGAGTGAGATTGGTGCGTCCGTGATAGGCGTGGTCGAAGGCGACAATCGCCTGCCGTCCGGTGAAGTGACGCGCGATCTTCACGGCGTTCTCGACAGCCTCTGCGCCCGAGTTGAAGAGCGCCGAGCGCTTGTCGTGGTCCCCCGGTGTGAGGGCATTGAGCTTCTCGCACACCTCGACATAGGGCTCGTAGGGCGTGACCATGACGCAGGTGTGGGTGAGTCGGGCGATCTGGTCCTGCACGGCCTTGACGACCCGCGGGTTGCCGTTGCCGACACTGGTGACGGCGATGCCGGACCCGAAGTCGATCAGTTGGTTGCCGTCGGCATCGACGAGGATCCCGTCCCGCCCCTCGACGATGTAGGCCGGCAGCCCCGTGGGCACCCCGGCGCTGACCGCGGCGACCTTCCGCTCCTGCAGCGCCCGCGACCTCGGGCCGGGGAGCTCGGTGACGAGCCGACGGCGTTGCTCGATCGCGCTGTTCACGAGTGGTCTCCTTCGTCGTTGGGGTATGCCGCGGGGCGATCGAGCAGGGGCCGGCTCGGGTCCCAGCGGGTCCCCTCACGGTCGTCGAGGCGGCGTCGTGCGATCGCCGACAAGGCCTCGAGGACCACGCGATTGGCCAGCGCGGCGGTGATGTCGGCGTGGTCATAGGGCGGACTCACCTCGACCACGTCGATGCCGACGACCGGCAACTCGAGGCAGATCCGGCGGACCGAGTCGAGCAGCTCGCGGGCCGTGAGCCCGCCCGGCTCGGGCGTGCCTGTGCCGGGCGCATGCCCCGGGTCGCAGACG
>DAOOFR010000325.1:0-2155 GCA_035415285.1 Opitutaceae bacterium
GCAGACCGGACAGTCGATCGGGCAGCTCTATTGCTCGGTCCAGCCGCCGGGATTTACGTGGCTGAGCAGCACGCTCGCCAGCGCCCTCGGGGTGTCGCAGCTTTCGCTCGACCTGAAGCCATGGCTCGCCAAGCAGGGGATCGAGTTCGCCCCCGGCGTGTGTCCCGAGGTGATTCCGAGCTCGTGGCTCGGCCTGCTCAGCCTGATGGCCAACAACCAACCTTCGCCCGCCTCCCATGAAGCCCAGTAAACGGCCGGCCGGCCCCGTGCTCTATTGGCACCCGAACTTCCGGGTGGCCGAAACGTTGCCCGACACCAAGGTCATCCGCACCTCGTTCCTGATCAACGCCGCGGCCGTGGTCGTGGCGCTCGGGGTGGGGGCGCTGGTGATCCGCCAGGAGGGCGAATTGCGCGCGGTGCGCGAACAGAACGCCGAGTGGGTCGCCACGGCGGAGCGCCACCGGGAGCGCGCCACGCAGGCGAGCGCCTTGCAGGCCCAGTTCGCCGACGGGGAGAAGAAGCTGCGCCAGATCGAGGGTTTCCTGGCGCCGCGGCTGGTGGCCTCGGATTTCCTCCGGCTCATCGCCGAGACCCTGCCGCGCCTGATCGTGATCGACCAGGTCGAGCTGTACGACGAGGGCGTGCGGCTGCGCGGCACGGCCTACGGGTCCTCGGCGTCGGTCCCGAAAACCTACAGCGACCAGCTGGCGGCGACCCCCGCGATCATGGAGCTGATGGAGAGCGTGCGCCTGAGCTCGCAGAACCGCGACCAGGCGGGCAACCGTTTCACCTTCGCGATCGAGCTCAAGCTCAAGGGCGGCAAACCCGCCGCCCCGGCGCCGAAGCGCGCGCCCACTCCCAAACCGGAGGCTCTCAATGAGTAAGGCACCCACCAAAGCGAATCTCCTCCGGCGGTACCCGTTGGCGTTGGCCTGCGGTGGCCTCGCGCTGGTCCTGGCCGCCGTCTACTTCCTGCGCAGCGGCACGCTCGGCGAGGAGCGCACGAAGCTCGAGCAGTTGGAGACGGACGGGAAGAAGATCGAGCGCAATGTCCGCAACTCGGCCGCCCTCGAGGAGCACCTTGCCGCTCTCAAGGCGGGCGTCGCCGGCCTCGAGGAGAAGCTCACCCGCATCGACGACGTCTCCGGCAACCAGGAGTATTTCTACGGGCTCGAATCCGCCAGCGGCGTGCGCATGTCGGTGCTGCGCCCCTTGGGCGCGCCGAAGACGGCCGCCGCCGGACAGAACTACCAGCCGGCCGGCTTCAGCGTCGTCGTCGAGGGAGAATACGCGCAGTTGATCGCGTTCCTCCACGCCTTGGAGACGGGGTCGCGCCTCTATCGCCTCGTCGACTTCAGTGTGCAGCGGGCCTCGGCCGGGGTCGTGGTGGAGGACGCCGCCGGTTCCGCGCAGAAAGAGGCGCTCACCATCAACCTCCAGCTCCTAGCCGCCAAGTGATGAAAGCCCGTCTCCTCGTCGTGTCGTTGTCGTTGCTGGCCACCCCGGCGCTGTGGGCGCAGGGCGCGGCGATCTCCACCCCGGAGGCCCGCGAGAAAGCGCTGGCGGATCTCGCCAAGATCACCGCCGGCCGGGCCGTCGCTCCCGCCGCGGCTCCCGCCAAGGACCCCTTCAATCCGCCCGCCGCCGACCTGCGCGATGTCGCTCCCGGCACGAGCGGCGAGGGCACCCGCCGCAGCGACGCCGAGTTGCTCCCGCAGTTGGCCGCCCTGATCCAGCCGACCGGCAGCATGACGCTCGGCGGCGAGCCCGTGCTCCTGTTCACCGAACGGCGGCAAAAAATCGGTGATAAAGTTGCCGTGACACTCGACGGTGTTGAATACATCGTGGAGATCGTCAGCATCGCCAACAACCGCTTTCGGATCCGCTACAACGACAAAGAGGCCGAGCGAACCATCAAATGATTCTCCGTATGAAACGAACCAAACTGCTTGTCTTAGCTGCCGCGTCCGCCCTTGCGCTACCCCTACAGGCGCAGAGCGACACGCCCGCCCCTGCCGCGCCCGCCGCGACGCCTTCCACCGTCTCGCTGGGCGAGAAGAAGGACCTCATCTCCGTCGACTTCCCGAACGAGGAGATTCGTACCATCCTGCGCAACGTGGCCGACATGTTCGAGCTCAACCTCGTCGTGCCGGAA
>DAOOFR010000326.1:0-2120 GCA_035415285.1 Opitutaceae bacterium
GCGACCTGGCGGCGCAGCGTCTCCCAACTGTGGCCGATGTCGCCGGACCAGGTGGCGGAGGCGTAGCGTTGCTGGCCGGGGAAGGCGCTGCGCGTGAGGATGAAGGCGCGGCGATCGGGCGCGTCGCGGCGGAGGCCTGCGTAGGCGGTGCGACTGACGAAGAGCGGGTAGATGTTGCGCACGACTTCGCCCGGCCCGAGGTGGGTGCGGCGGCCGGCGAGGTCGTCGTTCTCCGGCTCGGTGGCGTCGAGCCACCAGGCGTCGATGCCCAGCGGAACGAGCCGGGTGCGGAAGTTTTCCCAGTAGAAGGCGGACGCGGCAGGGTTGAAGAAGTCGACCCAGTCGGTGCCGGGGATGAACAGTCCGCGTTCCACGAACGCGCGGCCGACCTCGGACTTCGGGTCGACCTTGGACCAGACCGAGAGCATCAGGCGCGTGTGCGAGTCGTGGAGTTGGCGCATCATCGCGGCCGGGTCCGGGTAGTCGGCTTCGTCGAAGCGCATGGCGTTCCAGCCGTGGCGGCCCCAGTACTGCCAATCCTGGACGATCACATCGAGCGGCAGGTGGCGCGCGCGGAACTCGGCGGCGTTGGCGAGCAACTCGGTCTGGCTCTTGTAGCGCTCGCGGCAATGGATGTAGCCGAGCGCCCAGCGCGGCATCATCGGCACCGCGCCCGTGAGCTGGCGGTAGGCGGCGGTGACCTCGTCGCCGTGGCCGGCGATCACGACGTAGTCGAGCGCCTCGGCGACCGGGGAACGGAACTCCGTGATCGCCGTCGCGGGGCGGAAGCTCAGGGAAGGCCGATCCTCTTTCACGCCGACAACGCGGACAGTGTGCTCGCCGGCGGCGAGTTCGGTGAACCAGCTCGTGGTCGGCGGCAGCCAGAGATTCTCGAAGTCGACGACGGTGCGACCGTCGATCTCGACGTGCCAACGGCGGGCCATCTTTTGGCCGACATCGAGGAAGAAGGCCTGGCGTCCGCCCGCCGCGACGGTGAAACGCCCGGTGAAGACGCCTTCATGGCGCACCTCGCGGCGCGTTCCCTCGGTGGTGGTGACATCGACGGCGGTGCTTTCGCCACGGTCGGTGGCGGCGGACAGTGGGATGCTCTCGTCGGCCGGGTTGAACTCGGTGAGGCCGTAGTTGTGCCAGAGCAGGCCGAAACCGCGGCTGGAGACGATGAACGGAATCGCGATCTGCGTATTCACCTGTGTGAGGCGGCGCGGCAGGGAACGCACGTCGAGGAAACCGTCCTGGAACTGGCCGAGGCCGAAGAGGTGTTCCGCGGCGGGGGAGTCGAAAGACTGGGCGACGGCCCAGGTGGGCTCGCCTTGCACGGTGGCGGGCTCGAGCCGGCGGGAGCCGGCGAGCTCGCGGAGGAATATCCGGCCGGTGGAGTCGGCAAAGGCGATGGCGCCGGTCGTGCGATCGACCGTGGCGCGCAGGCGCGGCAGATCGAGGGAGACCTCCTGCGTGGACTCGCGCGTGGTGGCGGCGGGCGCAGGGAGGTTTTCGGAAAGGATGAGGCTGGGGGCCGCCGGCTTGGCGTCGCGCGTGAAGCGCACGCGGACGGCGTTGTCCAGCAGCGGTTGAAGCGTGAGGTGCCCACCGTCGATCGCCACGGCGACGCAGTCGGGCGCCGCATCAGAAGCGGCGGAAGTGCCGGCAAGCGCGCAGGCGCAGGACAGCGTCAGGAAGCAGAGCGCGGCGACGGGGCGGAGCATGAAGCGGAGGAAAAAGGACCGGGACCGCGTTGAACGGTCCCGGTCGGGTTCGGAGAATGCGCGTTGGCTAGGCGATTACTTCGCGGCCTTGGCCTTGAGGAAACCGTTGTGGTCGAGCCAGTGGGTGAAGGGCTCGAACCAGTAGTAGGTCGGGTGGCCGGGGTAGCCCATGCCGAAGCCGTGGCCGCCATCCTGATACAGGTGGAACTCGACCGGCTTGCCGGCGTCGAACCAGGACTTCACCACGCCGAATTCGCCCTTGAAGAGGAAGTCGTCGGCGGCGACGGCGATGAACATCGGCGGGGCGTTCTTCGGCACCTCGACCGCGCCCATGCCGCCGTAGATCGGGGCGATGAAGGCGAGCTTCATCTTCTCCGACTTGAGCGTGCAGTGCAT
>DAOOFR010000327.1:0-2115 GCA_035415285.1 Opitutaceae bacterium
CACATCGCCGAACGTTGCACCAAGGCACCAGCGGACATCGTTGCCCATCGTCAGCCGTCGATTTCCATCGGGCAGAAGGTGAGTGTCGCCTCGGTCAGTAAAAAGCGAAAACAGGGCCATGCAGGAGCGTTGGGCCGATGGTCGAACCCTGAAAGGGATGCCCAAGTCGTTGCCTACGCACGGGCAGCGCGCGAGGCCCGCGAGAGCATGTCGGACTGATGTGTGACCTCGCTGGATCTGGAGGGAGCTTCGAAACCGTGATCACTCGCATTCCGCGCGAATGGATACACTTCCTCCGCGGCCTCGGCCGGGGTTAATCGCACCGGCTTCGAGGAGGGCCAGTTTCACCTCGTCGTAGGTGGTCTCGTCCCAGCCAAGAGCCTCGCGGAGGGCGCCGTTGCCGGAGGAGCCTCCGCGGGCGCGCAGGGCGGCAAGGAATTGCTCGGCTTCCGGGCCGGCTGGAGCGGTGCCGGTGGATCTCTCGCGGAGATCGGCTGAGGTGTGGTCCGCAATGGATTCACCGTCGGGCGACGGGTTGGGCTTGCTGGGTGTGCGGGCTTCCGCGGCGACACGGACTGGCGGAGTGAGCGGGAACTCGTGGGCGCCGAGGGCGCGGTAATCGGAGGGGGTGCAGGTGAGCACGATGACTTGCAGGCCGCGGGTCGCGGCGAGGTCCAGCATGCGTTGCAGGGTCTGGACACGGTCGGGATCGGAGAAAGCGAAGGCGTCGTCGAAGACGACGGGCAGGCAGCCGCCATGATCGGCCGCGAGGACCTCGGCGAGGGCGAGGCGCATGGCGGCGGCGACTTGCTCCTTTGTTCCGCCGCTCAGCTCGGCGAACGCGATCGCGCCGCGGCCGTCGCCGGGGCGGACCAGCGCGGGCGGTCCGAAGCTCTGCTCTTCGAAACGAAGCTCGATGCGGGCGCCGGCACCGAAGAGACACTGAATGTAACCGGAAACCTTTCCGACCAGCGGACGGGTGAACTGGTCGGCGAGCGCCTGCTGCTCGGCCTTGAAGAGTTCGTTGAGAAGTTGGATCGCCTCGGCGCGGCGGCTCACGCTGGCACGACGAGCCGTCGTGTTCTCCAGGCGGGCACGTGCGGCTTCGAGATCGGCCTGGGGATCGGTGGTGCCGTCGCGCAGAAGGGTGCTTTCGGCGACGGCGCGCTTGGTCTCGGCGTCCTGCCGGGCTCGCTGGGCCGCATCGAGGGAGCGCTTCAGCCGGGCCAGGTCAGCGGGGAGCAACTCGGGTTGGAGCTCGGCGATGGCATGGCGCGTGGTCGCGAGGCGTTCGCTCGCGGCCTGCGCCGTGGCGGTGGCTTCGGCCAAGTGCTTCTGCCGGGTCTCCGTGTTGCCGTGCTGATCGAGGAGCAGGCGCTGACGGGATTCTCGCTCCTGCAGCGCCTTGTGGTCCTTCTCCAGTGCGCCGTGGGCTTTGGTGTAGGCTTCTTCCGCGGCGAGCGAGGTCTTGGCGGCGGCTTCCCGGCGGATGCGGGCTTTCTGTTCGGCGGTTTCGGCGTCTTGCAACTCCCGCGCGGCGGCGGTGAGCGGGCGGTCGAGGTCCTCGTCGGCGGTGACGGCCGGACACGGGCGATCCAGCGCGGCCGCGCAGCGGGCTAGCTCGTTCTCCGTGGCGGTGCGTTCCGCGGCGGCCTTGGCGAGCAGGTCGGGAAGCGTGTCGGCTCCGTGGTCGGCTCTCCGCCTGGTCTCGGCCTCGATCTGGCGGTCGAGGTCGGTGCGTTGTTGGACGATCTCCTGGGCGGCGGCCGAGTCGGCGACGTGCAGCTCGTCGAGCAGGGCGCGGAGTTTGGTGCGAGACTCCTGCTCGTTGCGGCGGGCTTGGGCGAGGCCGGTGCCGCCGCCAGGGCGGATACGGATTCGCGTCGAGGCGCCGATGGTCAGCACGGTGTCCTCGGTGATGATCTGTGCGGTGTGCGGCGGGAGCGGGCTGTCGCCGAGACGGACCGGCTGCTCCGCGTCGAGGACCTCGATACCGGCGGCCATGCCTTCGAGGGTTGCCGCGGCGGCCGCGTGGTCGGTCTCGCGTTTCCGCAGATCTTTGACCTGCGCCGGGCTGATCGGCGGGAGCTTCGCGAGGCGGTCGCGCAGCGTGGC
>DAOOFR010000328.1:0-2111 GCA_035415285.1 Opitutaceae bacterium
AAGGGAACGAAGACGCGGGCTGATCGGATACGGAGAGCACCGGGTTCACGGAAATCGGACAGGAGGGGACCGCTCTGCGGTACGGCAGCCCGAGGCGGACCGGCGACGAGGCCTCAGCCGACGAAGAACCGTTCGACTCGCTCACGGCAGGACTGACGGCAGCGCGCGGCGAGGGGCTGCGCTCTGCGTGGCCCCATGGGGAGAGAGTGCCGGCGAGTATCCGGTGGTTAGTGGGCGATAGGCTGGCGGCGATCAGGACGGAGCCGAAGCCCGCACGGGCTCGGCTACGACGGAGCAGGGCAACCCATCTGCGTGCATCGGTGTCCATCTGCGGTATCCACCTTCCGGCCCGGGGAGCAGCGACAGGCCGGGGCCATGTCGCCAACCAGTCCAACCCCGGGCGAAAGCCGGGGCGGCTCTCGCCGGGTGGGCACTGCGCCGGGCGGCTCAGGCCTTCGCCACGCGGAAGTCGATCTGACGCTTGAAGCGATCGACGCGGTCGACCTCGACCTGGGTCTGCGCGCCCAGGGCGAAGCGGCGCTTCGTGCGCCGGCCGACCAGCGCGGTGCCGCCGCCCTCGAGCGTGTAGAGATCGTCGTCGAGCGTGGAGACATGGATGAATCCGAAGGCCTGCGAATCGACGAGCTCGACGAACATGCCGTGGTTGCGGATCTCGAGGATGGTGGCGGCGAACGGCGTGCGTTTCTTCTTCTTGAGCTCGCGCTCGAAGTACTCGAGCAGCTTCACCTTCACGGACTCGCGCTCGGCCTCGGTGCTGTTCTGCTCGGTGAGGCTGAGGTGTTCGGCGAGCCGCGGCATGTGCTCGGCGCGGTATTCGAACTTCCAGCCGCGCGGGGTGGGCCGGCCGCAGTGGCGCACGAGGTAGAACTCGAAGACGCGGTGCACGACCAGGTCGGAGTAGCGGCGGATGGGCGAGGTGAAGTGCGTGTAGTCCTTCTTGGCCAGGCCGAAGTGACCCTCGGGTTTCTCGCGGTAGCAGGCGCGGGCGAGGCTGCGCAGCAGTTGCACGCGGATGAGGTGGGCCTGCGGGTGCACGCGGGCCTTCGCGAGCACGCGGGTGAGCTCCCGGCGCTGGGTGAGGTCGCCGGCCTGGATGCCCTGCGTGGCGAGGAACTCGCGCAGGTCGCGCAGGCGCTCCTCGTTGGGATCGTCGTGCACGCGGTAGACGGAGGGCAGCTGGTGCTTGCGGGTGACCTTGGCGACGGCCTCGTTGGCGAGGAGCATGAACTCCTCGATGAGCTGGTGGCTCTCGTCGTTGGTGATCTTCTCGAGGCGGTCGGCGTAGCCCTCGGCGTCGACGAAGATCTTCGTCTCGGGCATGTCGAGGTCGAGCGCGCCCTGGCGGAAGCGTTCGGCGCGGAGCTTCTCGGCGACGCTCCAGAAGGTGCGGATCATCGCCTGCAGTTCGCGCAGCTCGGCCGGGCTCAGGCTGGAGAGCGCGCGGCCGGTGGCGCCGGTCTGGTGGGCGGGCGGCAGCGGGAGGCGGCGGATCTTCGCGAGGTCGTCCTCCTTCAGCAGCGCATAGGCCTGCCGGTAGGTGAGGCGCTTGCGGCTGCGGATGACGGTGTTGGCGAACTCGGTGTGCGTGAGCTGGCCCTGCTTGTTGAACGTGAAGAACACGCTCTTGGTCAGCCGGTCCTCGGCCTCCTTGAGCGAGCAGAGGCCGTTGGAGAGCTTGAACGGCAGCATCGGGACCACTGTGCCCACGAGGTAAGTACTGTTGCCGCGGTGCTGGGCCTCGCGGTCCAGCGCGGTGCCCGGGCGCACGTAGGCGCCGACGTCGGCGATGTGCACGCCGATGCGCAGGGCGCCGTCGGGTCGGGTCTCGAGCGAGAGGGCGTCGTCGAAGTCCTTGGCGTCGTCGGGGTCGATGGTGCAGGTGAGGACCTGACGGAGGTCGAGGCGGTGTTCGAGCTCGGCGGGGCGCACGGAGTCGGGCAGGCCGGCGACCTCGGCCTCGACGGCGGGCGGGAACTTCGTCTCGAGCTTGTACTTGTGGTAGATGGCGGCGAGCTCGGCGCGGGGCTCGAAGGTGCGGCCGAGCACCTCGGTGATCTCGCCCTCGGGGTTGAGGTGCGGGTTCTCCCAGT
>DAOOFR010000329.1:0-2093 GCA_035415285.1 Opitutaceae bacterium
GCATGACGCTCTTCTACCACTTCGGCTTCGGGCTCTTCCGGCATCTCGGGGAGTTCCCCAGTATCCTGTTCGGCGTCGGTTTCTTCGCGCTCCAGTGCGCAGTGTCGCGCCGCTGGCTCGCGAATTTCCACTACGGCCCGCTCGAATGGGTTTGGCGTTGCCTGACGTTTCTCTCCTTCAAGACGCCCTTCCGAAAATCCCGTCCCGCCGCCGAAGCTCCGATCGCCGCTGTCGCCGTCGAGGTGGTCGGAGGTAAGAGGTAAAACCTGACCCCTTCTATTGCCCCCTGTCGCCGTCGAGGTGGTCGGAGGTAAGAGGTAAAACCTGACCCCTTCTATTGCCCCCGTCCAGTTCACCCGCAACCCGGCCGGGCTGGCCGGCGCCCTCGCCAAGATCTCCGCCGCCCCCCGAGACCGATTCGTTGGCCCTGCGGCGTCCGCAAAACTCGGGCATCTGCACTTCGTCGCCGCCCGCCGCTCGGTCCTCCTCGACTGGTTCTCGACCCACCCGCCGGTTGCGGCCCGGCTCGCCGCACTCGATCACCCGGCCGGGAAAACCGCGAGACCCGGCCGCATCCCGCTCGCCCGCAGCATCACCGACCTAGCTACCGTGCGCACCGAGCTGGGCAGCTTCGTCGGTGCCGCCGTCACCCCCGGCTCGGAACACGTCACCTACGCGCAACGCCTCCTCGCCTCGCTTCCGCCCACGCTGATGGGCGCCGCTTACTCGCCCACAGGTGCCGCGGCCATCGTCCTCGGATTGCTCCTCTCACAGGACGACTCCCTCCACGCCACCGAACTCGACCTCGTCCGCCGCACCGCCGGCTCCGCCATCGCCGACCAACTGGCGCCGCTCTCGGCCGACATCGCCAAACTCCACCACGCCAAACGACTCCCGCTCCTCTGTCTCGCCCTGCCGGCGCTCCAGTCCCTGCCCTCCTCCGCCAAGACATCCCTGATCGCCGCCGCCCGCGCGCTGGCCGAGCACGACGGCGATGTCCACCTCTTCGAATTCGCTCTTCTCAAAGCCCTCTCGCGCCACCTCGCGCCGCGCAACGTCTCCACCATCAAAGGACTGCAACGAGTTCTCGTGCGCCCCACCGTCGCGCAGTTCAGCCACACGATCGCGACCCTCCTTTCCGCCTGCGCCCGCGCCTCGACCGACTCCCACGAGCAGGCCTTCCGCGCCTTCCAAGCCGGCACCGCCTACTTCTCCGGCATCATGCACACCCTCGAGCTCGCGCCCGCCGCCGAGTGTGGGCTCGACGCCGTCTCCGCCGCCCTCGACACCTTCGTCGCCGCCCCCGAGTCCTACCGCCGCGTCCTCCTCGCCGCCTGTGCCCGCGCCGTCGGGTTCGACCGCCAGGTCAGCCAAGACGAAGCCGAACTCGTCCGCGCCATCGCCGCCGCCCTCGATTGCCCGCTGCCGCCACTTCTGGGCGCCGCGCAATGACCGCTTCGTGACGCGCATCGCAATCCTTTCGCGCCACACCGAGCCCGCCCCACTCTCTCAGCCCGCGGCGGTTCCGGCTTCGCCGGGTTAGGTTCATCCCCGAGCTCGGCGTCGACCTCCTCCGCACCAGGCGTACGGGTCCGTAACGGGCGGTTCCGGGCTCCAGCGGGCGAGCGGCAGCACCTCCGCGTAATTGCGCCCCAGCCGGTAGTGGTTGACCCAACCGATCATGTAGCGCCGCAGAGCCCGCAGGCTCGCGTCCATCGGCACGCCCCACGTGCGCCTGATCAGCGACCGGACTTCCGTAGTGAACCGCCCCGGCCTCCTTGCCCCCGCAGCGTCGGCTCGCGTTTCCCGACCGGCACAATCCGGGAACCTTACAGACACCGGTCCGCATTGGAACTACTTCCGCATTGCTTGGACGGAGTGCCGTGTCCAACTTCGCGGCACTGTTCATTGAAACTGTCCGTCGCATCGCTTCACGATCATGTCCCAAACCGAACGAACACGGACCGTGCCACAAGCCGCCACAGAGGGGCATGGCAGCTACGATTCCGGGTGGCCACGCTTCACGGATCTGGTCGTGCTAGTACCATGTCCCATATTAGTTTTCGCATTGCTGGCGACCATGAACGAGGGTG
>DAOOFR010000330.1:0-2085 GCA_035415285.1 Opitutaceae bacterium
GCGCCGGATGAGGGCCGCAGGGAAGGGCTCGGGCCTGTAGGGTCCGGTCGGAGACAGGACCTACTAGCCGGCGAGGACTTCGGCGAGTTTGGCCGTGTCCTTTCCGCCGCCCATGGCGAAGTCGGGCTTGCCGCCGCCTTTGCCGCCGAGCTTGCCGCAGAGGTCGCGGACGATCTGGCCGGCCTGCTTGCCGGCCTTGATCGCGGCGGGTGAGCAGAAAGCGGCGACGGAGGCCTTGTCGCCGATCGCGGCGCCGAGCTGCACGACGCCTTCGCCAAGCTTGGCGAGGATCTGAGCGCCGAGGGCGCGGAGGGCGTCGGGGTTGTCGACGGTGACGACGGCGGAGACGAACTTCAGGCCGTCGCGCTCGACCGCCTTGGCGGCGAGATCGTCGGCGAGTCCGGCGGAGGCCTTCTGCTCGAAGGCCTTGAGCTTCTTCTCGAGCTCGGCCTTCTGGGCGAGCAGGGCGTCGAGCTTCTTGGCGACATCCTGCGGGCCTGCGGAGAGCGAGTGGCTGACGGCGGCGAGGGCGACCTCGTGGGCGGCGACGAAGTCGAGCGCGGCCTGGCCGGCGACGACTTCGAGGCGGCGGGTGCCGGCGGCGATGGCCATCTCGGAGACGATCTTGATGAGGCCGATCTCGCCGGTGGTGGAAACGTGGGTGCCGCCGCAGAGTTCGCGGCTGTAGCCGCCGATGTCGACGACGCGCACAACCTTGCCGTACTTCTCGCCGAAGAAGGCGAGGGTGCCTTCGGGCTTCTTGTCGAACTCGGTCTCGTAGGTGTCGACGAGGGCGTTATCCAAGATGCGCTCGTTGACGAGGCTCTCGATCTCGCGGACCTGCTCGGGCTTGAGGGCCTCGAAGTGCGAGAAGTCGAAACGCATGCGGTCGGCGGTCTTGTGTGTGCCGGCCTGGCGGACGTGGGTGCCGAGGGTTTTGCGGAGCGCCCAGTGGATGAGGTGCTCGGCGGAGTGGTGACGGGAGATGGCGCGGCGGCGCTCGACGGCGACGCTAAGCGTCGCCGAGGAATTGGAAGTTGGAAGTTGGAAGTTGGCGGCAGGGGTGCCGAGCTTGTGGAGGTAACGGCCGGACTTGTCTTTGATGGTGTCGGCGATCTGGAGCGTCTGGCCGGCGAGGGTGACGGTGCCGGTGTCGCCGCACTGGCCGCCCATCTCGGCGTAGAACGGGGTCTGGTCGAAGACGAGGAACGTGTCCTTGTCGGCGCGGACGACCTCGAGGAGCTTGGCCTCGGACTCGAGCTCGGTGTAGCCGACGAACTTGGTCGGCGCGTGAGCGACGGTCTCGCTGCCCTCGGTGGCGGCGACGATGACTTCCTTCTTCTGGGCGGCGCGGGACTGTTCGCGCTGTTTTTCCATGAAGTACTCGAATTGATTCGAGTCGACCGTGACACCTCGTTCAGCAGCGAGAAGCTGGGTCATGTCGAGAGGGAATCCGTAGGTGTCGTAAAGTTCGAAGGCGACGTTACCAGGAACAACGGCGAGTGCCTCTTGAGCCTCACCTTGGCCGGGAATCCAGAACTTGTTCTTCACTCGTTCCACCTCAATCCAATGCTGGAATCGCTGGAGCCCACGGTCGAGCGTTCGGCCGAAGGATTCTTCCTCCGAGCGGATGACGCGCTCGACGAGGGAATGCTGGGCTTTGAGTTCGGGGAAGACGGAGCCGAGCGAGGCGACGACGGCGGCGACGAGTTTTTCGAAGAAGCCGACGCTGAGGCCGAGGTCCTTGCGTCCGTAGAGAATGCCGCGGCGGAGGATGCGGCGGATGACGTAGTTGCGGCCTTCGTTGCCGGGGAGGATGCCGTCGGCGATGGCGCAGGACACGCAGCGTGCGTGGTCGGCGAGGACGCGGAAGGCGATGTCGGTCTTCTCCTGCTCGGTGAGTCCTTCGCGCTTGGTCGGGACCGTGCGGCCGTAGCAACGGCCGCTAAGCTTTTCGACAACGTCGAAAAGCTGGGTGAAGACGTCGGAGTTGTAGTTGGAGGGCTCGGCGGAGAAGTCCTTAAAGCCGTTCGTCGTGGCGTAGATGCCGGCGACGCGTTCGAAGCCCATGCCGGTGTCGACGTG
>DAOOFR010000331.1:0-2050 GCA_035415285.1 Opitutaceae bacterium
CCGGACACCAGCGTCTGGGACATCATCTGGGGCACTGAATCAATCGGCACCGCGTTCTGCTACGCCTTCCTCTGGCTGTTTGGCTGGATGTCATGGGGTGTTCAATATGTCGTGAAGTTGGTCGGCGACATTCTGCTGACCGCCGGCTGGGCACTGAGCCCGATTTTCCTCTCGTTCTTCATGCTGCGCTCGATGGCGAGCGTGGCCCAGAAGTACATCGTCGGATTGGTCGCGCTCGTTTTCTGGCCGTTCGGCTGGGTGATCGCGGCGGTCGTCACCGATGCGATGCTTCAAGCGGCGGCGGTGGCCAACCTCATGCCGGTGATCGCGGCCGGCAATGCACTCGCTGCCCCCGCGCTGACCGTCCTGCTGATCGGCTCCTGGATGATGCTCAGCTCTGTCCTGGCCCCGTGGGTCACAACAAAGGTGCTGGTCATGGGGATGAACCCGGCGACCGCGTTCGCTCAAGGCGTGGGTGGCGTCGCGCAAGCGGCGTTTACTGGCGGAGTCGGCGCGGCCGTCACTGCCGCCACCGGAGGGGCTGCCGCACCGGCAGTGATCGCCGCCGGTGCGGCGGGTGTGCTCGCTGCCGGCTCCGAATCGGCGGTCCGCGGCGGCGGCTCGGCACAGGCGACGAACAATGCTGTCCGAGGCGTGGCGGGGCTCTACGCGGGACGATTCATACAGCGACAAACCGCCGCGGCGGAAGCAACAGCCTCCGCACAAGGTCGCCAAGCAGAGGCCTCGGAAGCGTTCACCTCACAGTTTTCCGAACACGCTCGGCGCAAGCGCCAGAGCAGTGGATTTGAACAACAACCGCACAACGAAGACCCGAATCGGGCTGCAATCGACATCGACTCAAATGCTAACGCCAAACCGACGAAACACTGAAGCCGCCGAGAAGACTGCGCGGGCGGAGCAACGGATCGCCGCCTCGAAGGAGCGACTGGTCCACCACGTGGCCGATTTCCTCGACGCTTGCGATGACATGGTCGAGGGAAGCGACGCCGCCCGGCCGGCCACGCCTCCGCCGCCGGCGAAGACCCAGCCTCCCCGGAAATAACCATCATGGGAGCCAACACCGACACCGCAGCACCCCACCTCTCCGCGGCCACGCCGTCCTTCGGGAAACCGAAGTCGGCGATTCTGGCGGTCTTCGACCGTCAGCGCCGCCAGTCCTTGATTTGGTTTCTGATCGCGGTGTCGGCGTGGGTGTGGGCGGCGTGGGACCGTCAGCAACTCGTCGAGAAGCTCACGCGCCAGCGCGAGGTCGTGCTGATCGACAGTCTCGGCACGTACTACGTGTCGCCGGTCGTGGACATCCAGCGCGCGACCGACCTCCACGCGATGCAGACCAAGCTCGCCTGCAAGGCGCTCTTCGAACGCAACCCGCAGGGCTTGGATAACCCCGAGTTGTTCAAGCAACTCTTCCTGCGCGACGCGGCGGATGCGGCGCAAAGCGTCTTCAACAAGACAAAGTCGGAATACGAGGCAAAGTCGCTGCACCAGAAAGTGGAGGTCGGTGTTCCCGAAGTTCTGAGTACGCGCGACAACACCTTCTATACTGCGGCGGACGTCCAGTTGATCCGCGTCGGCGCGTTTCAGGGCGCGCCGATCACGGAGGTGCTGCGCTACCGGGTGAAGTTCAAGTTCCTGGTCAATCCGGACCTCACGCGAAACGGGCGGTATCCGACTGCGGTCGCTGCGTTCCAAGTCGAACCCGTCAAAACCTGAGGAGACGTATCATGGGGATGTGGAGAACAATCGCGCTCCTGCTCGGAGCCGCGACCGGGCTGACAGCGCAACCGATCCGGGAATTCCCGCTCGATCCGCGGCAAGCGGTCGATCTGCCGGTGTCCCGTGAGGTCACGACTGTCGTGTTTCCCGGTCCGCTCTCGGCCGTCGCCGGCGCCGACATGCTGATCGAAAACGGCAAAGCCGCTGTCGACGTCGACGAGGGAACGCCGCTGCGCTTCCATGTCACCCACGCGCCCGGCGCCAACTTCATCCTCGTTCGCAGTCTCGCACCGGATGCCGCCGCGCGGCTGAC
>DAOOFR010000332.1:0-2043 GCA_035415285.1 Opitutaceae bacterium
CGGAACTGGGAAGGCCAAGAAGTCCTCCCGGCTGAGAGACAAGTTCGTCGTGCCCGTCGCACGCGCCCTACAGTATTCGCGGTACTGAGGAGCACGCAGCAGCCAGTAGAGATACGCTCCATCCGGAGCACCGGGGACGAGATCCAGACGAACCGTGTCCTGAGTGAGGCGTCCCGCGGCCACGGTTGCCGGAACTCGCGAGACGGCACCAAGAAGGTCGCCCGCTTGTGTCACGTCCTTCAGTGAGACGTAGAGGTCGCCAGGGCCAAGCATGAGCTTTGCCGGCGAGTCCCCGCCGTAAGTCCGAAGAGAATCACCCCGAAAGCCCCCGTTGCGCTCGATAGTTGCTAGCCCGAGCAACACAGGTCCGGCTCGGCCGAGGAGGCTGCTCTTGTAGGTCGTGCCTCGCTGCAGCATGACGAAGTCACCGAGTGGTCGCGTCCGTCCGAAGTCAGAACTCATACCCTAGCGACCCCAGATTCGCCTTAATCTCCTCCTCTAGCCGCCGCCCCTCCGCGAACTGCTCGGCGAGCTCAGCCGTCAGGCGCTTCATCTTCTCGTCGAACGGTTCGTCGTCTTCGTCGCTAGCGGCAGCCCCAACATAGCGGCCGGGCGTGAGCACGAAACCGTGCTCGGCAATCTGCTCGGTGGTCGCGCTCTTGCAGAAGCCCGCGATGTCCTCGTAGTCGCCGGCGCCCTGCTCGCCGCGCCAGGCGTGGTAGGCGCCGGCGATGCGCCCTATGTCCTCGTCGGTCAGCTGGCGGTGTGTGCGGTCGACCATCGCGCCCATCTGGCGCGCGTCGATGAAGAGGGTCTGGCCGCGGCGGTCCCGGCAGGGACCGCCGCTCCCCGGGCCGTCGCTCTTGTCGCGCGCCAGGAACCACAGGCACACGGGGATCTGCGTGGTGTAGAAGAGCTGGCCGGGCAGGGCGATCATGCAGTCGACGAGGTCCGCCTCCACGAGTGCCTTGCGGATCTCCCCCTCTCCGCTCTGCTGCGAGCTCATCGAGCCGTTGGCGAGCACGAAGCCGGCCACGCCCTGCGGCGCCAGGTGGTGCACCATGTGCTGCACCCATGCGAAGTTGGCGTTGCCCGGCGGCGGCGCGCCGTACCTCCAGCGCACGTCGTCGCGCAGGCGGTCCCCTCCCCAGTCGCTCACGTTGAACGGCGGGTTGGCGAGGATGAAGTCGGCCTTGAGGTCCTTGTGCAGGTCGTTGTGGAACGTGTCGGCGTTGTGCGGCCCCAGGTCGCCCTCGAGCCCGCGGATGGCGAGGTTCATCTTGGCCAGGCGCCAGGTGGTGGGGTTGCTCTCCTGCCCGTAGATGGCGATGTCGCCGCGGCGACCGCCGTGCTCCTCCACGAAGCGCTCACTCTGCACGAACATGCCGCCCGAGCCGCAGCAGGGGTCGTATACGCGGCCTTTGAACGGCTCGAGCATCTCGACCAGCAGCTTGACCACGCAGCGCGCCGTGTAGAACTCGCCGCCGCCCTTGCCCTCGGCGCTGGCGAAACGGCCGAGGAAGTACTCGTAGACGCGGCCGAGCAGGTCCTTCGACCGGCTCTCGGCGTCGCCCATGGCGATGGTGCCGATGAGGTCGATGAGCTCGCCGAGTTGCGTCTTGTCGATGTCGGGGCGCGCGTAGTTCTTGCTGAGCACGCCCTTGAGCTGCGGGTTCTCGCGCTCGATCGCCACCATGGCGTCGTCGATGAGCTTGCCGATCTCGGGCTGCCTGGCGTTCGCCTGCAGGTGGCTCCAGCGCGCCTCGCGCGGCACCCAGAAGACGTTCTCGGCGAGGTACTCGTCGCGGTCCTCGGGGTCTATGCCGCTCTCGCCGGGGCCGCCGGCCGCCAAGCTCCGGGCGGCCTCCTCCTCGTGCTCGGCGACGAGCGCCGCGTGCTTCTCCTCGAACGCGTCCGAGATGTATTTGAGGAAGATGAGGCCGAGCGCCACGTGCTTGTACTCGGCCGGGTCCATGTGGCCGCGCATCTTGTCGGCCGCGGCCCAGAGCTTCTGCTCGAAGCCGAGCGGCTCATTGGCGTTGG
>DAOOFR010000333.1:0-2026 GCA_035415285.1 Opitutaceae bacterium
CGAAGATGTAGATCTCGTTGAGGCTGCCGCCGATGGTGTTGCCGAGCAGGGCGCGTTCCTCCTCGGCGAGGCGGCGGGCGGTGATGTCGGCCACGGTCTGGACGGCGCCGGCGAAGCGGCCGGCGGCATCGAGTATCGGATCGACGGAGACTTCGAACCGGCGCTCGCCGAGTTGGAGCTCGGTGGTCTCGCGCTGGAGGCTGCGGGAGGCGCGGGAGATGGGGCAGTCGGGGCGGGGTTGGAGCGAGCCGAAGGCGATCTCCCAGCAGTAGCGGCCCTGCATCGCCGCGGCGGTCTGGGCAAAGAGCGCCTGGGCGGCGCGGTTGGAGTGGACGATGCGCAGGTCGCCGTCGACGACCCAGACGGCGTCGCGGGCGGCGTCGAAGGTCTCCTGCCAATGGCGGACGGCGCGGGCGTGCTGTTCCTCGGCGCGGCGGCGTTCGGTGTTCTCGGCGCGGAGGCGCAGGGCGGTGCGCTGGAACAGAGCGGCGAGGCCAACGATCAGCAGGCTGTTGAAAAGAAAGACGGCGAGACCGAACCAATCGTGGTGGGTGAAGGGGCCGGGATGGACCCAGAAGAGGGTGAGGAGTGTGGCGAGCAACGCGGTGGTGCTGCCCGAGACCCAACCGCCGAAGAACGCGCCGAGGACGACCGCGCTGGTGAAGGACGCGTAACGGAAGGCGGTGGCGTTGGTGTCGTCGGCGAGCGCGAAGAACAGCAGTGCGGCGGCCGCGGCGAGGGGCACGGCGGCGAGCAGGCGCCACCAGAGCGGCGGCTCATTCCCGAGGAGACCCCACGCACCGGCGCCGGCGCGAGCCGCGGTGGCGGGCGGTGGCGGGGCGACGGGCGATGGGAGGGTGGCGGGTGGCATGGCGGTGGCCGTTCAGCCCGCGGGCGGGCGGGGGGTTACGGGGCCGGAGGCGGTTCCTGGACGGGCCAGGGGCCGCGAATCTGGCCGATTGTTGCGGCGTTGCGGATGCGCTGGATGACCATCTTGGTGAGGCGCTCGCCGGCGGCGACGAGCACGACGTTGTTGGCCAGTTTGATCTCGGAGACGAGGACCTGGCCGGGGGCGAGCTGGTCGAGGTGGCGGTAGACGACGGGGATCTCGGAGGAGAGGGCGTTGGAGAGGAAGGTGGGGAAACACTCGAAGCATTTCTCGACGAGGGCGGGGTCGTAGGAGCCGCGGCGTTCGCGCAGGGCGATGAGGGCGTTCTGTTTGACGATGCCCTCCAGTTCGAGGGTGAGCCGGTCGTTGAGGATACGCAGCATGCGGGCCCCGAGGGGAATCTCCTCGCCGGCCACCGCGTCGGCCGGGACGCCGGTGCCGGTGAAGTCCTTGGCTTGATAGAGGATCATCTGGGCGATGTTGGCGAAACGCGGAATGCTCGAGACGAGGTTGTAGCCGACCTCGGGGGTGTGGCGGAGGATCTCCGCCTCCTCGGGCTCCAGGTCGGTGCCGGCGGAGATCTTGCGCAGGATGATGACGGGCAGGGAGGCGTAGCCGAGGAGGGCGAGGCCGGCGGCGACCTCGTATTCCCAGACCGGTTCCAACTGGAGATGGCGGGCGAAGGTGCCCATGGACTCGCGCAGGCGCTGGCCGCGGCCAAGAACATCGGGGGCGATCATGCCGAGGACCTCGGAGAGGACCTGGACGCTGCCGGAGAGGGTGCCCTCGGTGAGTTCGCGTTCGGTGACGACGAGTTCGTGCTGCTTGAGGGCGGTCTCGAGGGCGGGGACGAGGGTCTCGGGCGGGCAGGGCTTGTTGAGGAAACGGAAGACGGCGCCGCGGTTGACGGCCTCGACGGCGGACTTCTGGTCGGCGTTGCCGGTGAGCATGAGCCGGACGGTGTCGGGGGCGATCTCGCGGACGGCTTCCAGCAGTTCGACACCGCTCATGCTGGGCATGGTCTGGTCGGCGACGACGACGGCGTAGGGGCCATCGCGGTCGAGCTTCTGGAGGGCCTCGGCGCCGGACAGGGCGGTGTCGAAGGTGAAGAGCTTGCGCAGACTGCGGGAGAGGGCG
>DAOOFR010000334.1:0-1950 GCA_035415285.1 Opitutaceae bacterium
TCTTCGCCTCCTTGTCTCCGTACAGAAGACCAAGGACGATGCTCTTCTGGTTCTGAAACCCCCGCCCAACAGCCTCATAGGCCTCCGGCTCGAACATGCGCAATATCTCCAGCAGGAAGAGGTCTACGGGGTTTACGTCCAACACGCCATCGATCACGTGCGACTCGTAGTAGAACGCGAACATGCCGCTGAAGCGCTTGATGTCCCTTGGAGTGCGGAAGTACGGCCAAACATGTTCGTCGAACAGCTCATCCCAGCGGCTTTCGTCGAAATGGCTCCGATCTCGGAACAAGGTCGGTTCAATATGTTTCCGGAACAACCCGCGCAACTTGTCCTCGGGCGCATCCGGCACCTCCAACTCAATTTGGACGATCTTCCTCAAGAAGTCTTGTCCATGTCCGGGCGAGTCATCTTCGAGCGCGCGTGCGACGATGTCCTTCTGATAGAGCAGCAGGTAGACGACGTTGGGGAAGTCGGCGTTGGCCTTGACGAGCTGCATCAACATCCGGACCTGCTCCTTGGTCAGGCGGTCGACGTCGTCGATGATAACGAGCAAGCACCCGGACCGTTTCTCGAACCGAGAATGCAGTTCGGTCCGGATTGCCTCAAGAGGGCGAGACGCCGACGGGCTCCTCAATTTCAGCAAAGAGGCGAGATTGTCTGCGATTGGTGCGAAAGCCGCGCATGCACCCGCGGCGGTCAGAAGTACCACTCCCGAAGTGCTGAGGAGCGCTTTGCCTCCGGGGCTCTCGACGTAACTGGCAAATACCCCCGACCCGCCCGCCAACAGCGCGAGGAGAGCGGTGAGCGACTGCTGCAATTTGTTGGCGACGTCACCTGCAGCCAGAGTCGCGAACTTCAGCTGTTCAACCAGATCTGCCAGTTCGCCGTTCTTCTGTTTCGCAACTGAGCCATCCCGTCGGAGAGCCGCTGTAATCTCGTCGAAGAAGGCGCGGCAGAGCTGATCTTGGCCACTCCAGAGCCATGGGTTGAACTGGACAACGATTGTCTCGGACTCAGCCGGCTGGGTCTCTTGGCTTAGGTAGACCTCGACAAAACTTGGCTAACGTCGACTTTCCGCTGCCCCACTCTCCATTCAGCCCGAGAACCAAACTTTGTTTCTGCCTATGCCAGCTGCGGATCGCGGCTGCTGCGCGAGCCGCGAATTCCTTCCGCCCGAGAGCATCATTGTCGGGGTGCGGCTCGGGGAGATCTGCGCTCCACATGTGGGGTACAGCGTCGGGCATCCTGCTGTTGTAGCGACAGGTCCGAAGATTCCAAGCCTGCCGACAAACGCAGGCTTGGGCGTGTGCCCTACCGCGCGTCGAGTTGCTGGAGGGCGAAGGCGTGGGCGCCGAGGGCGATGGCCTCGCTGGTGCCGAGACGCGACACGCCGACGCCGATGCGGGCGAGGGGGTCGTAGGCGAGGCGGCGGTCGGTGCCGGGCACGGCGATCTCGCGCGTGGCGCCCCGCAGGAAGGCGGCGAGCTGGTCGGAGTCCTCGAGGTTGAAGGCTTGCTGGACGAGACGGCGACGCGTGCCGCCCTCGGGCGTGGCGTAGGTGCCGTTCAACTCCGCGAGGACCGCGGACAGGAAGAGCGGTGCGGCGGCCGACAGGCCGCCGCCGATCACGGCGAGGCCGTCGACAAGAGTGAGCGCTTGGGCGAGGGCGTCGCCCACGACTTCGCCGAGCCGGCGGTAGGCTTCGGTGGCGGCGGTTGCGTTGCCGGGACGTTTTCCGAGAGCGATCTCCTCGATCTCGCGGGGATTCGGGGCGTCGGCGAACGGGATACCGGCGCCCTCGGCGTAGGTGCGGCGCACGGCGCGGATGCATGCGCCCTCCTCGGCATTGGTGCGCGGGTCGAGTTTGTTGCGGAAGAGCCAGATTTCGGCGGCCATCGCGTTGTCGCCGCGGAAGAGCTCGCCGCGGCGGACGAGTCCGCCGCCGAA
>DAOOFR010000335.1:0-1939 GCA_035415285.1 Opitutaceae bacterium
GCGGCGGTTTTGCGCGCGTGCGCGACTACGAGAGCGTGGTCACCGTCGGCATGCGCGGCGACGGCGACGAGGCCATGTCCGAGGAGGCGGCGGTGCCGTTGCTGCAGCAGATCATCGCCGACCAGCGGCAGATCATCGCCGAGGTCACCGGGAAACCCGCCGCGAAGACCCCGCAGGTGTGGGCGCTCTACAAGGAGGTGCAGGACTACTACGACAAGGGCATGCGGGTGGAGGACGACATCCTCGTCCTCTTCAGCGACGACAACTGGGGCAACGTCCGCTTCCTCCCGCGCCCCGAGGAACGCGACCGTCCGGGCGGCTACGGCATGTATTATCATGTCGATTATGTCGGCGGGCCGACCTCCTACCGCTGGCTCAACGTGAGCCAGATCGAGCGCATCTGGGAGCAGATGACCCTCACCTACGAGGCGGGTGTGCACGGTCTGTGGATTCTGAACGTGGGCGACATCAAGCCCATGGAGCTGCCGATGAGCTTCTTCCTCGACCTCGCGTGGAACCCCGAGGCGATCACCGCCGGTGACCTGCCCGCGTACTACGTGAGCTGGGCGCGGCAGCAGTTCGGCGCCGAGCACGCCGCCGAGGTGGCCGAGCTGCTCGCGCTCTACACGAAGTACAACGCCCGGCGCACGCCCGAGATGCTCGCGCCCGACACCTACAGCGTGGGCCACTACCGCGAGGCCGACCGCATCGTGGCCGAGTACCGGCAACTCGCCGAGAAGGCCCGCGCGCTCCACGCGCGGCTGCCCGACTCGCACAAACCGGCGTTCCAGCAGTTGGCGCTCTTCCCGATCGAGGCGTGCGCCAACCTCAACGAGATGTACGTCGCCGCGGGCAAGAACGCCTACTACGCCGAGCGCGGCGCAGTATCGGCCAACTATTACGCCGACCGCGTGAAGGAGCTCTTCGCGCGCGATGCCGAGCTCACCCGCCGGTTCCACACCGAGCTGCTGGGCGGGAAGTGGAACCACATGATGTCGCAGACCCACATCGGCTACACCTACTGGCAGCACCCGCCGCTGAATCGGATGCCGGCGGTCTCCTACGTGCAGCCCGTGGAGGGCGCGGAGCTCGGTTTCCTCGTCGAGCACGGCGAGCGGCCGCGCTGGGGCTGGTTGGATGTCGAGGCCGACTGGAGCTTCACCCATGCGCTGCCGCCGGCCGACCGGAGCAACGACCAGCGGCCCTACGTCGAGGTGATCAACCGCGGCAGCCAGCCGTTGCACTACACGCTCACCCCGAAACAGGAGTGGCTCCGCCCCGCGAAAAGCGAGGGCACGACCCGGTTCGAGGAGCGGATCGAGATCGCCGTCGACTGGCAGAAGGCGCCGCCCGGCCGCAGCGTGGGCGAGCTCGTGATCGCCGGCGCCGGCACCGAGTACACGGTGACGTTGCCGCTCCGCAACGAGCAGCCGGCGCTGGCCGGCGCCGTGGAGAACAACGGCGTCGTCGCCATCGAGGCGGCCCGCTACGACCGCGTGCAGCACGGCGCCGTGGCGCGCTGGATCACCGTGCCGAATCTCGGCCGTACTGACTCGGCGGTCACCATCGCGCCGTCCACCGCCGCGAGCTGCACGCCCGGGGCGGACACGCCGCGGCTGGAGTACGTCTTCACGCTGCTCGACGACGCGGCAGCGGTCTCCGTCGACGCCCACGTTTCGCCGACGCTCAACTTCCGGAAGGGGGAAGGGCTGCGCTTCGCCGTCGCGATCGACGACGGAGCGCCGGAGGTCATCAACATCAACGAGGGCGAGGATGTGCCCGACTGGACGTATCCGAAGTGGTGGAACGACGCGGTGGGCAACCGCATCAAGATCAAGTCCACCGCGCGGCAGCCGCTCGCCGCCGGCCGGCACACGCTGAAGGTGTGGATGATCGACGCCGGCATGGTGCTCCAGCGCTTCGTGATCGATGCCGGCGG
>DAOOFR010000336.1:0-1935 GCA_035415285.1 Opitutaceae bacterium
CGCATGAGCAGCGCGATGAGGCAGCCGAGGAGGTTGGTGGAGACGGCGAGGCGCGAGCCCTTCGGGATGTCGCGTACTTGGGAGACGATTTCCAGGCCGCGGCCGGGGCCGGCGAGGCGCGCGAGGATCTCGGCGAGGTCGTGGCCGGAACCTTCGAGGCCGGAGGGCACGACGCCGGAGGCGATCACGGCGGCCTTGAGCAGGCCGAGGTAGTCCTTGGCGAAGTCGAAGAGGTCGGCCAGCGAGGCGACGTCGGCGCTGGCGCCCAGGTCGACGGAGACGAGGCGCAGCACGGGCTCGTCGATCACGCGCAGGAAGGCGCAGACGGGCGGGCGGGTCGACTGGTCGCGGCCGAAGACGCCGAGATCGATGGAGAGGTTGAGGACCTTCGCGCCCTCGGGGTAGTCCATGCCGAGGAAGAAGATGTCGGACCAGCCGGCATGGCTGAGGTCCATGCGGACGGGCGTCTCCTCGAAGAGGATCGGCGCGGGGGCGTCGCCGGCCGGCGGGAGCAGCTCGGGACGCAGGCGCAGCGGGTAGTCGAGCGGGTGGCCGGTGCGGAACATCCACTGGTTGCCGCGGACGGTGCGCACGGTCTTCTGGACCTGTGTGGCGAGCGTCTTGAATTCGAGTCCGTGGTACGCGGCGGCGAGCGCGCTGCTGAGCGCGTCGCTGGCGCCGTGTTCGCTCTGGTGGCGCAGGAAGGTGTCGATCGCCTCCTCGAAGCGTCGCTCGAGCGCGTGCTGGTGGCCCTCGAACGGGATCGAACCGGCGTTGTCGGCCGCGTAGTGCGGCGGGAGGAAATAGCGGTGGATCGCCTCGAGGAAGAAGAGGGCGCGGACGCGGTGGTAGAAGTTCGGAGTCGCGCGGCGGAACTGCTCGAGCGCGGCGGCCATCGCCTCCAGCTCGGCGCGCGAGGCGGCGCGGCAGAGTTGCTCGAAGTATTGCGGTCCGTCGGCCGGGGTGCGGCCTTCGAGGAGGGCTTGGAGGACGGGAGTCACGCGGAGCGAGGGGGAGGGCGGCGGATGGGAGGGAGGGGACGAACGGGACTGATGGGCGGGGCGGAACGGCGGATGCCTGGGCACTTACGCCCTCATTCCCTTACTCCTTCACTCCCTTCTTCGTCTCGGCGGCGAGGGCGAGCTCCTCGGCGAGGAGGGCGAGGATGTCGGAACGGCTGGAGCCGCTCAGGCCGAGGGCGATCTGGGCGCGCAGGAGGCCGAAGGTCGCCTCCAAATTAGCGCGACGGCCGTCGAGCACGGCGGCGAGGTATTTCTCGTGGGCGGCGAGCGCGTTGAGCGCGGGGGAGAGGCCGAGCTTGGCGCCGGGGTTGGCCTGCTGCTCCGCGGCGAGCAGCGCGAAGAGCGCCGGGGTGAGCACGTGCATGCCGAAGAAGCAGAGGTAGTAGCCGGCGCGCAGGCCGGGCACGAGGCAGTGCTGCTCAGCGAGGGTGGGTGTCGGCTTTTCCAGCACATGCTCGATGGCGGTGAGGCCGCGGCGGCCGGGGACGAGCGTGCCGCCGACGGTGCCGTAGTATTGGAGCTGGCCCTCGTGGGTGGGCTGCACGGCGGAGACGGCGCAGTCCTCGGCCTCGGCGCGATCGAGGAGCTGGCGCGTGCAGCTCTGGGCGGACGAGGAAACGTAGAGGTGGTCGCTGACCTGGAGCAGGAACGGCTGGTGGCCGACGAACTCGCGGCCGCAGAGCACGGCATGGCCGTAGCCGAGCGGGGCCGACTGTTCGATGAACGTCAGCTTGCCCGCGTAGGGCGCGAGCACCGCCTCGTACGCGGCCCGGTCGCCCTGCGCATGCACGAGGCCGACCTGCTCGATGCCGGCGGCGAGGAGCTCATCGAGAATGATGGCGAGGGCGGGTTTCTGGGCGCCGTCGCGGTCGGTGAGGGTTTGGAGGGGCAGGCGGCGCTGGGCCGGGCCGGC
>DAOOFR010000337.1:0-1927 GCA_035415285.1 Opitutaceae bacterium
ACGCCGCCGAGCTCAAGCTGCCCGCCCTCGCCGAGCACCTCGACGAGCTCGTCGCCCGGGCCGAGGAGGGACAGATGGGCTACCGCGAGCTCATCGACCTCGTGCTCGAGGAGGAGGTCGGCGTGCTTGAGGGGCGCCGCTACGCGAGCCGCCTCAAGCTCAGCGGGCTGCCGCACCACAAGACCTTCGACGACTTCGACCTCGCCTTCCAACCCGAGCTCGACCCGCGGCGGGTCGCCGAGCTGCGCTCGCTGCGCTTCCTCGAGCGCCGCGCCGGCGTGCTGCTCCTCGGGCCGCCCGGCGTGGGCAAGACCCATTGTGAGACTCTCTCTTGCGGTTCCCCACAAGAGGGATCGTGAGCGGAGCGGCCGCAGCGACCGCGGGCATGACCCGAAAGACTCATTGGCACGGCGTGCGTTCTTCTTCCGAGCAGCGTGAGCGTGGATGGCTGCTAGGGTGGCCGCGGCGACGGCGGGCATGACCCGAACGAGCCAGTGGCGCGCCGTTGCGTTGCCTTGGCGAAGGATATGTCTGCCCGACCGTCGCGCGGCCGGTCCCGCTGCGCACCGCACGTTGGCCTCATAGAAGCCCGTCCGCTCCTTCTCCGGAGCGTGACCCATCACAGTCGTGCCGCACGGGGCGCAGGGGACCGGTGAGATCGAGCATAGCGCGAATGAGGAGGCGGGATGGGCGTTCTGGAGGGCTTGGTCGACTACGTCATCGGCGTCGACACGCACCGCGACTCGCACACCGCAGCCGCGGTCGACGCCGGCGGCACTGTGTGTGAGGTCCTGACCGTGGCCTCGGACGCCTTCGGCGGCCGCAGGCTGCTCGCCTTCGCCGACCGGCATGCGTGCGGCCGGCGCCTCTGGGCGCTCGAGGGCTCGGGCAGCTACGGCGCCAACCTGGCGACCTTCCTGCTCGAGCGCGGCGAGTGGGTCGCCGAGATCGACCGCCCCAAGCGGCCGGCCCGGCGCGACGGCGCCAAAAGCGACGAGCTCGACGCCGTGCGCGCCGCGCGGGAGGCGCTCGCGCGGGACCACCTGGCGCAACCCCGCAGCCGCGGCGAGCGCGAGGCGCTGCGTGTGCTGCTCGCCGCGCGCGAGGGCGCCGTGCGCGCCCGGACGCAGGCCGTGGGTCTCCTGAAGGCGACCATCGTGAGCGCCCCGCAGGGCCTGCGTGACCAGCTGCGCGGCGGCGCCACCGAGACGCAGGTCACGCGCGCCGCTCGCCTGCGCACCTCCCCGGGCCAGAGCGCCGAGCACCGCGCCACCGTGTGCGCCCTGCGCGCCATCGCGAGGCGGGCCTTGGTCCTGGGGGCAGAGGCGGCCGACCACGAGACGCAGATCGAGCTGCTGGTCGCGCAGCTGGCGCCCACGCTGCTCTCCGAGCCCGGCGTCGGCGCGATCACCGCCGCGCGCATCCTCTGCTCGTGGTCGCACAAGGGCAGGATCCGCTCCGAGGCCGCCTTCGCCTCCCTGGCCGGGGTCGCGCCGATCCCCGCCTCCTCGGGGCAGGTGGTGCGCTACCGCCTCAACCGCGGCGGCGACCGGCAGCTGAACCGCGCCCTGCACACGATCGTGCTCTCACGCCTGGCCCACCACCCCGACACAAGAGCCTACGCAGCCAGGCGTACCGCCGAGGGCAGGAGCCCGCGCGAGATCAAACGCTGCCTGAAGCGCTACCTCGCCAGACACATCTTCCGGCTTCTGGAGGCCATGCCACAGAGCACTTGACAAGCATAGAAGCATCCTCTCGATCACGCTCGCGGTGCAGGCCGCGCGGCGCGGCCATCGGGTGGCCTTCGCGAGTGCGCAGCAGTGGGTGGCGCGCCTCGCTGCGGCCAAGCGATCCGGCCGCCTCGACGAGGAGCTCGAGCGGGTCGGCCGCCTGCCGCTGATCGTGGTCGACGAGGTCGGCTACATCC
>DAOOFR010000338.1:0-1909 GCA_035415285.1 Opitutaceae bacterium
CCGCTCCAGGGCCGCCAATCCGTGCTCCGCCGCGCCGGAGAAATCCCCGGCCGCGAACAACCGGCGCACTGCGTCGGCCTCGTCAGCCGCCAGCCGCGGCAGCCCAGGGCCGATCAGAAAACACAGGAGCAGGCAGGAACACACCGGCGACTTCATATCCCCAAAACTACGACCGTGACCTCAGTTCGCACAATCGCCACGTGACCAGCGGCGAATCCCGGCGCTAGGCGGGATCATCCGCTCACCACACCACCGCGAGCACCGCCACCAACCCGGCGGCCGGTTTTCTTGACGCCCCACCGGCCGGGCTGGCATCACCCAGTTCGCCTCCGCGCGGCACCCGGCCACGATCGGCTCCCCTCGCTGCGTTCTCCCTCCGCTCCGCCATGTCCCGCCCCCGCCGTCATCCCCCCCTCTCGATCACACTGGTCGCCCTGCTCGCCGGCCTCGTCCTCGTCGCCGGCTGCCGCAAGCTCGACGCCCCCAGCGCGGCCGCACGCAAGGCCCGCCAGCCGGCCAGCGATCCGCGAGCCTACCTCAACTACATGCGCCCGACCAATATCGGCGCGGCGCTGGTCCCCGGCACCGGCCCCTGGATCGCCCACGTCAACGCCGTCGACCTCGATCAGGACGGACTGGTCGACGTGCTCGCCTGCGAGGCCAAGGAGAACAAGATCCTCTGGCTCCGCCAGGTCAGCCGCGGCAAATTCGAGGAATTCGTCATCGACGACAAGAGCATCGCCCCCGTCCACGTCGAGACCGCCGACCTGGACGGCGACGGCGACCTCGACGTCCTGCTCTCCAACATGGGCTTCGTCTTTCCGAACAACGACAAGATCGGCGAGATCGCCATCCTCGAGAACGACGGCCGGCAGAACTTCACCCGCCACGTCGTCATCGCCAACACCTCCCGCGTCACCGACGTGCGCGCCGCCGACTTCGACGGCGACGGCCAGCTCGACCTCGCCGTCGGCCAGTTCGGCTACGATCAGGGCGAGGTGCGCTGGATGCGCCGCACCGGCCCCTGGACCTGGGACACCGCCGAGATCCTCACCGACCTCTCCGGCGACATCAACGTCTGCGTCGCCGACTTCAACGGCGACGGCCACCAGGACATCGCCGCGCTCATCTCCCAACAGTGGGAGGAGATCTACGTCTTCCTCAACGACGGCACGGGCCGCTTCGCCCGCCGGAAGATCTGGGGCTCCACCAACGAGGACTACGGCAGCAGCGGCATCAACCTCTGCGACGTCAACGGCGACGGCCGCATCGACATCCTCTACACCAACGGCGACGGTTTCGGGCCCGCCGCCACCCCCGGACCGCGCCCGTGGCACGGTATCCAATGGCTGGAGAACACCGGCGGCGGCACCTTCAAGTACCGCCGCATCGCCGACCTCCCCGGCGCCTACAGCCCGGTCGGCGTCGACATGGACCGCGACGGCCGGATGGACATCGTCGCCGTGGCCGCCTACGCGGATTGGGACAAGACCAACCCCCTGATCGCCTCGCTGGTCTGGTTCCGCAACGAGGGCCAGGAACGCTTCAGCAAACGGGTCCTCGCCAGCACGCCCAAGGACCTGATCACCCTCTCCTGCGGCGACTTCGACGGCACCGGCGAGCCCGTGCTCGCCACCGGCGGGTTCCCGGTCTACCCCCCGTACGAGAACATCGCCCGCATCACCCTCTGGCGGAAAAGCCCATGAACAAGAAAGCCCTCGTGTTCGGATTGCTCGCGGCCGTGCTCGGGGCCGGCGGGGCCGGCGCCTACGCCTGGCACCGCGCCCACCAGCGCGCCGAGGTCTTCGCGGCCGCCATCCCGGCCGTGCCCGATCTGTCGTTGTGGCCCGAGCCCATGCGCCGCCGCGTCGAGGCCGCCGAGCGCAAGCTCGCCGAGCAACCGCTGGAA
>DAOOFR010000339.1:0-1901 GCA_035415285.1 Opitutaceae bacterium
TGTTCCTCCACCCCAGCGGCAACACCGGCGTGGAGGCGAACGCCTCGGGTGAGGGCTCCAACGGGCTCATGCTCGACGCGCAGGGCCGGCTCGTGCTCTGCCAGCACAGCGATCGCCGCATCTCCCGCCTCGCGGCCGACGGCCGCGGCTTCGAGACCATCGTCGACCGGTTCGAGGGGAAACGATTCAACAGCCCCAACGACCTCTGCTTCGACCGCGCCGGCAACCTCTTCTTCACCGATCCGCCCTACGGTCTTGGCCGGGAAGCCACCGCCGAGCTCGGATTCCACGGCGTGTTCCGCCGCGCGACCGACGGCACCGTGACGGTGCTCGCGCGCGACCTCGACCGGCCCAACGGCATCGCGCTCTCGCTCGACGAGAAGACGCTCTACGTGGCCAACTCGGGCGACCGCCCCGGCATGCGCACCTACCTCATGGCCTATACGCTCAACGCCGACGGCACGGTTGCGCCGGGCCGGGTGCTGTTCGACGCCGAGCCGTTGCGCGCGCAGCGCGGCGGCGGCCTGATGGACGGCCTGAAGGTCGACGCGCGCGGCAACATCTGGGCGACCGGGCCCGGCGGCGTGTTGATCCTCAGCCCGGAGGGCAAACACCTCGGCACGATCCTCACCGGCACCTCCACGGCCAACTGCTGCTTCGGCGGCGCCGATGGCAGCACGCTCTACATCACGGCGAACAACCTGCTCCTGCGCGTGGCGACACGGACCAAGGGCGACGGGTTCTGACTCTTTAGGTCGCGGGCGACGGGAGCTCGATGTCACTTTGAGGTCGATCGCCTTCGGTGGTGCCGCGCAGTGGTGCCTTGTTCGGCCTTTTCATTCCTACTTCCACAGATCATCGAAATCATAACCCTTGCCGTCGCTTGGCGGTGCGAAGGTCTCCGCAATGGGCGGAATGGATAGCGGCAGTGGAACATCGGCACGAAGCATCCTCGCGAGTCGCGCCAATCCAGCCTGGGCGAAGCAGTTCTTGCCGATCTCGACCCCGAACTTGGCGACGACCTTCTTGTAGGCGGATATTGCCGCGCTCTCGAATGCACTGGCCTCCTCGGCTGTGAGTACGCGCAGATCGATATCCATAAACACCGAGTCTCGTTCAGCGACAACATGGAGCCAGCGTGCGAACCTTGGATTCGACTCTATCAACTCGTCACTCGTGAGTATGTACACACCCGCCAGAGTGAGGGTAGGCAGATCGAGCTCCCGACCGTCACGAAGAATCAAGGAGGCACTCATCTTCTCTGCCCAACAGTTTCATTCACCCACGCCGCGTTTCATGGTCTTGGAGCGGAGGGGTGCTGGGGTCATGGTGTTGAGAATTCGGAGGTATATTCCATCGGGCGGGGTTTGCGGCCATGTGCCCGGTATTGCATGGCGTGCTGCTACCATCACGGCGGCGGGTGGCGCGGAGTCGAGCTTGTTGCTGTCGGCGGCGCGACGATTGCCCCATGCGGGTGGGGCTGCTCGCGGTGGCGCTGCGCAGGGAGTCACCCGCGCCGCGTGCTGTCCGCTTCGGCTCGCGCACGTGGCGTGCGCCGGGGGCAACGCCGCCCACTTTGGGG
Source organism: Opitutaceae bacterium (assembly GCA_035415285.1). Taxonomy (GTDB): domain Bacteria; phylum Verrucomicrobiota; class Verrucomicrobiia; order Opitutales; family Opitutaceae; genus CAJCBL01. The sequence continues at coordinate 1,583 of DAOOFR010000339.1, forward strand.
CGGTTGGCGATGCGGGGCTGAACGACTTCGTCTACGGCGGAAGGGCTGAAGACGGAAACAGTGTTGAGCCGCGACCTGCTATGGGGCGGAACGACGCTCTCACGAACGTCGCTACGGGAAGTCGCGGCCCGCGGCGGCGTGCGCAGGGCTCCGGGACGGATGACGTGGTGGCGGTGTCCCCGCGGCGGCAATGAAAAGGGCGCCGCTTGTGGCGGCGCCCGGGAGTTGTCGGCGGAAGAGTTGACGGCGTGGCTCAGGCGGCCGTGGCGCCGCAGCACTTCTTGTACTTCTTGCCGCTGCCGCAGGGGCAGGGGTCGTT
>DAOOFR010000340.1:0-1855 GCA_035415285.1 Opitutaceae bacterium
GCACTCGCGCGGCGGCGCCAGCTATGTGGTCGAGGGTCTCGCGCATCCGCTGGTCATCGTCGGCGACTCGCTCTTCGCCTCCTCGATGGGCGGCGGCATGGAGTCGTACGAGGACGCGCGGAGCAACAACCTCGAGAAGATCCTGCGCCTGCCCCCGGCCACGGTGGTGGCGTGCGGCCATGGCCCGCTGACGACCGTCGGCGAGGAACTCGTGCACAACCCGTTTTTCGCCTCGTGAGCGCACGCCCCTCGCATCCCCTGCTCGACCTCCACGGCCTCCGCATCTCCCGCGGTCGCACCACGATCCTCGCCGGACTCGACTGGACCGTGCGGCGCGGTGAGCACTGGGTGATCCTCGGCTCCAACGGTGCGGGCAAGAGTTCGTTGCTCGCCGCGCTCACCGGCTACCTCACGCCCTCCGGTGGCGAGATCGAGGTGCTCGGCCGCCACTTCGGCCGCAGCGACTGGCGCGAACTGCGCGAGCACATCGGGCTCGTCGGCGCTGGCATGCAGCGGTTGATCGACCCGTCGACCACCGCCTTCGAGACCGTGCTCGGCGGCTACCGCGCGATGATCAACCCCTGGGGACGCTTCCCCGCCCTCGCCCGCCGCCGCGCACACCGGCTGCTCCGGCGGGACGGGCTGGCCGCCATCGCCGACCGCCCGTGGCAACAACTCTCCGAAGGCGAGCGCCAGCGCACGCTGCTGGCCCGCGCGCAGATGGCGCATCCGCGCCTGCTCATCCTCGACGAGCCCTGCGCCGGTCTCGATCCGGTGGCCCGCGAGGCGTTTCTGACCAGTCTCGCCCGGCTTGCCCGCGCCCGCGGCGGGCCCGGGCTCGTGCTGGTGACCCACCATGTCGAGGAGATCGTGCCCGGCTTCACGCACGCGCTGCTGCTGCGGGAGGGCACCGTGCTCGCCGCCGGCCCCCTCGGCCGCACCCTCACCGCCGCGAAACTCACCGCCGCCTTCGACCATCCAGTGCGCGTGCACCGACGGGCCGGCCGCTGGCAGCTGCGGGTCGTGGCGCCGGCCGCGCGTTGAGCACCACCGCCCGCAGCGGCGCCGAACGAACCGGCAGGCGCAGCCATGAATCCGGCTCATTTTTCCCTTGTTGCCGGTTTTTCGTTCCGCGAGCGTCGACCCCTGCCATGACCGGAACGCACTGCACAACCAACTCCGCAGTCTAAGATCCAGCGCTCTGGATCATGGCAAATGAGAGATACGCTCTACTCAACACCATGAACGAATACATCGCTGAAGTCCTCGAAGTCATGGCCCGCCGCAACGCCGGCGAGCCGGAGTTCCTCCAAGCCGCACGTGAAGTGCTCGAAACGCTCGCGCCCGTCATCGAGCGCAACAAGAAGTACAAGGACAACCGCATCCTCGAGCGCGTCGTCGAGCCGGAGCGCCAGATCATGTTCCGCGTGGCCTGGACCGACGACAAGGGCCGCGTGCAGGTCAACCGGGGCTTCCGCGTTCAGTTCAACAGCGCCATCGGGCCCTACAAGGGCGGCCTGCGCTTCCACCCGTCCGTCAACATCGGCATCCTGAAGTTCCTCGGCTTCGAGCAGATCTTCAAGAACTCGCTGACCACGCTGCCGATGGGCGGCGGCAAGGGCGGCTCCGACTTCGACCCCAAGGGCAAGAGCGACGCGGAGGTCATGCGTTTCTGCCAGAGCTTCATGCTCGAACTTTCCAAGCACATCGGCGCCGACTGCGACGTGCCCGCCGGCGACATCGGCGTGGGCGGCCGCGAGATCGGGTACATGTTCGGCCAGTACAAGCGCGTGCGCAACGAGTTCACCGGCGTGCTCACCGGCAAGGGCCTGAAGTGGGGCGGCTCGCTCATCCG
>DAOOFR010000341.1:0-1837 GCA_035415285.1 Opitutaceae bacterium
CGGCATCTTCCCGAACCGGGACGCGGCGCTGCGCCTCGTAGGCGCAGTTCTCGCCGAGCAGAACGACGAATGGGCCGACTCAGACCGCCGCTACATCAGCCTCGAGGCGATCGCCAAGACGATGGCCGTCGGTGGCGCGGAGGCCATCCTGGAGGTGCCGATGATCGCAGCCTAAGAGATCACGCAGACGAGGGTGACCCTGCGGTCATACTCGTACGGATGAAAGTCAAACTCTGGACGGCCTCGGGCCTCCTGTGTCATCCTCGCCTTTGGGCGCGGGTGACTGACGTGGCGAAGTGCAGGCGTCAGCGGCATGTGGCCTGCCGCGCGGCCTCGCCCTTCGAGGGCCATGAAGATGCGCGCCCCGGTGTCGCACCCGCGCCCACTCTCGCTGGGCTCGCCGTCCGATCCGCCACGAGCCGCTCGTAGGCTCGTTCCGCTTGTTCGGCGAGTCGCCGCTCGGCAGCGTCGTTGTCTCTGTTCCAGACGGGGTCGGGCTGCGGGCCGCTGCGGCGCCGAGGCGCCCCGGCGGCCAGCTCGAGCCGGCGCAGCTTGCGGCGCACCACGCCCGGCCGGGCGAAGGCGTAGTCCTCGCCGCGCGTCAGCAGGCACCACGAGAGCACGCTGAGCTTGCGCGCCACGGCGACGGCGGCCACCTGGCGGCCGCGACGGGCGGCGATGCGGGCGGCGAAGGCGTGCAGTGGTCCGGGGCTGGCGGCCGCCATCCAGGCCGCTTCGACGAGCACGTGGCGGGCCGCCGCCGAGCCCTGCTTGGAGAGCCGCCCGTGGTGGGCTGGCCCGCTGCCGGATTGACGCACCCTGGGGTGCAGTCCCAGGTACCCGACCAGGTGACGGGAGCTCGGGAAGCGAGAGATGTCGCCGATCACCGCGACCAGAGTGACGGCAGTGGTCACATCGACGCCGGGGATCGTGAGCAGGCGGCGCACGTCCTCGTCGCCCTGCGCCTCCACGGCCACGAGATGATCGATCGCGGCCAGCTCCTCGCCGAGGAAGTCGAGCTGACGCAGGGCGGCATCGACGGTGAGGCGCTCGTCCGCCGGCAGCTCCTGCGCCGCCAGCCAGATGCGGCCCTTGCGGCCGAAGGGGTCGCTCGCCGGTGGGCGGCCCTTGAGGTTGCGCTGCAGCACCGCCGAGACCTCGTTCTTGACCTGGGTGCGGCGCTTGACGAGGCCTCTACGGCGCGAGACGAGGCGGCGCAGGGTGCGGGTTCGCTCATCGCCCACCCAGACCCTGGGAATCAGGTCGGCGGCGAGCAGATCGGCGAGCACGCGGGCGTCGATCTTGTCGGTCTTCACGCGTGCATGGCTGATCGCCCGCACCTGCTGAGCGTGAGCGAGCACCACCTCGGCGACGTGCGGCTCAATGATCCGCGCGATGGCCAGGGCGTTGCCGGTCGCCTCAAGGACGACGCGGTCGTCCGGCGCGAGGCTCGCGGCGAAGAGTCCGAGATCCTCCGGCGTGGTTGCCGCACGTCCGGCCGAACGCGCCCGTCCGCCGTCGGCGACCGCAATCTCGCAGAAGTCCCTGTGTACGTCCATTCCAATCGACCTGGGCATCAGCTACCTCCCCTACTTCGATGATGCGCGAGCGGGAGGCGGCGGGCGAGAACGACACTTACGGATTCGCGCTCGAGGCGCACCCGGGCAAGTCGCAGGGGCGGCCAGTTACACCAACGGGCTCATGCGCCCAACGAACCATCTCGGCCTGCCCGACCGCGTTCTCCCAGAGCCCCTGTCCCGGAACCTCCCGTCATCCTACGACGTCGGCATCCTCGAGTTGCAGCGGCTCCGGGACCATTCTCATGCCGGTACACCAC
>DAOOFR010000342.1:0-1825 GCA_035415285.1 Opitutaceae bacterium
GCGACACCACGGCGGCGGCCACCCACGCCGCGACCGCCAGCAGGACGAACTGCGGGTACCACAGGGCCACCAGCCCGAGCTTGCGACCCGCCTCCTCCTCGTAGCGCCGCGCCAGCCAGCCCAGGCTCTCGTCGAGCCGGCCGCTCTGCTCCCCCGTGCGGTAGGCGTGCGCAAACTCCGGCGGCACAGCCCGCGCCCCCGCAAGCGCCGGCCCGGGCGGGCGCCCCGCCTCGGCCTCCGCAGCCAGCCGACGCCCCAGCGCCGCCAGCGCGGGAGACCCGGTCGCGGCCCCGGCGGCGCGCCAGGCCGCCGCAGCCGGCAGACCGTTAGCCACATACCCTTCGAGCACCGCGGCGAGTACGCCTAGGTCGCGCGCCCGCTGGAACCCCGCAACCCACGGCAGGCACGCGAAGACCCGCCGCCGCAGCCCGGGATGCCGTCCAAGAACGATGAACACAGCCGCCAGCGCCAGCCACAGCGGCACCAGCACGACCAGCACCTGCCGCGCGTAGAGCCACGCCGAGCCGAGCACGAGTTCCTTGAGCGGCAGCACCACCGCCCCCAGGTGCAGCACCGCCAGCGGGTAGAGCGCGGCCAACACCGCCCGGCCGGTCAGCCGGGCCACGCCCTCGTGGTACGCCGCGAGCCGCCGGCAGGTCTCCGGCAATCGCCCTCCCTCCGCACCCGCGGCCAGCAACTGCGCATCCACCAGCGGGAGCCACGCGCCACCGGCCGCCGCCAGTTCGCCCGCCAGAGCCGCGCCACCGCGCAACCGCTCGACCATCGCCGCCCGCGCATCGGCCCGCGGCCCGCCGGACGCAGCGAGCGCCGCGGGCAACGCCACGCCCGCCTCGAGCGTTTGCGCGAGCTGGAAATACCACGCGGCGAGTCGGCGCGACGAGGCCATGCGACTCCCCGACAATGCAGTTGGCCGGCGGACCCGCCAGTCCCGACTCCGGAAAGTCGGGGCGGCGCCGCGGTGCCGGGTTGTCTTGCGCCGCGCAGCCGTTCATCGTGCCGCCTGTCGCATGACGGAGCCCACCGCCAAGCTTACCCTCCCCAACGCCATCAGCCTCGTCCGGCTGCTGTTGGCGCCGGTGGCCCTGTGGGTCGCTTTCCAAGGCCATGCCACCGCGTACAAATGGCTGTTCGCCAGCGCCGTCGCCTCCGACTGCCTCGACGGCCAGCTCGCCCGCCTGCTCAAGGCCCAGACGGTCCTCGGCGCCCGCCTCGACGCCGCCGCCGACACCGCCACCTACCTCGTGCTTTTCTTCGCCGTGCTGCGGCTCTGGCCCGAATTCATCGCCGCCCACGCCCTGCTGCTCGGTACCGCGATCGGCCTCTACGTCGTCAATCACCTCTGGGCCCTCGCCCGTTTCCGCAAACTCCCCGCCTACCACACCTGGGCCGGGAAAACCGCCGCCGTGCTCACCGCCGCCGGCATGCTCCTCTGGTTCGTCGCCGGCATCGGTGCACTGTTCACCGCGGCCATCGTGGTCGCGATCGCCTCCGCGGTGGAGCAACTGGCCATCACCGCGCTCCTGCCGCACTGGCAGGCCGATGTGCCCACGCTCGTGCACGCCCGCCGCTTGCGCGCCGCCTCCTCCGCCGGCAACTGATCTCGCCGCCACCCGGGCCCGGCGTTCCAAACGCTTCCGCCGGCACGCCTTCAAGTCCACCACCGGCCGGCCGATGAACCTCGACGTGGACTCCGTTTCCCTCCTCTCCAGCGTGGTCAGCGCCACCCAGAGCGCCGCGACCAACGAGCGCCAGATCGCCATCGCCGCCAACGCCGTCAAGACCGAGCAGGCGACCGTCGCCACGT
>DAOOFR010000343.1:0-1823 GCA_035415285.1 Opitutaceae bacterium
TCACCTCTACTACGACCCAACGCGTAATCCGTCAGGTCAAACTCTGGCGAATCAAGGCTTCAGCATGGAATGGCTCAACTTCGCAGCCCTCGGGAATCTACCTCTCGGCACCATCGGCAGCTCCGAGCTCCTGAGTGGCATTCGCTTCGCGCTGCGAGCGGCGCGTCTGGATCCGCAAGGCTACGTCTACCACCATTTCAACGGTCCACTGTGGCCTTTCCCCGACTACACCGCAAGCCAGGGCAGACTCAAAGGCTGGGAGTTCAACGGTTCTGACACAGAGGGCTGGGCGGCCGTGAACACAGGCACGTCCACGGTAAGCGGAGGCTTGTGGCGAGTCGAGCTTCCATCTTCCGACCCCCAGTTGATCTCGCCAACAATTGCAGTCGCAGCAAGCCAAGCGCACCTCATCGAGATTCACCTCCGCTGCGTTGACGTATCTACCGATTGTTCTGGTGCCGTCGGCCAGCTATGAAGTTGCCCCGGTTTCGTGGACAGCTATGCTCTTGTGAGCGGAGGAGTCCAGGATGCCGAAGTCACATCCGCCGTACCCTGCGGAGTTTCGGGCCCGGATGGTCGAGCTGGTTCGGTCCGGGCGTAGCCCGGAGGAGCTGGCCCGGGAGTTCGAGCCGTCGAGCCAGGCGATCCGCAACTGGGTTCGCCAGGCCGACCTCGACGAGGGTCGTCGCGCCGACGGCCTGACGAGCGCCGAGCGCGAGGAGCTCGTCCGGCTGCGCCGGCAGGTCAAGCAGCTGCAGACAGAGCGGGAGATCTTGTCAAAAGCCGCGGCCTGGTTCGCTCGGGAGACCGGTTCGATCCCGTCAGGGTCTTCGAATTCGTGAGAGCGCACCGGGCCCGCTGGCCGATCGCCACGCAGTGCCGCACGCTGGAGGTCTCCACCAGCGGGTACTACGCGTGGCTGTCCCGCACGCCCTCGGCCCGCGCGCGGCGAGATCGGGAGATCTCGGCGCGCCTCGTCGATCTGCATCGGCGGTCGCGCGGGATCTACGGCTCGCCCCGCCTCCGGGCCGATCTGGCCGACGAAGGGATCCGGATCGGTCGCAAGCGGGTCGCTCGCCTGATGCAAGAGCAGGGCTTGCGCGGTGTCAGCCGGCGTCGCGGGATCCGCACGACCCGCCGCAACGGCAACGCGGTGGCGGCACCGGATCTCGTGCGCCGCGCCTTCCGGGCCGAGGGGCCGAACCGGCTCTGGGTGGCCGACATCACCTACGTGCCCACCTGGAGCGGCTTCCTCTACCTCGCCGTCGTGCTCGATGTCTGGAGCCGGCGGATCGTCGGCTGGGCGATGCGCACGCATCTGCGGACCGACCTCGTGCTCGAGGCCCTCGACATGGCACTCGCGCGCCGGCGGGCGACCGACGTGATCCATCACTCCGACCAGGGCTGCCAGTACACCTCGATCGCCTTCGGCGCCCGCTGTCGCGAGGCCGGGGTCCAGCCTTCCATGGGCTCGGTCGGCGACTGCTACGACAACGCGCTGGCCGAGAGCTTCTTCGCCACGCTCGAGTGCGAGCTGCTCGAACGGAGCTCGTATCGCCATCCCGCCGAAGCCCGGCTCTCGGTGTTCGACTACCTCGAGGGCTTCTACAACCCGCGCCGCCGTCACTCGGCTCTCGGCAACGTCAGCCCGATGCGTTTCGAGACGCTTCACGCCGCACGCCACCCCGACGACGCGCCCTCTGGCGCGCCTCGTTTCCGTGGGACCGAGGGACTGCTGGAGCCCTTGCAGGGCTCCAGCTCCCCCGCCCACCCTGTCCTATGATCCCAAGTCGTCAACCGTCCACCGAAACGGGGCAAGTCCA
>DAOOFR010000344.1:0-1816 GCA_035415285.1 Opitutaceae bacterium
CGGTGTACACGACGGCGCGCAGACCGCCGAAGATCGTGTAGATACCGGTGAGGATCACGGTGACGATCGCCCCGACCCAGAAGGCGTTGTCGGGCGAGCCGAAGGTGTCGGGCAGGAGGGTCTGGAAAACGATGGCGCCGGCGTAGACGGTGACGGCGACCTTCGTGAACACGTAGGCGATCAGCGAGACGATCGAGAGGATCCAGCGGGTCTTGGAGTTGAACCGCTTCTCCAGGAACTCCGGCATCGTGTAGACGCCCGAGCGGTAGTAGAACGGCACGAACACCCAGGCCAACACGATCATCAGCCAGGCGTGGAACTCCCAGTGGGCCTGGGCCATGCCGTTGTTGGCGCCGGAACCGGCGAGGCCGACGATGTGCTCGGAGCCGATGTTCGAGGCGAACAGCGAACAGCCGACCACGAACCAGCTCACGTGGCGGCCGGCGAGGAAGTAGTCTTCCGTGGTCTTTTGGAACTTGGACGACCACCACACGATGCCGACGAGCAGCACGAAGTAGAGGCCGATGACGATCCAGTCGATAGGTTGCATGAGGGGAGGGGAACGGTTTTGCGGGGCGGGGCGGGATTGCTCCGGATTCGAAACGAGAGGAAAGTTTCGAGCGTCCGATTCATGCTGGTAAACAGCCCGGGCCCTTGACAGTCAAGAGCCGTGCCTCGCGTCACGATGTCCGATCTGGCGCGCGAGCTGGGGGTCTCCAAGAACACCGTCTCGCTCGCGCTGCGCCACGACCCGCAGATCTCCGCTGCGACGCGCGAACGCGTGCAGGCGGCCGCCAAGCGGCTCGGCTACGCCCTGCATCCGGTCGTCTCGCACCTGATGGCGCAGCTGCGGCAGAGCCACGCGGATGCGCCGCACCACACGCTCGCCCTGCTCAACGCCAACCGCGACCGCGCCGCCTTCCGCGCGCACCCGACCGTGCCGGCCTACGTCGAGGGCGTGAAACGCCGCGCCGCCCAGCAGGGCTACGGCGTCGACACCTTCTGGTTGCACGATCCGGAGCTGGATGGCGCCCGCCTCAACCGTATCCTGCGTGCGCGCGGCATCCGCGGCGTGGTCGTCGTGGGGCTGATGGACGAGAACCGGCTGCCCGAGCGGTTCGCGGCGACCTGGCGCAACCATGCCTGCGTCGTCACCGGATTGCGGACGCACGAACCCACGCTCTCGTTCTGCTGCGTCGACCACCACGCGCTGGTCCTGCAGGCGGTGGAGCGGGTGCTGGCGCTCGGCTACCGGCGGCCGGGACTGGTCATCGACGGGCGGATCGACCGGTTGGTCGAGGGGCGGTTCGGCTCGGGCATGTGGGTCGGGCAGCAGGCGCTCCCCGCGGCGCAGCGCGTGGCGCCCTTCCTCGACGTGGAGGCGGCGCGGGCGGATGCGAACCTGTTCTACTCGTGGCTGGACCGCGAGAAGCCGGATGTTGTCTTCACCCTCTACAACGTGGTGCGGCGCTGGGTGGAGGCGCGCGGGTTGCGCGTGCCGCGCGATCTCGGCCTGGTCCAGCTCGAGCGCCGGCGCGATCCGCGCGACTGGGCCGGCATGGACCAGCACAACGACCGTACCGGCGAGGCGGCGGTGGACATGGTCGTCTCGCTGCTGCACAGCCAGGAACTCGGCGTGCCGCAGTTTCCCCGGGCGACGCTGGTCGGTGCGAGCTGGGTCGACGGGGCGACGGTGCGGCGGATGCCACGGCGCTGAGCGGCGGCGTGCGCACCGCAGGAGGGGCGGCGGGACCGCGGGCCGCGCCGCCCGCTCGCCCGGCCACCACCTGCACGCGGTCGCCGACCGCGAAGTCCG
>DAOOFR010000345.1:0-1810 GCA_035415285.1 Opitutaceae bacterium
GCGAGGCGACGGACACGGCGGCGGAGAGCGCGGAGACTACGGCTGAGTTGGCAGCGGCCTGCACTTCGGCGCTTGTCTCGGTGGCCTTGGCAAGCCGCTCGGCGGCATCGGCCGCAGGCTTCGGGTCCGGCGCCTGCTCTGCAGCTTCGGCGGCTTTGTTGAGGCCGTCGGTCACGGGCTTGAGATCGGCGCGAGGCGCTGGCAGCGGCTTGGCCTTCGGAAAGGCTTCCTTGAATACGTCGGCATCGACCGGGAAACCGGAGGCGGCGCGGTTGCGCCATGTCGACTCGGGAACGCGCTGCATCTCCTCGACCTGCTTGCGGCGGGCCTCCTCGCGTGCGGCCTTGGCGGCGGGGTCTTCCGCCAGATCCTCGTAGCGGTTCTTCTGCTCGATCATCGGGCGCGTCGCGCCCTGGGTGGAACGCTCCTGTGCTGCGGCTCGCTCGGCCTCCTCGGCTTTGAGCTTGGCCTCATTGGAAGCCTTCGTTGCTTCCGCGAGTGTGGCTCTGAGCGTCTCGAGATTGAGCCCTTCGGCGGCCTTCTTCGCGGCATCGAGCTCGGCGGCGAGGCGCGTATCCTCCGGGCTCTGCCCGAGGCTCATGCCGTAGGAACCGGTGGTGCTCGTCGGGCGCGTGGTCCGAATGGCTCGCTCGGCATTCTCGACGCGGGCGATCTTGTTCTCGGCAATTGCCAGCTCGGCCGCGCGCTTCTGGCGGACGGACTCAACATCGGCGGCGTAGATCGACAGAGTCTCGGCAATCGTATCGAGCTTCTGCTGCTCGGCATCCATCTTCGCGCGCTCGCGGGCGCGCTGGAGGCGCTTGATTTCGGCGGCCTCGGCCTCTTTCGACAGGCCCTGCGCCCGCACCTTCGCGACGTTCATCGCTAGCTCGACATCCGCGATACGCTGTAGCGCGGTGAACTGATCGTTGATCGCGCGCGTTGCCTCGGATGCAGCCCTCCCGATGTTGTCGATTTCGAGCTTCGCGGCGTCGAGCTTCAGCTTGTTTAGTTCGTCGAGCTTCGTCTTTGCCTCATCGGCGGATTTCCCAGTGTCGCCAAAGATCGACATGAGCGCACCGGCAGCGACTCCGACCGCGGCGAGCGTGATTCCGATTGGTCCCGCACCGGCGAGAATACCCTTGAGCATCTGCCCGAACCCGAGTCCGGCGCGGGCGGCGGCGGCGAGCCCGGCGGCACCGCCTCGGCTCGCTGTCGCGAGATTCTGGAACAGCCCGACGGATGCGCTTCCGACTTCGACCGATCGCCCGAGTTCACCCGCGAGCGCCTTCGATTCTTTCGACGCGGACCCTAGTCCGAGCGCGGCCTTCTCAGCCCCGCCCGAGATGCCGCCAACTGCGGCGCCCATCTTGTCGACTCCGCTTGTGTCAGCCGAGCTAGACAGGTGGACTTTGACTTCTTCGGTGGCCATTGGTTGTTACAGCAGCGGGGAGCTGACGATTGAATACGTGACCGGCAGCAAGAGCCCGATGGGCTCGCCGAACGAGACTCCGACGACAGCGGCTGATGATGCGATCTTTGTCGTTGATCCGACCGTGAACGCGAGCGCACCGCCTTTCGTGAGCGTGCCGAAGTGCGAGAGCGCGAACACCTCAAGCAGCGCGTCGCTAGCGAACTCATGGACCGCCGTGAAACTGATCGACATCGATGCGTTGCCTTTCGCGGATACGGAAACGGACGCCGCGCCGACGAGCGAAACGACATCGGCAACGGCTTCGCCGTTGATCGACAGGTCGGTGATGCCGACGTCGCCTGTTAGAGCGACGCCGGCAAGCGTAACCGTTGCGGA
>DAOOFR010000346.1:0-1805 GCA_035415285.1 Opitutaceae bacterium
GTCAGGTTCGGCGCGCGCAGGATCTCACCCGTGAGCCCGTCGATATAGACCGCCACGCGGCGGTCTCCGCTGCTGACCGGCAGGGCCCCCTCCGTGGTCCGCTTGAAAGAGAGCACCCACACCGGGCCATGCGAGGGGCTCTCGGGGCGATCGAGGCCGACCACGGAGCTGACGAGTTCCAGCTTCTCATCAGGCCACTTGGCGAGCCACTGCTCCGCGCAGATCCGCTGGGCCTCCTCACGTGTGAGCTTCGGAGGCGTGTAGTTCGGAGCCCTGAGGATCTCACCCGTCACCGCGTCGATGCCCACCAGCACGTGCTGCGTCCCCAACACGTCCATCGGGTCGCGCACGGGCCCGTGCCGGTACCTCACCTTCCAGACCGGCCCCCTCGTCGGGCTGAACGGCGCCTCGAGCAGCTTCTGAGCATCCTCGTAGACTAGCTCCTGCTCGGGGTACTTCGCGCGCCATTGCTCGTCGGCGATCTGCCTGGCCTGCTCCTCGCTGATAGCGGCGGGCGTCAGCCCCGTCCGGTACCAGCAGCGATAGGTTAGGCTGCCATCGTCGAGGCGCATGCCCACGATGACGCGTAGCGACGTCGTGTCGGTCTCGCGGCTCCAGTACGTGTGGGCAAACAGCCCGTCTGACCGGCCAGACTCGCCTGCTGGGGCCAGCTCGAGGCCATCGCCGAAGAAGGGGCAGTAGGCCTCGAGAAACGCCCGCGAGACGACCTCGATCTCATCCTCTCTGGCGACCAGGTCGCCCGGCATCCTCTTGGGCTGCCAGCACGCCTCCCGGACGTAGGGGCCGCCGTTGTCGCGGCGCCGACCGACCTGCACGAGGCATTGGGCCATGCCGTGGTCATCCCTCGGCCCCCACCACGGGGCGTCTGTTGGCGGCTTGTGGCGCACGACGCCGACGAACTCCGTATCAGGGTCGCGCGGCTCGGCCTCCCGGACGAGCGCGACGTCGGCCACGTCGATGTGCAGGAACTCAGCAAATGCGGCGATGGCCTCGGTCGCGGGCATCCGCTGAGCCGCTTCCGAGGGAGGCCCCTGAGCCCACGCCCACATCGGGAGGCCAGTCGCGCACATCGCGACGAGCACTCGAACGATACCTGTGGTTGGTCCCACGGCGGTCAGTCCCCCCATTCGACTTCTTTCAGATCCTCGTCTGCTCCGACGGGGTAGAGGCGAACAGAGTCCACGCCATCCATGTGGTCGCTTCCGTATGCGAGCTCGACGTCGAGTCTCGCTCTGTCGAGAGCCCCGCGCACGGTGAGCGTAGACCCGTCATAGCCTCCGAGCGCGTACCCCCAGAAGTGGGTATGGAACATCACCGCAGCGTCCTCGGCGACCGGGTCAGACCACCCGTCCACTGCGTACAGGAAGCCAGCCGCGAGATCGGCCCCCCGGGCAAGAGCTGCGCCGGGGAGTGACGAGCCGCCCCCAGGGTTGGGCGCGGCTGTCTGGCACCCGTGGAAGAAGACGAATCGGCAATGATCCATCGAGTCTGGGAGCTCCTCGATGTAGTAGATGTCGTTCTCCGGGTCAGTATGAGGCGGCTGGGACTCGCCGGCCGTGCCGCCCCTGAGCTGCTCGCGAGTGATGTCGTTCGGGGTCAGGGCCATCAGGTTCTGGCGAGAGTGGGCGGCGATGAAGACGATGGAGTAGTCGCTCAGCGCTTCTGCCAAGTCCTCGGCGGACGGCCCCCGCCAGACAGTCGGGTAGTGGTAGCCGCCGGTTGACTGGTATGCAGCGAGCGGGTCGAACGCAGCGCCAAGATACGCAGCGAAGTTGTCCTCCTGC
>DAOOFR010000347.1:0-1786 GCA_035415285.1 Opitutaceae bacterium
CAGGCGCGAAGCATGAAGGCAAACATCGGCATCATCCCATCGGTCGGCACCAGCGGTTACGGAGCGCAGTCACGACGGACTGCATCAGCGAACGAGTCAACATCGGCCCGTTTCCACGATACTTGAAGGCGGCCGCCGTCGGCCCGTGCCCTCCGAACGCGGCGGGGCGTTTGGCATCGCCACGTTTTCGCCTATCTCTCCCGCACGATGCCCTCCACCCGCCCAGCCCAGCGCCACGCCGCGCTGCTGATGGTCTTCTTCGCCACAAGCGGCCTCGCCGCCGAATCTCCCATGACACCCGCGTCGTCCTCGCCCACGCCCGTCCCACCCGCCGCCTCCGCCACCGCGCCGGAATCCTGTGCGATCACCGACCGTTCCGCCTGCGGGCTGCCCTCGCAGGCCGTCATCGACCTGAGCCGGACCAAAATCCGCCGGACCGATGCGGAGTGGCGCACCCGGCTGGCGCCGCACCAGTACCGGGTCGCCCGCCGGCAGGGCACCGAACCGCCGTTCGACAACGCGTACTGGAACTTCCATGGCGACGGCGTCTTCGTCTGCATCGGCTGCGACGCGCCGCTGTTCGACTCGCGGCACAAGTTCGACTCCGGCACGGGCTGGCCCAGCTACTGGCAACCGCTCGAACCGGCCTTCATCGGCGAGACCAGCGACACCAGCCATGGCATGGTCCGCACCGAGGTGCACTGCGCCGTATGCGGTTCGCACCTCGGCCACGTCTTCAGCGATGGCCCGCGACCGACCGGCCGGCGCTACTGCATCAACTCGGCCTCGCTGAGATTCCTCCCTCGCGCCGAGTACGAGGACTGGGTGGCGCGGCAATCGACCGCGAAACCAACGCCCGCGGAGTAGCCGCCCGCGCAACGCCTCTACGCGGCCGAGCCAGCCACCACCGGGCACCGACCCGCCGCAGGCACGCGCTGCGCCGCGACCGTTCAGCAGGCCAGTTGCAGCTGGAGCCGCCGCAGGGCCTCGTCGTGCATCGTGCGGACGCGGACCTCGTTGACCCCCAACGCGCGCCCGATCTCGGGCATGGTCATCCCCTCACAATACGCGAACAACAACACCAGGCGCGGCAGATGCGGCAGGGCGTTGATCACATCGACCGCATGATCAGTGGCCGCCGTTTCCTGGGTAACCGCATGCGGGGAGAGAAAATCGTGGGTAGCCATGTTGCCCCGCCATTTGCAGTGGGCGTGCCAGCCGGCGCAGCGAGGTTCCAAGACGTTTGTTATCAGCAACAAAACCACAGGCGCGCCCCCGGCTCGCGGGGCCTTCGCTCCACCCGCTGCAAAACTTGCCGGCCGCGAGCGGCAGCGGTTTCCGCGAGGCGATCCCCCCAACGTCCCGGTGGCACCCGCACCGCCAGGAACGGCAAATCCGTCCCAGCACGCCAGCAACCTGAACATGAAACCAGAGACCTCGCGGACGAACAACCTCCCGTGGGGGAAACCCTCCGGTGATCGCCCCGGAGCATCCGTGCCCATCCGCGTGATCCGTGGTCAACCTCCAGGTCGACGCCTCCATCGTGTTCTCTCGCAAGGTCGCGTCTTGGCGCGCCTGCGCTGATTCCCACCGTCGATGCGCCGCAAGCGGCCATGCCAGCCGCCGGGGGGTCTTTCGCGCGCGCCCACCGCATCCCGCGGAGCCGCGCGCCGGCCGGTGGCAAATCCGCCGCCCCCGCCTCTTCCGTATCGACAACCCCCAACGACGCCGCCCGAATCGCGCCAGTGAATCGACGAATCCTACTCCTGTCGTCCGAACATACCGG
>DAOOFR010000349.1:0-1782 GCA_035415285.1 Opitutaceae bacterium
GTTCTCGATGTAGGCGGCGGAGCCGTCGCGCAGCCAACCGTCGAGCTGGGCCTGCTCCTTGAGCTGCTGGCCGCGCTGGCGGGGGACGGCGAGGAAGAGCGTGTTCGCCTCGGGCAGCGTGGTCATGTCGCCCCAGAGCTTCTCCCACTGGAGCACGGGGAAGATGTCCTCCTGGCCGTTGCCCCAGCGTTTCTTCACGTCCTTGAGCGTCACGTACGTCGGCATGCGCGCGGCGAGTGTGCGCACGGCGGCGGCCACGCGGTCGGCGTCGGCCAGCGCGGCGCGGTCGAGGCCGAAGAGCGCGAGCAGCGGGTCGATCGCGATCCAGCAGGTGAGCGTGTTGTAGAAGGTGAGCTTGAACTCGTCCTCCTCGCGGGCGAGGGCCATGCCCTCGACGAGGCGCAGCTGGCCGCCGACACGCGCCAAGCCGCCGCCGCGATCCTCGAGCCGGCGGCGGATCACCTCGATGGCGAGCGGGCGCGCCTCGCGGTCGTGGCGGCCGAGCACGGCGGGATCGAGGTCGGCGCCGAGCGTGTCGATGTTGTGGAGGAGGAGATGCTTGAGCTGCGGGCGGTCGCGGAGGAGGTCGCGCAGCACTCCGTTGCGCAGAAGGTTGGCGATCTCGAACCAGTGGCCGACGGGGTGCAGGCACTGGAGCGGGAGGTTGTCGGTGTAGTCGCGTCCTTCGCCGGTCTTCACCGCCCAGTCGAGCAGCGCCTTGCGCAAGCTCTGGCGCATCTTCTCCTGCTGGACGTCGAGAACCTGGTGCGCGGTCTCCTCCCACTGGAAACGCAGGTCGCGCGCCGTCGGGATCATGCGCAGGCCGATGGAGCGGCCGGGCGAGAGCAGCAGCGGGCCGGTATAACCGAAGTTCTGGTGCTTCTCGAGGAAGGCGCGGATCGGCTCGTGCGTGAGATGGCTCGTGGTGAAGAGGTGCGGCACCTCGCAACCGGCGGTGCGCCCGGCGCGGCGGCTTTTCGCGAGGTGGACCTCGAGGAAACTGCGGTGGCGGCCGCCGAGCTTGGCGAAGGGATGCAGCGCCTTCACCGTGCCGGCGCCCTGTGTCCAGCGGCTGCCGGCGCCGGCGGCGAGGGTGACGACGGCCACCGCGCCGGAGCGGAGCAGTTCGGCGCCGCGGGCGGCGTCGGCGGCATCGGGCGAATACATCGGGACGACGTCGCCGGGGCGGACGTCCTCGACGGTGGCGGAGACGGGCAGGCGGTTCTGCGGCATGCCGATGCGGCCGGCGAGGAGGTCGGCGCGGATCTGCTCGTGCTGGAGCGGATCGAAGCCGTTCTCGTCGAGCAGCTCGCGCAGCGACTGGCCGGCGCGGCTCGAGGAGCCGGCGACCGCCTGCGGCGGGAAGAGACGCTGGAGGAGCGCGCCGGAGAGCGCAGAGTTGTTCGCCGTGCCGAGGTGGCGGGCGAGGAAACGCTCGAGGTCGCGGCGCGCGGCGTCGGGCAACGTGCGCGGATCCTGTCTCACCCAGCCGGGTACGCGGTGGAGGTAGTACTCGGGCGAGAAGAGCGCACGGTCGTCGGTGAGGAGCTGGGCGTGGGTGCCGTGCGGGTTGACCGTGAAGTCGTAGACGACCGGGTCCATTGCGAACGGCAGGGCGTGCTGCAGGTCGCGTTTGGTGCGGCGCATGAGGTCGAGGAGGAGCTCGCGGGCGCGGGGTTTCTCGGCCGGGTCGACCCAGAAGCCCATGCCGCCACCGGACATGCCGCCGAGCATGACGAAGCCGCGGAAGGCGGGGCCGAGGAGCTGGCGGGCCTCGGCGAT
>DAOOFR010000350.1:0-1776 GCA_035415285.1 Opitutaceae bacterium
TCCCTGGCAGACACAGACACGGGAGGAGCAGATGCCAGAGAGTATCACCGCGGGGATCGACTGGGGAGGCAGCCTGCATCAGGTGACGATCGTCGACGGGCGTGGTCGTCAGCTCGCGAGCTTCCAGGTCGCCCACGACGTCGCCGGCCTCGCCGAGCTCGGCGAGCGACTGGCCACCTACGGCGCGGACCTGCCGGTCGCGATCGAGCGTGCCGAAGGCCTGCTCGTCGAGCACCTCCAGGCCCTCGGCCTGCAGGTCTACCCGGTCAGCCCGCGGATCGCCGCCCGCATCCGTGAGCGCTACCGCGTGGCTCCCATCAAAGACGACGCCTTCGACGCCTTCACGCTCGCTGATGCGCTGCGTCACGAGCAGCCGCGTTGGCGGCCACTCGCCGAGCCCAGCCCGCTGCTCGCCGAGCTGCGCGCTCTCACCCGGGACCGGGAACGCATCGTCGCCGAGCATGTGCGCGTGCAGAACCAGCTCCACGCCATCCTGGAAAGCTACCACCCCGCCGCAGCACGACTCTTCTCGCGCCTCGACCGCAAGGTGGCGCTCTCCTTCGCGCGCGACTACCCGACACCGGCCCGGGCGGCTCAGGTCGGCGAGCGGCGCATGGCGCGCTTCCTGGCGCGTAACGGCTACACTGGCCGGGTCGCTCCCGCGGTGCTGGCCGAGCGCCTGCACGCCAACCTGCTCGCTGCAGCGCCGGGTACCGTCGCCGGCAAGAGCTTCGCCGCTCGCCATCACGCCGACCTGCTGGAGCAGCTTACCCGTACGCGGGAGGCCTACGACGAGCGCATCGCCCGGCTCCTCGCCGAGCATCCCGACGGCGAGCTCTTCCGCAGCTTCCCCGGCGTCGGTCCGGTCCTGGCCGCCATCCTCCTGGCTGAGATCGGAGAGGATCGCGCACGCTTCCCTGAGGCAGCCATGCTGCTCGCCGAGGCGGGCCTCGCCCCCGTGACCCGCCAGAGCGGCAAGACGCGCCGCGTACGCTTCCGTCGGGCGGCCAGCCACCGCCTCCGTCAGGCGTTCACGTGGTGGGCCTTGGGGCAGCCTGACGGAGAGCCCCTGGGCGCGGCTCGCCCTGTGAGGAGAACCGCGCCCGCGGCCAGCGCTACTACCGGGCCCTGCGGGGCCTCTCGGCGCGCTGGGGCAGGGTCCTCTACCGCTGCTGGCAGGACGGCTCCTGCTACGAGGTCGAGCGGCATCCAGGCGCCCTGGAGCTGGTCGAGACCTGAGCGTCACAGAAGCCGGCACCGCACCAGCCCTCCGAGCTCACCGTCACGGAGGGCCGACTCTCTGTGCCCTGCGACGAACCGTCACTGCGGAAGGAGGTTGACATGGGGAGTCTGCCGCACGCACTTCATGCGCAACCTGCTGACCCGGGTGCCGCGGAGCGCCCAGCCCTTCGTCGCCACTCTCGTGCGCACGATCTTCGCCCAGCCCTCGGCCGAGGAGGTCGCGGCGCAGCTCGGCCGTGTGACGGAGCAACTCCGGGCACGCTTCCCACAGGTGGCCGAGATGCTCGAGGACGCATCGCCCGACGTGACCGCCTTCGCGGCCTTCCCGACGGAGCACTGGCGGCAGACCTGGTCGAACAATCCTCAGGAGCGCCTGAACCGGGAGGTCCGCCGCCGGACGGACGTGGTCGGCATCTTCCCGAACCGGGAGGCGGTCGTGAGGCTGGTCGGCATGGTGCTCGCCGAACAACATGACGAGTGTATCCTGCTCCCCTGATTCTTGAAGCCACCCTTAGTACGCATTCATCATGAGTG
>DAOOFR010000351.1:0-1775 GCA_035415285.1 Opitutaceae bacterium
CGGGCGGCGGCGGCCCAACTTGTCCCTCGTTGGCCCCGCAGGTCCAGTCTCCGACTGGACTCCACCGATTCACGTCGGCTCCCGAGCCCGGCCGCGTAGCGCGCGATCCCAGGCGACTCAAGCCCGCCGGGGCCGGTCGCAGACCGGCCCTACTCCTACCCTTCTTTGGAGGCGGAAGGGCGCACGCGGATACGCAACGGACGCGGAGCCGGAGGATGAGCGACCGGGCGGCGTAGTGATGCCCTCACCAGACATCGCTCCGGCGGAGAACGGAAGCGGCTACGGGAGGATCTCGCCGTAGAGGGCGGCGGGGGTCACGCGGTCGATGCGCACGGGGACGAGGCGGCCGATGTGGGACTCGTCGGCGGGAAAATGGACGACGCGGTTGGTGCGCGTGCGGCCGGTGAAGCGCAGGCCGCGCTTGTCGGGGCCCTCGACGAGCACCTCCTGCACGGTGCCGAGCAGCGCGGCGGTGCGGCGGCGGGAGTTCTCCTCGAGCAGGCGGAGCAGCTCCTGGTTGCGCGCCTCCTTCACGGCCTCCTCGACCGGGTCGCCGAGCGCGGCGGCGGGGGTGCCGGTGCGCACCGAATATTTGAACACGTAGGCCATGTCGTAGTCGGCCTCGGCGAAGAGGGCGGCCGTCTGCGCGAAGTCCTCGTCGGTCTCGCCGGGGAAGCCGACGATGATGTCGGTCGAGAGGGCGATTCCGGGGCGGGCGGCCTGGAGCGCGGCGACGATCTCGAGGTAACGCTCGCGGGTGTAGGGCCGGTTCATGGCGGCGAGCAGGCGGTTGCTGCCGGACTGCACGGGCAGGTGCACGTGTTCGCAGAGCTTGGGCAGGCGCGCGAAGGCGGCCACGAGGTCGTCCTTGAAGCCGCGCGGGTGCGGCGAGGTGAAGCGGATGCGCTCGAGGCCCTCGACCTCACTGATGCGCTCGAGCAGCTGCACGAACGGCGACACGCCGCCGGTGTGCGCGTAGTCGCGTCGCCCGTAGCTGGTGACGATCTGGCCGAGCAGCGTGACCTCGCGCACGCCGCGCGCGGCGAGGGCGCGGCACTCGGCCACGATCTCTTCCATCGGGCGGGAGCGCTCGTCGCCGCGGGTCTTGGGGACGATGCAGAACGCGCACTGCATGTTGCAGCCCTGCTGGATCGAGACGAAGGCGGTGACCTGACGGTCGGCGAGGAGGTGGTCGCGGATGGCGTTCTGGGAGCCGGGCTCCTCGGCGGTGTCGACGATGGGCTGCGCGAGCGGGATGCCGGCCGCGCGGGCGGCGCGCAGGTTGTCGAGGTAGCCGGGCACGGCGTGGAACTTCTGGGTGCCGACGATGAGGTCGAGGTCGGGCAGCCGGTCGAGCAGCTCGGCGCCGCGGTTCTGCGCCATGCAACCGAGGATACCGAGCACGAACTCGGGGCGGCGGCGTTTGCGCACGGCGACGTTCTCGGCTTTGGCGAGCGCCTTCTGCTCGGCGAGGTCGCGCACGGAGCAGGTGTTGAGCAGGAGGATGTCGCAGTCGTGCTCGTCGTCGACGAGGCGGTAGCCGCGGGCGCGCAGCATCGCCGCGACGGCCTCGCTGTCGCGCTCGTTCATCTGGCAGCCGTAGGTTTTCAGATGGACGCGGTTCATGCGGTGGAGCGCGCCACGGTTGGCGGCGGGGCGGGCCGGTCAAACGGAAACCGGCCGGCGGGCGCGAGGGTAGGGACGGTGCGACTTGCCAACTCGCTGGCCCCGTAGATGCCATGAGGCCGACAGGCGGGACGAAGAGGTCCAACCTG
>DAOOFR010000352.1:0-1773 GCA_035415285.1 Opitutaceae bacterium
CACCGACACCGTCCGTCTCCGCGCGCTCAGCGTCTCCGCGTGGGAACCTCTCCGAAACCCGGAACCGATCCAGCTTCACGCGGAGCCGCGGAGAACGCGGAGTTTGATCTTCTCGCCCTGGCTCCGGTCGCTCCGGCGACAATAGGTGGGAAGGGGCGAAACTGCCGAGTTTCGCCCCATCGCGGATGGCGTGGGGGAGGCCGGCCAGGCTGCTTTCGATTTGCTATACCTGTATAGCACGTGTCTTTTCTCCGCATGCTCGCCATCCGACTCGACAAGGAAACGGAGGATCGCCTAGCCCGGCTCGCCAGCAGGACCGGGCGGACCAAAACGTTTTATGCCCGCGAAGCCATTCTGGAGCACTTGGAGGATTTGGAAGATGCGTTTCTTGCCGTTCAACGCATCCAGGCGAACGAACGGACCTACTCACTCGAAGAGGTAAAGCATGCCTTGGGTTTGTAGGTTTTCAGAGTCCGCCCAACGCGACTTGCTGAAACTCGATCGTCAGGGGCAAAAAGACATCGTAGCCTACTTGGAGCAGCGGCTGAGTTCGAACGAAGATCCGCGCCGCTTCGGCAAGCCGCTCAAGGCCGAATTGGCCGGGCTATGGCGTTACCGGGTTCGCGACTACCGCATCCTCTGCCAGATCAAGGACGAGGTTCTTCTCGTCCTGGTCGTTTCGGTCGGCCATCGCAGAAACATCTATGGTTGAGATTCCGACCTCGAACGCGCGGGTTTTCCCGACTGCGGAGGGAAGGGCAGCCACCGGCGTTTCCGCCATGCCAACGGCACGGCCGGCATCCTCTCCGGAAAGACCGGAGACGATGCCCACCACTACCAAGAGAAGGACGTCCAAGCCGCGCTCAAGGCCGCGGCTCGGCATGTGAGCCTCAATCAGTTCGTGGCCGAGGTTCTTGCCAGCGCCTAGACCGAGGCCCCGAGAAGCACAAGGGCGAGACCGTCGTGGCGACGTGCGTGAGCACGTCGGGCTTGCGTAGCGGCGGCCGCCAAGGTCGGGCCGGGCGTAGAGAGATCGAAATTCTGGCGAATTCCGCTACAGCGCTCTGCCTTTCGCCGACCACGCGGACGGCGCACCAGCCGGCCCGCGGAGCGGTCGGGCTTGCGGAAGGGGAAGCCCATGGGTAACCGTTGCCCCATGAAATTTACCGTGACCATCGACCGCGACGAGACTGGCGCTTGGATCGCCGAGTGTCCGGCGATTCCCGGTTGCATCAGCCAAGGGGCAACCAAGCCTTCCGCGCTCAAGAACATCCGAGAAGCCATTGAGCTTTGTCTGGAGGTGCGCGCCGAACGCGGCCTGCCGTTGACCATCGAAACCCGACAGGTGGAAG
The DNA here is from genome assembly GCA_035415285.1 of Opitutaceae bacterium. Classification (GTDB taxonomy): domain Bacteria; phylum Verrucomicrobiota; class Verrucomicrobiia; order Opitutales; family Opitutaceae; genus CAJCBL01. The sequence continues at coordinate 1,353 of DAOOFR010000352.1, forward strand.
TGACTGTTTGATGCCCACTCTACCCGAACTAAGCGGACGTGCGGTGGCGAAGGCTTCCGGCCGGGACGGTTGGGAACTGGTGCGCCAGAAGGGCAGCCACATGATTTTGGTCAAGGAAGGGAGTTGGGCGCCCTGTCGGTGCCCGATCACAGCAAAATCGCCCCGGGCACGTTGCGAAGCCTGATTCGGGCGGCTGGGATGACAGTGGAGGCCTTTATCGGCCTGACGCGCAAGTAACAGATCGCTGCTTCCTGTCGTCACCGCCAACACCCCGAAAACTCGGAGTGGGATTTTTCGACTTTCCAACGGACCGAGAACCATCAACCGGCAAGACAGCGCTGCACCATCCCGGCATAGGCTGCCTCGAGGGCGCGGGCCATGCCGCGGCTGTCGCACAGCTCGCTGGTGGCCATCGTCGCGC
>DAOOFR010000353.1:0-1732 GCA_035415285.1 Opitutaceae bacterium
GCCACAGGTCGTGTGGGCCGATCAACGTCCCAGCGCGACTGAGTTCGGCCCAGAGTTGCGCATGAGCGCGGGCGCAGGCGAGGTCGACGGCGAGCAGCGGGAAGCGTTCGAGCACGCCCTCGACGAACGCCGAGCGGCGGGCGCGCGCATCAGGCCGGGCGGCGCGATGGACGCGGTGGAGCAGTTCGCTCGCGGTGATGACGCTAAGGAAGGCATCGTCCTCGCCGTGGCGCGCGACGTGGGTCTCCAGCCCAAGGCGGCCGCGCTCCGCCTCGACGAGGATGCTGGCGTCGATCAGGACTGCCATGCGTCCCGGACCGCGCCGAGCTCATCGCGGGCGGCGTCGAGGTCCGCCGCCAGCTCGTCGGCCTCGGCCTCAGTGAGCCGCGGCAGCGAGGCGAGCAGGCCGGGCAGCTCGGAGAGACGAGTGCCGGTGGGCAGCGGACGCAGCTCGGCCAGCGGCTTCTTGCCGCGCAGCAGGGTGAACGACTCGCGCCGGTAGGCGACGCGGTTGATGTACTCGGCGAAGTTGCGGGCGACTTGGGTCACGGTCACGTCGGACATGAGACGACTCCTCGGCGGACATCTGAGAATCATATTACATGATTCCCGGTCCGCTGTCACGCTACACCTTGGGTTCTGCCGAACGCACGCCGCCGATGACCGGCGGCCGACGGAGCATGGCAACCGAGGAATCCGCCAACGCGGCTTGCGGCTGCCCGGTCGATCGGCGGGTTGGGCTACAGCCGTCTCACGCCATCACGGACTGTGCCGAGATCTCAGACACCTTCGAGAGTGATGAGCATATCCAGATCGCTGGTGCACTCCTTCCGCAGAGTGATCAGCGGCTGGTATTCGGGCGCGTTGTACCAGCGGTCGAGGGAGTCCATGTCTGGGAACTCGATGATCACCACGCGCTCTGGCTTCCAGTGACCGCCCTCAGGGAACTTGTGGCTGCCGCCCTTGGTCAGGTAGCGCCCGCCGTACTTGGCGATCATCGGCCCTGCCTTGGTCCTGTATTCCTCGAACTTGGCCTCATCGGTGATGATGTGCTCCACGATCAGATACGCGGGCATGAGTGTCCTCCCTGGCGATGATGTTCTGTGATCTAACGCTCGGCATCAGCGGCCGCGCGCAGCGCCGTCCGCTGCATGTTGTTGTCCGGTGGCTCATCGCTGGTTGCGACCTTGTCCGCCACCACAAGAATGAACGCGCCTGTGTGAACCCACCGCGGCCATAGGCGCTCCATGATCCGCGCGAGCCGCCCGCCCCCCGGAAGATGTATCGCAGTCTGGACTCGAAGAAGCCGCACAGGCAAACCTGTGAACAGGTCGGCCGCCTCTCTGGGTGTGTGCCAGCGGGCACCCCTGTAACCTCCGCGGCCGCCACGTCTCCCCTCCCGAAACCAAAGGAGGCTGCGACGATTCAGCAGGCCGATCGCGACCCGCCGACCCGCAACGCGGACCATCTCGCGAACGGCAGCCCGCTCCTCCTCGATGAAACACAGTGCCGTGACCGACACGACGAGGTCGAAGCTTGCGGCTTCGTACGGCAAGGCACGTGCGTCGGCGACCTCGTAGGACGCTTTGCCGGTACCCTGACGACGCGCATACGCCACCCATTCCGGATTGACATCGACGCCGGTGACCGGGCCGCCTGTCGCGGAAGCGAGGGCGCGCGTGAAGAAGCCCGTGCCACAGCCGACATCGAGAAGCGATTCCCCTGGACCCGG
>DAOOFR010000354.1:0-1651 GCA_035415285.1 Opitutaceae bacterium
CGCCGCGAAGAAGACGTTGAACAGGATCGGCAGCGCGATCAGCAGGATTCCCGTGCCGATCATCATGCGGAGACCTCGGCCACCGCAGCACGTGGAGCGCGCGCGCCCAGCATGAGCCGCAGGGTGAGTCCAGTGGCGACTGTGACGAGGGCAGCGCCGGAGAGTCCGAAGGTGACGTATCCGCGCTGCTCATCCACGATGACCGCTGCGGTGATGAACCAGGCGGCGGCCCACGATGCGGCGACCACGAGCATCCACAGGGCGGCTTTCGCGGCGCCACGGCGCAGTAGCGCGGCCTGTGCACCGCCCGTCACGGCGCCGGCGACGAGGCCATAGATCACGAGAGCTCCGGCCGAGGTCTGCCCGGCAGTCACGGTGGCGCCAAGGCCGGCGCCCAAGGCGAGTCCGGCGGCGGTGGCTGCGATCCAGTAGGCACTCACGGCCGGCCGCAGCGCAAGCCACTGAGCGGTGCCGAGCACTGCCCCGGCAACGAGACCGGCGAGGGCCGCGGACAGAAAGCCGCCCTGGGTGCTGCCCAGCTGCACGGCCGCGAGGCCGCCGAGGGGGAAGGCGATGATGGTGAAGGCCCAGCGAAGCGGGGACATCGGTGCTCCTTTCAGAAAGCGTACGTTGTACATTACGAGGTAGCGTACACTGTACATCATGGATGCGCCAGAGTCAGTTCCCCGTTCGCGCCGGGCCCGCGGCTCGCTCACCGAGGCCGAGATCCTCGACGCCGCCGAACGCGTTGCGACTCAGGGTTGGGATGCGCTCACGATGCGCGCCGTCGCGGCGGAGGTCGCGTCATCCGCCATGGCGCTGTACCGCTACTTCCCCACCAAAGACGACCTCGTCGAGGCGATGCTCGATCGCGTGCTGTTGCGGGTCGGCCTGCCCGAGCCCACGGGCGACTGGCTCGCCGATCTGCGCACGATCGCCGAGTCGCACAGCCTGACGCTGCTGGAGAACTCCTGGGCGATCGCTCCCCTGTTCAGCCATCCCGACCCGGGACCCGGGGCGAACCGCATCGGTGAAGCGGTGTTCGTCGCCCTCGCCCGGGGCGGAATCGTGGATGCGGATGCCATCGCGGCCTTCAGCGCGCTCCTCGCCCTCAACTACGGCTGGGTCTCATTCGCGTCGGCGGGATCCCCCGCCCTGGGCGTGTACGGCGAGACCGGCAACTACGACCGCGCACTCGGGCTGCTGCTGGCGGGGATCGCGGCGCGCGCGGCCGGCGCATCCCGCGGGGAGCTGCGCTAGACGAAGAGCGCGACGATCAGAGCCGCGAACACGCCCGTGAAGATCAGGGGCGTGACGAACTTCGCGACCCACAGCCACCGGGCTGACGTCGCGATCCGCGCTGCCACCGCCGATGAGCCGGCGTCCCGAAGGTCACGACCGGCAGCCTCGGCCTCGCTGGCCGCCGAGAACTGAGCCAGCACACCGAGCACACCCGAGGCCAGAAGGATTCCCACCGCGGCGATACGCACCGCGAAGTCCGCGTCGGCCAACCCGAGGATCAGCAGCAGGATCGAGAACCCGAGCAGCGCGGTCGGAGCGAGTTGCGAGAGGATCAGGTCGCGCCGCGCGCGATTCCAGACGGCGATGAGTTCTGTCTCCGACACGATTGTCCCTCCCCGTCCCGTGGGCC
>DAOOFR010000355.1:0-1638 GCA_035415285.1 Opitutaceae bacterium
AATCACCTCGGGGCACACGCCGGGGGCGAACTTGATCCCCTGCTTGCCCAGCCACGGCTTGAGGTCGAGCGAAAGCTGCGACACCCCGAGGGCGCTGGCCAACGTGCCGCTCAGCCAAGTGAATCCCGGCGGCTGGACCGAGCAGTAGAGCTGGCCGATCGACTGGCCGGTCTGGACTTCGAAAAAGCCGATCGAGGACTGAAGTTCTTTGAGGACCCGCTTGACGAGGTTCGGCCCCATGCCGGTGAAATCGAAGGTGTTCGAGAAGAGAAGCTTGGCGGCAGCCTCCTCGTCGCGCAGGCCCATCTCCTTCTGGGCGATCGGGATCATCGAGTTGATGCCATGGGGCATCGGGCGGGCGAGGTCGACGCCGGTGCCGGTCACGATGTAGCAGTTGGTCGTCTCGCGGCCGATCTCCAGGACCAAGGTCGGCGTCTTGATATCCTGCGTCGTCAACACGCCCTGCATCGCGCCAAGGATGCCGACCGAGCCGATCTCGAGCCGCTCCGGATAGATGCCCGCGGCGAGCAGGGTGTCCTGCGCCTGGGCAAAATCCTCGGTGTAGCTGCCGCAAAAAACCACTTCCTTCACCGCGGAGGAGTTCGGGTCGATCAGGCTCCCGTCTGCGGCGGACACGATCGCGAAGATCATCTTCTCCGGCTCGGCGCGGAACTGCGTGGTGAGGATCTCCTCGAGATAGGCCGTCTCCTTCGCACGTTTCGGGTCCACCGAAGCCCGGCGGATGAAGCGCCGCTCCGGCGAGATGCCGCACACGGCATGCCGATAGGTGCCGATGCGCCGCGGGCCGGCGACCTTGTCGAACAGCGCGCCGATGGCGGGCAAGCCTTGCCCGGGCACCTCCTCCACTTTCTCGATCACCAGGGGGGCGGTCAGCGAACTGGTCCGCGCCACAAGGCTCGAATACTCATTGATCTCGACGAAGTAACCGCTGGATTTTCCGGAGAAAAGCATGGGATGGGAGCGAGGGCGTCGACCACGGTCAGCGCGAAAGCATGGCTGGAACGTTCACCCTATTTCGTAAAAATCGGCCCAACTCTCAAGGCCTAAAACCAAAACCATCATCACCCGCGGGGTTTTGACAGCGTTTTTTGCGCGGCATTGCTTCCCGCGCACCGCCCCCGCAAAAACAAAAGGGCGCCGTTGTGCACGACGCCCGCGACCCACCGATGGGGGCTACTTCTGCCAGGTACGCTTCTTGTGGCGATTCGCCTTCAGGCGCTTGCGGCGTTTGTGCTTCGCCATCTTCAGACGGCGCTTCTTCTTAAGGTTTCCCATGGGTGTCGGTGTTGGTTGAAAACGTCGGTTGTGCGGACTCGCTGCACGCGAGTAAAGCCCATTATCCGCGGAAACTCGCACCCGCGGCGAAAACCGTCCCGCGCGCGGGCACCAGGGCCCCGGAGGCGACAAACGGAACGATTCGCCACGCCGAGGCACGAAAACCCACGAAAACGGCTCTCCCGCTTGGGCCTGCTGCGGCCTCTTCGTGGCCATGGATTGGACACGCCGGGCATCGATGCGCTCACGCGCATCGCTACGGCCAAACCGATCACCGACCACCGGCAACCGGTTTCTCACGCGGAGACGCAGAGAGCGCGGAGCACGGACAACGGAGAAGAA
>DAOOFR010000356.1:0-1590 GCA_035415285.1 Opitutaceae bacterium
GTGCAGGTGCAGGCGCCCCAGGAGAACGAGCGTTGCCCGGCCGCCGTGAAGATCGTCTCCGCGATGGGCCGTGCGCCCGAGTTGCTGGCGACCGTCACGCCGTTCGAGGAGCTCGAGCCGTATTATCCGCTCAAACGCATCCTGCTCGAGGTCCCTGGGGCCGAGTCGAAGGACATCTCGATGCGCCTGGTCGACATCGTCACCCCGATCGGCTTCGGCCAGCGCGGTCTGATCGTCGCGCCGCCGCGCACCGGCAAGACGGTGCTGATGCAGAACATCGCCAACTCCGTCTCGGACAATTTCCCCGAGGTGAAGCTGATCATCCTGCTCGTCGACGAACGTCCCGAGGAGGTGACCGACTTCCGCCGCCACACCAAGGGCGAGGTCGTGAGCTCCACGTTCGACGAGTCCCCCGAGAGCCATGTGCACTGCGCGGAGATGGTCGTCGAGCGCGCGCGCCGCATGGTGGAGCAGGGCGAGCACATTGTCATCTTGCTCGACTCGATCACGCGCCTGGCTCGCGCCTACAACAACCTCACCGGCAACAGCGGCAAGATCGGCACCGGCGGCCTCGAGACCACCGCGCTGCAGAAGCCGAAGCGCTTCTTCGGCTCCGCCCGCAACATCGAGGGCGGCGGCAGTCTCACCATCGTGGGCACGGCGCTCATCGACACCGGCTCCAAGATGGACGAGGTCATCTTCGAGGAGTTCAAGGGCACCGGCAACATGGAGCTCCACCTCGACCGCGACCTGGTCAACAAGCGCATCTTCCCCGCGGTGAACATGGACCGCTCCGGCACCCGCAAGGAGGAGCTGCTCTACCACCCCGACGAACTCCAGCGCATCTTCTCGATGCGCCGCTCGATGCAGGGCTTGCCCGGCACCGAGGCGATGGAGATGGTCATCAGCCGTCTCAAGAAAACGAAGTCGAACGTCGAGTTCCTGATGGGGCTCAATCGCTGAGCTGGAGGGACCGCACGAGAGACCGCGTATCGCGTCCGCCGTGCAAGCCACCATCGAAAACGTCGTCCGCCTGGCCGAGGAACGCCACCTCCTCGGACCGGAGGCCGCGGCGATCGTGCGGGGGCGGCTCCAGGTTCCGGCGGCCAGCCGGCCGCCGCTGATCGACCTGCTGGGCGAAGCGGGCGCGGTGCCCGTGGAGTCGGCGGTCGCGCTGCTGGGTGAGGCGCTGGCCCTGCCGGTGCTCGCCGCCGCGGAGCTGGCTCCGGAGCCGGCCGCCTTGGCCGCGGTCTCGCGCGAGACCGCCCAGCGCGCCGGGGCCTTGCCGCTGGCGCGCCGCGGCGCGGTGTTGCGGGTGGCGGTGGCGGATCCCTTCCATCCCGCGCTCGAGGCGATTGGCCAGGAGGCGCAGGCCGCGCTCGATCCTGTGTTGGCGCCGGCCGAGGCGATCCGTGCGGCTTTGGCGATTCACTACGCGCCGGTGCGCGCGCCGACCGCGGCGACCGCGGAACCGATCGGCGGGGCCGCGACCGCAGGAGACGCCGCCGCGCCGATCGCGCGCCTGGTCCAGCACATCGTCGAGGAGGCGCTCCGCCGCCGCGCCTCCGACATCCATCTCGAGCCGCGCGC
>DAOOFR010000357.1:0-1588 GCA_035415285.1 Opitutaceae bacterium
AGTGGCTGGTTTTGATTCGACCCTTCCTGGCTGGTTTTGAGTGACCGCTGACACGCCGACCTGCTCGCCGACAACTCCCGCCGCTGGCGCGAGATCGCCGAACGCCAACGCCACTACGCCCAGCGGGTGGCCGGTCGCGAAGCGGCCGGCTACTTGCTCAAGCTGCTCGGCTCGTAGGTCCAGTCTCCGACTGGACCCCAGCGGCGCCGCCCCTGCCGTGCGTTCGAGCGCCCTCGCCCACGCGTCGGCCCGCACGCTCGCACGCAGTACCCGCACGTCCGCGCCCACGCCGGCTGCTCCGGCCCGAGCCCATCGAGACCGGTCGAAGACCGGTCCTACTTGAGCGGCCCCTATTCCTTCTCCTCGAGCGCGACCTCCGCGAGTGCGACCTCGGTCTCCGGTTCCGACGCCGCCGGCCGCGGCTCCCGGAAATACTGCAACGCGCGGCTGAGCAGATCGTGGCGCATGATCGCGAGGTAGAGCACCCACGAGAACGCCAGGCCGCAGATCACATCGATGATCGAGTGCTGCTTCACGAGCACCGTCGAGGCGATGATCACGACGTTCAGCACAAGATTCGCCACCTGGAACCCGCGCCGGCCGGACAGCCACCGGTCCCGCTTCAACGCGAGGTACACCGCCATCGAGTCGATGACGTGCATGCTCGGGTTCGAATTGGTCGGCGTGTCCACACTGTAGAGCCAGCGGATCAGGTCGTAGTGCCAGCCCTCGCCGAGCGCCGCCAACGCGGGCCGCAGGTTCTGGCCGTTGGGCCAGAGGAGATAGATCCCGTAGCTCACGCCCATGCCGATGTAGAGGAAGAGCATGAGCTGCACGAAGCCCTTGGGGTTGGCAAAGCCCAGATAGACGATCGCCCCCGCGATCTGGAGATACCAGAACAGGTACGGATAGATGGCGACCGGCACGAACGGAATGTAGTCGTCGGCCGGCAAATACATGAGGTACTTCGCCACCGGCACGGCATGCTCCACATACTGAAACCCCCAGAAATACAGGGGGTAGATCAGCAGGATGAGCAGATGGCGGTGCCTGCGGAGAAAGCTGTGGGACCGTTCGGTCATCGGGTTCGCCACAGATCCGTAACAGAGCCGGTTCGTTCCCGACAATCCCAGTTTCCGGGAATCGCGCACGCCGCACGCGCCGGCCGGTCACCGGCGCCGGGACGCTCCGCGGGCCGCATCACGCCTGCGCGTGGGGCGGTGCTTCAGCCCGCCCCGCCCGGCTCCGCGCTCACAGCCGACGCGCGAAGTCCTTCACCAAGTCGCCCGCAATGGTCGACCTACGAGAACGTCTCGCCCCGCAGCGGTTCGGCCGCGGGGCGAGAGCGGGATCGCCGGCATTGCGACCGGCGCCACGTAGCTGGGAGGCGGAGCCGCGCAGCCTTGCTGATGTCGCAGGTCGGGGCGCCCCAAGCCGTTGGATTTCCATCGTAGGGTGCGAGCTGGCTCGCACCGTCCGGATATCGCTCCGCAGCAGCGGTGCGACCGAGGTCGCACCCTACGGGGGACTGCGGCACGCCCGCCTCAGCCTTCGGCGCGCTTGGCGGCGTCGGCCTCGACCTGCTGGC
>DAOOFR010000358.1:0-1582 GCA_035415285.1 Opitutaceae bacterium
TGGAATCGCAGATGGGCGCAGATGAACGCCGATCCGATGCCGAACTGCTCGCACCGATCAGACATCACGGGCTGGAAGCCCCTGCTCCTTTTCGGACCTCCGATTCCTGCTTCCCTCTCAAGCAACATGAACCAGAAACCACGGATTTCACGGATGTCCACGGATCGTTCTCCGGTCATCCGTGCCCATCCGTGTTCTGCCGTACGGCAGAATGGTCACTCTCCGCCCCGCTCGCTCAGCCGTGTTGCTTTCCCGCAAGGCCGCTCCCCGGCGCGCGTCTACCCTGAGTTCCAGATTCCTCCTTCTCCGTCGTCCTCCTCCCTGTTCCTGCCTGTTTCCAGTTTTCCACATTCTCTACTCCGAATTGGTGCCCATCAGTGTGTTCTGCCGCACGGCAGAATGGTTCCCTCGGCCGTCCTCCCATCACCCGTCACCGATCACCCATCACCTTCCACTCCCTTCCCATGAAGAAACTCCGTCTCGGCCTCGTCGGCACCGGTTTCATCGCCCCCTTCCACCTCCGCGGCTTCGCCGCCAACCCGCATGCCGCCATCACCGGCGTCTGCGCGCTCTCCGATCCCGCCCGCCGCGACCGCCTCGCCGCCGAGTTCGGCCTGCGCGCGTTCGCCACCTACGAGCAGATGGTCGCCGATCCGGAGATCGACGCCCTCGTCCTCGGCAGCCGCAACACCGAGCACCTCGCCCAGATCCTCCGCGCCCAGGAGGCGCGCAAGCCCGTGCTCGTCGAGAAGCCCGTCGTGCTCAGCCTCGCCGACTACGACACCATCCGCGCCAGCGTCGCCCGCACCGGCGTGCCCGTGATGCCCGCACACAACTTCGTCTACCGCGGCGCGGTGCAGGCCGCCCGCGCGGTCGTCGCCAGCGGCGCGCTCGGCCGGATCGTCTTCGGCTCGTTCGCCAGCAACCACACCATCTCGCCCGAGCACGCGCAGGGCTGGCGCGCCAAGCTCGCCCTCGGCGGCGGCGGCGCACTCATGGACAGCGGGCACCACCAGGTCTACCAGTCGCTTTTCCTGCGCGGCTGCCCGGTCTCGCTCCACGCCTACAAGAGCCGCCTCGTCCTCACCGGCATGGAGGGCGAGGATGTCGGCCACGTGCAGCTCCGCTACGCCGACGGCTCCCTCGGTTCCATCCTCCAGACCTGGACCAACAACCGCGGCAGCGCCGTCGATGGCATCCGCCTTGTGGGCACGGAGGGCTCGCTCGAAGTCACCGATGCCCTCTACGTCAACGGCGAGCGCCGCGACGCGGACACGGACTACAGCAACTCGTTTGTCAATCAGGCCCGCGCATTCTCCGCACTCATCCTCGAGGGCACGCCGCCCGCCTCCGATCTCTGCGACGCCCGCCACACTCTCCAGCTCATCCAGCTCGCCTACCAGAGTGCCGACACCGGCACCGTCCCCGACTTCGTCGCCGCCCAGTAGCCTCCGCCTCCCCGTAGCGCTGCGCGTGAGAGCAACGATCCCCGCGGCGCCGGAACAGCCCGTGGCCACATCGCCGACCAACGGCTACTGGCACCACATTAGCCTCGCAGCCGTTTGTCGTTTTCGCTGCATTC
>DAOOFR010000359.1:0-1579 GCA_035415285.1 Opitutaceae bacterium
CTGGGCAGGGCTGGCCCACCTGCGCCGCGCGCCCAACCTTTTCGGCTATCTGCTGGTCGCCGGCTCGCTCCTGCTGCTCGTGCTGCAGTCGATCATCAACCTCGGCGTTGTCACCGGTTCGCTGCCGACCAAGGGCATGTCGATGCCGTTCATTTCCTACGGCGGCTCGAACCTGCTGTTGATGGGGTGCATCATCGGCCTGCTCTTCAACACTCGTCGCGCCTGGAGCCGGCCCAATCTCGCGCCGAGCCGCGCGCTGATGGAGGTGAGCGCGTGAGCCGTGTCCTCATTGCCTGCGGCGGCACCGGCGGCCATCTCGCGCCCGGCATCGCGCTGGCCGAGGGCCTCGCCACGCGCGGCCACGAGCCGCATCTGCTCATCTCGCACAAGCAGGTCGATGCGCGGCTGGTGGAGAAGTACCCGTGGCTCAAGCTCGCCCGCATCCCGGCCGCGCCGCTCGCCTCGAGCCCGCTCGGTCTGGTGCGTTTCCTCTACCAGCAGAGCGCCGGCTTCGCCTTCGGCCTGAAGCATCTCCAGTCGGTCCGCCCCGCGGCCGTGGTCGGTTTCGGCGGCTTCACCACGGCGAGCATCGTGCTGGCTGCGCGGATGCGCCGGATCCCCGTCGCGCTGCACGAGGCCAACCGCGTGCCCGGGCGCGCCGTGCGCCTGCTCAGCCGGTTCGCCCGCCGCGTCTATCTGCCCGCCGGCGTGCGCCTGCGCAGCGCCCGCGGCGGCACCGTCCGCGCGCAGGGGCTGCCGGTGCGCCGCGAGTTCCGGCGCTTCCCCCGCGGCGCGGCGCTGCAGGCGCTCGGGATCGAGCCGGCGCGCCGGCTGGTCGCCGTGCTCGGCGGCAGCCAGGGCGCCTCCGCGCTCAACGACTGGGCCGAGCAGAACCTCGCGCCGCTCGCGCTCGATGGCGTGCAGCTCTTCTGCGTATCCGGTCCTGGCAAACGTGCCGGCCGGGAGGAGCGCGTCCTGCACACCCGCGAGGGCGCGGTGGTGAAATCGTACTTCGTCCCGTTCTGCGACCGCATGGCGGAGCTGCTCTCGTGCGCCGACCTCGTGGTCTCGCGCTCCGGCGCCGGCACGCTCGCCGAGCTGGCGCGCACCGGCACGCCGGCCGTGCTCGTGCCCTTCCCGCACGCCGCCGACAACCACCAGGCGGCCAACGCGTTCTTCTTCGAGCAGCAGGGCGGGGGACTGGTCGTCGACCAGCGGCACCTCGCCGGCCTCACCAAGGAGGTGCAGGACCTCGTCTTCAACGACTGGTTGCTCCGCAAGTTCCGCGACAACCTCGCCCGCATGGACCAGGAGAACTCGCTCGACGCGATGATCGACGACCTGCTCGCGCTCGCCGGCCTGCCGGCGGCCGACGGGGCGGAGCCCGCGCAAAAAGCCGCATGAACCAGCCGCCCCAGCTCCAGCCGCTCTTCGGCCGCCCGGTCCGCCACTGCCACCTGGTCGGCGTGGGCGGCACCGGCATGACGCCGTTGGCGATGCTGCTGGCGCAGCGCGGGTGGTCGGTCTCGGGCGAGGATGACGGACTCACCGCCGCCGCCCGGCGTTGGCTGGAACAAGC
>DAOOFR010000360.1:0-1566 GCA_035415285.1 Opitutaceae bacterium
ACCTGCTCCAGCGCATCCACAATCTCGACGCCACGCTGCCCGTCGTCGTCATCACCGCGTGGGGCACCGTCGATGTCGCCGTCGAGGCCATGCGCCGCGGCGCCCGCGACTTCATCACCAAGCCCTGGGACAACGCCCGCCTGCTCGCCACCGTCGCTACCCAGGTCGAGCTCGCCTCCGCCGTGCGCCGCTACCAGCGCCTCGAGCAGGAGAACGAGGTCCTCCGCGGCAAGGGCGGCCCCAAGCTCATCGCCGACTCCCCCGCGATGCGCCCCGTGCTCGAGCTCATCTCCCGTGTCGGCCCCTCCGATGCCAACATCCTCATCACCGGCGAGAACGGCACCGGCAAAGGCGTCGTGGCCGAAGCACTTCACGCCGTCTCGCCGCGCGCGCGCAAGCCGCTGCTCACCGTCAACATGGGCGGCCTGCCCGAGGGCATCTTCGAGAGCGAGCTCTTCGGCCACGTGAAGGGCGCCTTCACCGACGCCAAGGCCGACCGCGCCGGCCGCTTCGAGCTGGCCGACGGCGGCTCCCTCTTCATGGACGAGATCGGCAACATCCCGCTGGCCCAGCAGAACAAGCTCCTGCGCACCCTCGAGACCGGCGAGTTCGAACGCGTCGGTTCCTCGCGGACCCAGCGCACCAACGTCCGCATCATCTCCGCCACCAACTCCGACCTCAACGCCGAGGTCACCGCCGGCAAGTTCCGCCAAGATCTGCTTTTCCGCCTCAACACGATCGAGATCCACCTGCCGCCCCTGCGCGAGCGCCCCGAGGACATCGCGCTGCTCGCGCACCACTTTCTCAAGGAGCACACCGAGCACTACCGCAAGGCCATCACCGGTTTCGAGGACAGCGCGATCGGCGCCATGAAAGCCTGCCCGTGGCCCGGCAACGTCCGCCAGCTCGACCACGCCGTGGAGCGCGCCGTGCTCATGTGCCCGGGCAAGGCGATCCGCGCCGCCGATCTCGGCCTGCAGGCCGGCGCCGAGGCCGCCGCCCGCGTCGACGACATGAGTCTCGAGGAAGTGGAGGCGTTCCTGATCAAGAAGGCCCTCGCCCGCCACGAAGGCAACGCCCGCAAAGCCGCCGAAGCCCTCGGCCTCAGCCGCAGCGCCTTCTACCGCCGCCTCGAGCGCTACGGGCTGTGAGGCTGGGAACAGCGAACGAGATGAACATCCATGACTATCTGATCGACTGCTCGTCTTTCGATTGGCCGAAGCTGGTAGAGACGTGGCACTGGCATCTGCCAAATACGTTCACTGTCTGGGTCATGAATCGATTTGGGGATCTCTTCCTGAAGACCGAAGATGGGAAGATTCACCTACTGCGACTGGACGACGGAAGCCTCACTTGCTTGGCTGACTCACACGACCAGTGCTGCGACCGCCTCGACCAAGGCAACAACGCCAATGACTGGCTCATGATACCGTTGGTCGACCGTTTGGTCGCTGCGGGGAAAACTCTCGGACAGAATCAGTGCTACGCATTTATTCAGCTTCCGGTTCTGGGCGGCAGCTACGACCTTAAGAACATCGAAGTCAGAGAGGTTGCCTTTCAATATGC
>DAOOFR010000361.1:0-1558 GCA_035415285.1 Opitutaceae bacterium
AACGGCGTGTTGCCCAAATCGGGCTGATTTTTCTTGTGTTTGGGTACAGTAGATGGTAAGGTATCGACGCCATGATGGGCCACCAGAGCAAGCAACCCCGCCTGTGGAGCTACAACGTGAACCTGGATCGGCGGGTGAGGGCCGACCACCCGCTGCGCCAGATCGAGAGGCTGGTGGACATGGGCTTCGTCTACCGGGAGGTCAAGGGGCGCTACGGGACGAGGGGCAACGTCTCGGTCGACCCGGTTGTGATCCTCAAGATGATGCTGCTGCTGTTCCTCTACGACGTGCGAAGCGAGCGGGAGCTGATGCGCACCATACCGGAGCGGCTGGACTGGATGTGGTTCCTGGGCTACGGCATGGACGACGAGGTGCCCGACCACAGCGTTCTATCCAAGGCGCGGAGGCGGTGGGGGACCGGGCTCTTTGAGAGGCTCTTCGAGAGGGTGCTCCGCCTGTGCATTGGGGCGGGATTGATCGATGGGGAGAAGCTGCTGGTGGACGCCAGCCTGGTGCGCGCCGATGCCAGCAAGAACTCCATCAGGGAACTGCCGGCGGCGACCGTGCGCAAGATGCGAGAGGCGATGGGGAGGCTCGATGAAGGAGAACCGGCGGATGAGGCTCCGGCCGGGGGCACCAACGCGACCCACGTGAGCACGACCGATCCGGATGCGACGCTGGCAAAACATGCGGGAGGCAAGGCGGTGCCCAGCTACAAGAACCACCGGGGGATCGACGGCAAAGCGGGCGTCATCACCGCGGTGAGCACCACCACCGGGGCGATCAACGAGGCCCACGAGCTGCCCAACCTTCTGGGGCAGCACCGGGAGCGGATCGGGCAACTGCCCAAGGCCGTGGTCGCCGACAGCAAATACGGCACGGTGGAGAACTACACCGAATGCCAGAAGCTGGGGATGCGAACCCACATGGCCGACCTGGCCGCCACGCAGCAGAACCACCCCCGGCGCGAGGGCATTTTCCCCGTGGAGGCTTTCGGCTATGACAGGTGCCGGGACGTGTTCATCTGCCCCGCCGGCGAGGAGCTCCGCCGCCGAAAATTCTGCGTCGGCCGCGGCCACTACGAGTACATCGCCCGGGCCGCGGCGTGCGCCGCCTGCCCACTGCGGCCGGAGTGCACCCGCTCAAAGATCGGCCGCACGCTCAAGCGCCACCCCGAACAGGATCTGCTGGATCGGGCGCGCAGGCAGGCCGCGAGCCCGGCGGCCAGACTCGACCGCAAGCGGCGACAGCATCTCCAGGAGCGCAACTTCGCCGACGCGGCCAACAATCACGGCTTCAAGCGCGCACGGTGGCGCGGGTTGTGGCGCCAGCGCATCCAGGACCTGCTCATCGCCACCCTCCAGAACCTCCGGATCCTCCTCCGGAACACTTCTGCCACCGTCACGCAATCACTCGCGCGCCTCCTGGAGCGAGTTTCGACCGCATTGGGCCACTTTGGCCGCATTTTGGCGTCATTCCGGCCAGTCTGCGTCTGTGACCCGATTTAACTTGGCCTGCTAACATCCACTATTTCTTCGCTCTATCGGGCAACACGCCG
>DAOOFR010000362.1:0-1507 GCA_035415285.1 Opitutaceae bacterium
CCCAAAGGCGGCACGAGAAGCCTCGGAATACGATCCGATCCCCCCGTGCGTTCTGACGCCTATTGGTAGTCACAATCCGGGGGCTCGGTCTTCACCTGGCAGATGAAGGGAAGCCCGCCGAGCCTGCGGCGCTCGTTTCCTTGGGTCCGCAGTGCCTTTGTTCCCTTCGTTACCGCTCCAGAAACTCGATTCGGCGGAAGGGTTCAGTCGCCAGGAGCGCGCCCTGCACGCGCTCGCCCTCCAGAAGCGTATCGGCCACGCGTCCGAGCGAACCGTCACTCGGCACCGGAAAACGCAAACGGCGCGGACGAGCGTCCGCGCCGTTCGAAAGGGTTTCGGTCTCCGTCGACGACGCCTACGTCGCCGCCGGCGCGGCGCCCGCGGCGGGCAGATCGTTCGAGGAGATGCGCTTGCTGGACTCGGGCTTGGCCGACGACTCGGCAAGCACCGGAGGCAAGGTATGCACGACCGGCGAGGAGATGTGGCCGTCCTTGATGATCTCCATCACGTGCTTGCCCTCGATCGTCTCGTACTGGAGCAGCGCCTCGGCGATGCCGTCGAGCGCGGCGCGGCGCTCCGTGAGGATCGCGGTGGCGCGGGCGTACTGCTCGTCGACGATGCGGCGCACCTCCGCGTCGATCTTCTGGGCCGTGGCCTCGCTGAAGTTCTCGCTGCGCGAGATCTCGCGTCCGAGGAAGATTGTGTCGCTGTTCTCGCCGTAGGCGATCGGGCCGAGCTCGCTCATGCCCCAGTCGCACACCATGTGGCGGGCGAGCTTGGTGACCTGCTGGATGTCGCTGGAGGCGCCGTTGGAGATGTCGTCGAAGGCGATCTCCTCGGCGATCCGGCCGCCGAGGGCCATCGCGATGCGGTTGAGAATCTGCTTCTTGCCGAGGCTGAGCACTTCCTTCTTCGGCAGGTACATGGCCATACCGAGCGCGCGGCCGCGCGGCAGGATCGTGACCTTGTGGAGCTGGTTCTTGTCGTCCTCGAGCACCGTGCCGATGAGGGCGTGGCCGGCCTCGTGCCAGGCGGTCATGCGCTTCTCCGCGTCGTCCATCATGCGGCGGCGTTCGCGGCCGAAGAGGATCTTCTCGCGCGCATCCTCGATGTCGATGCGCTCGACCTTCTTCTTGTTGCGCCGGGCGGCCAGCAACGCGCCTTCGTTGAGGAGATTCGCCAGATCGGCGCCGGAGAGACCGGCGGTGGCGCGGGCGAATTCGGCGAGGTCGACATCGTCGCCCAGGTTGATCCGCTTCGCGTGAACTCGGAGAATCTGCTCGCGGCCGATCATGTCGGGCAGGTCGATCATGACCTGGCGGTCGAAACGGCCCGGGCGCAGCAGCGCGCTGTCGAGCACGTCGGGGCGGTTGGTCGCGGCAATGATGATCACGCCCTCGGTGGTGTCGAAGCCGTCCATCTCGACGAGCAGGGAGTTGAGCGTCTGTTCGCGCTCGTCGTTGCCGCCGCCGAGGCCGGCGCCGCGCTGGCGGCCCACGGCGTCGAT